>CAYUZB010000074.1:12669-19104 GCA_964449565.1 uncultured Granulosicoccaceae bacterium | reverse complement strand
ATTTTAATTATTTAGAAAAATAACCGACAATTTAGTGAATTTAGCCCTTCGGAGAACCCTATGATCAAGACCGGCGAGCAGTATCGAGACTCGATTCGTGATGGACGGGAGGTCTGGATCAACGGCGAGCGAGTCGAGGATGTGCCAAACCACCCATCATTCAAGCCGGTGATTGATGCACGGGCGCGCATTTATGACATGCAGCACGAAGCCGCGACGCAAGATGTCATGACGTATGAGGACGATGGCGAGCGTTTCGCCATTGGCTCGCGCCTGCCCTATGAACAACAAGACTGGGAAGACAAACGCCGCGCCGTTGATCATGTGATGCACGATCTGGGTGGTGTTGTCACGCGCATGGGTGACGAAACCGTTGGGGAAATGTGGTCGCTATGGGACGGCAAGGACATCCTGAATGAAATCGATCCCCGCTTTGCCAGAAACATCGAGCACCACATACAAGATGTGATCAACGCTGATCCGTTTCATGTTTCAGCCAACACCGATCCGAAAGGCGATCGATCCAAGGCACCGCAGGATCAGGACCCTGACATGCTGGTGCACGTGGTACGTGAAACTGATGCAGGTATTGTCATTCGCGGTGCAAAGTATGAAACCGCCGCAGCCTACGCGGATCAGGCTTTCTTGAAACCAACCATCGCCAACTGGGGTAATGATAAGTTATCCGACTATGCGCTGGGTTGCATCGTCAAAATGAACGCCCCCGGCGTCAAACATATTTGCCGCAGTGGATTCGCCAATCGCAACGCAGACGACTACCCCTTGTCAAGCCGTTGCGATGAGGTTGATACCTTGATGATTCTTGACGACGTTCTGGTGCCGTGGGAAGACATACTTTTCTATCAACATACAAAGGCTGCGTTCTTCATTCGAACAACATTGCACCGCTACTCTGCTTTCCCCTTTGTTCAACGCACACTTTCCTATGCTGACCTGATCATCGGAGCAGCGCTCTGGAACGTCAAGCAAACAGGCCTTGAAAAGCAGCAAGCCGTTCAAGAGAAACTCTCGGAGCTTGCTGTCTGGCGCGAGGGCATCAACGCTCATCTGACCGCCGCTGTGGCGACCGGAGAAAAAAGCCCTAACGGGCTTCTGATGCCAAATCAGTCTCTATTGATGTCAGGACGCGTACACGCCTTGAGCAACCTGCCAAGAATGATGCATATGGCCCGCGAGCTCTGTGGTGGCCAGATTTGTGTCACTCCCGATGCCGCAACCTTCAAGGCACCGGGCACGAAGCCGTGGATGGACAAGTTTTATTCGATAAATGAATCATGGGTTGCAGACGATCGGCGTAAACTCCTCGCCATGGCACGCGATCTCCTCAATTCCGACTACGCAGGACACAGGCTTACGTTCCAGCTGTTTGCCCAGTCCCCTCCGTTTGCACAGCTCGCCGCGGTATATCGAAACTTCGACTGGAACGGTCCTTTGGATTTCGCGCACAAGGCAGCCGGACTTTCCGACAAGGTCTATGGCAAGCAACAGGAAAGCAAGCAATGACAATGCACAAACGCATTCGGCCGTTCAACACCAAAGAAACCTATCCGGAACAGAAGCTCGATAACGACTTGAGTCAAGGCGTGGTGGCGAAAGGCACGATGGTGTTTCTGCGCGGTCAGGTGTCTCAGGATCTGGACAGTCGCGAAAGCCTGCATGTTGGTGATGCCGCGAAACAAACCGAAAAGACCATGCAGAACATCAAGATGTTGCTTGAAGAAGCAGGTACCACCATGGAGGCTGTCTGCCGCATCGTTGTATACCTGACCGATATCCGTTATCGCGAAGCCGTCTATCAGGAAATGGGTCGCTGGTTGAAAGGCGTGCACCCCTGCTCCACTGGTATTGTTATACCCGCACTCGCCCGTCCGGAATGGGTGGTCGAGATCGAAGTGACTGCTGTAATACCTGAAACCTGACAACGAGACAATCGGACACTGACGACCGACAATTGACGATTAGAGTTTCACAAATTATAAGTAGGTCCCGAGAACTGGAAACGCTAGCACCCGGAGTCCAACTACGAGCCCGTCGCCATGGTCAACGATACCCACGAACTACTTGAAGCGCTGTCGACAACAGCTGCCTTGAACAGGCAAAGTGCCAGGAGTACGCCTCCACAGCTTTTTCGCAATGAAGATATCGCAGCTTTAGAGACAGAAAAAATCTGGAAACAGGACTGGGTGTGTACCGGTCTGGCCAGTGAAATCCCTGATACCGGTGACTACCTGACCTACAGCATTGCCAGTGAAAAAATATTCTGCATTCGCGATACGACAGGCCGAATCAGAACCTTCTCGAATGTCTGCAGGCATCGCATGATGCAACTACTCGAAGGTAGCGGACAAAGTAAACGCGTGACCTGCCCTTATCATGCCTGGACTTACGATCTTGATGGCAAACTCAAGATCGCCGGTCAAATGAACGAGCACAAGACCTTTGAAAAGAACAAGACCTGCCTACCCGAATTTCGAACCGAGATCTGGCACGGCTGGATTTATGTCACGCTCAATGAATCAGCGCCACCGCTAAGTGAGTCCTTGTCGGCACTGGATAAAGTCGTCAAGCGTTTCAACATGTCTGAGTACAAGCACATAATCACACAGGATCACGAGTGGGACACCAACTGGAAATTACTGACTGAAAATTTCATGGAAGGTTATCACTTGCCTGTTGCACACAAGGCAACGGTCGGTGCCTGGATGCCGGTAAATAAAGTAGAGTTTCCAGCAAAAACTTATGATGCCTTCACCTACCAGACATTTCCCAAAGAAAATGATGCAACCTATGGGCGTGCACATAAGGACAACAAGGTACTGAAAGGCAAGTGGCGCAACACATCTGTCATGCCAACCGTATTCCCGTCGCATATGTACGTTCTGGCGCCAGATCATTTCTGGTATTTGTCACTTCGACCCAATGGCATTGGTAAAGTAATGGTACGTTTTGGCTTCGCGGTTGCACCAGAGGTTTATGCCGCCATTGAAGACATCGACGCCTGGACTGAGGAAATGCTCCAATTTTTTGACCAGGTAAATGCCGAAGATCAGCATGTCGTCGAAGGTATCTTTTTGGGTTCCGAGTCCGCTTTTGCTGAATCGGGACCGTTAAGCTGGCTCGAACGCTCGATACATGATTTTCAGGCTTACCTTGCACGCCGTCTGTGTAGCGATATCGCGTGATTCACGATCAATCTGAGGAGATGCTGTGACCTTTTCCATCGCTGGCCACTGTGCACGTACCGGGATGTTTGGTGTAGCCATTACGACCTCATCAATAAGTGTAGGCTCCCGATGCCCCCATGCACGTGCAGGCGTCGGTGCTGTTGCCACACAGAATGTGACTGATCCACACCTCGCTACATTGGTGCTGGATCGAATGCAAGAAGGTCATGATGCAAAATCGGCCATCGCCGCTGTTGTCGCTGGACGAGAAAACATCGATTATCGGCAACTCACCGCAATCGATGTCAAAGGCAATACGGCGCATTTTACCGGTGACGAAATACTCGGCACCAATAAGGTCCATGAAGCCGACCATTGCGTGGCCGCTGGCAACCTTCTGTCCAGCGAAAATGTACCCGTCGCGATGAGCAAAGGCTTTCTGGCATCGACTGATGCACATCTCGCCGAGCGATTGCTAATGGGCCTTGAAGCAGGCATTGCTGCAGGTGGCGAAGAAGGTCCAGTACATTCCGCCGCCTTGATTGTGGCTGATCGCATGCCGTTTCCTCTGGTTGATCTGCGCGTGGACTGGGACGATGAAGATCCTGTGAAAAAACTTCGACGTCTATGGACAGACTATGAACCACAGATGCTTGATTATCTGAACCGGGCAATCAATCCTTCGGTAGCTCCGAGTTACGGTGTTGCTGGTGACCTCTGATTGGCCTATCTGGGTATTGTTGTAGATACTCAGGTATAGCGGTCACTCTTGTATGGCTATCACCGTTGGTGTGGATTACCAATGGTCATTTGGCAAACGGCGGACATACATGCCTTGATCAGTGTTCCGTGTCCAATGCTTTAATAGCGGGAATCTTACGCTTAAGGACACCGGATCAACACGCGACGCAAGAGATACTAATTTGATGCAAAGCTCTCCCACCCTGCACTTCAGCACCGAGGAATACACCACTCGGATTGCAAAAACCCGGCATGCCATGCAGGCGGCGGAAATCGAGCTGCTGATTGTGTCCGACCCATCGAATATGGCCTGGCTCACCGGCTATGACGGTTGGTCCTTTTACGTTCATCAATGTGTGGTACTGACTCATGAGGGTGAGCCCGTCTGGTTTGGCCGATCACAAGATGCCAATGGCGCCAAGCGAACCAGCTTTCTCAAACACGAGAACATTATTGGTTATCCCGACCACTATGTGCAGTCAGTCGAGCGTCATCCAATGGATTACTTGTGTGGCAAATTGCGTGAACGTCGCTGGGACAGACTACGCATTGGCGTCGAGATGGATAACTATTGGTTTTCAGCCAAAGCATTTGCATCCTTACAGACGCAATTGAAAAACGCCCACTTTATCGATGCCACTGCACTGGTTAACTGGCAACGCGCCATCAAGTCGACCACCGAACTTGACTACATGCGTACGGCTGGCAAATTCGTTGAACGCATGCATCAACGTATTGTTGACAACATCGAACCGGGCATACGGAAATGCGATCTGGTGGCTGACATTTACGATGCCGGGCTCCGTTACAGCGATGAACTGGGCGCAGGCGGCGACTATCCGGCTATCGTACCGTTATTGCCATCAGGGCCAGCCGCAGACGCGCCGCATCTGACCTGGGATGACAAGCCGATGCAATCCGGTGAAGGAACATTCTTCGAGATAGCCGGCGTCTATCGTCGCTATCACTGCCCTTTGTCGCGAACTGTCTTCCTCGGAGAACCCACCCGCACCTTTTTGAATGCCGAGCAAGCCGTGCTTGAAGGAATGGATGCAGGTCTTGAAAAGGCACGCGCGGGCAACCGCTGCGAGGACGTCGCGTTGGCGTTCTTTTCTGTGCTTAAAAAGCACGGTATCGAGAAGGACAATCGAACGGGTTATCCGATTGGCTTGTCCTATCCACCCGACTGGGGTGAACGTACCATGTCGCTACGAGCAGGAGACACAACAGAACTACGGGAGAACATGACGTTTCATTTCATGACCGGGCTATGGATGGATGGCTGGGGATTCGAAATCACAGAGAGTATTATCATTCGTGATGGTGAACCTGAATGCCTCGCCAACTTTCCGCGCAAACTGATTGTCAAAAAATAGATGAAACCGAATCCGATAACTGCCACGATCCCCTTCGATCAGAATGGCCGACATCATGGCTTTCTGCAACTCCCCTATAGCCGAGATGACTCGGCCTGGGGCAGCGTCATGATTCCGATCAGTGTCATTCGGCGAGGTGCTGGACCGACGGCACTATTGACCGGCGCCAATCATGGTGATGAGTATGAGGGTCCGATAGCCTTACAAGAGCTTGCGTTAACTCTGTCGCCAGACGACATCTCGGGAACAGTCATCATTGTTCCGGCATTCAACTATCCAGCATTCAGAGCGGGTACGCGTACATCACCGATCGACAAGGGCAATTTGAACAGAAGCTTCCCGGGACGACCCGATGGATCGGTAACCGAAAAAATCGCTGACTATTTCGAGCGAACGCTTATCCCGATGGCGGATATCGTTCTGGACTTTCACTCAGGCGGCAAGACGTTGGATTTCGTGCCGTTTGCAGCCTCTCATGTACTTGAAAACAAGCAACAGGAACAAGCTTGCATGGCGGCCGTGCAAGCCTTCAATGCGCCTTACTCCGTAAAGCTTCTGGAAATTGACAATGTCGGCATGTACGACACCGCGGTTGAAAATCAAGGCAAGGTTTTTGTTTCAACCGAGCTTGGCGGTGGCGGATCAGCAACGGCGAAGACCGTTGCTATTGCCAGAAAAGGCGTCAGAAACCTGCTTATTCACGCCGGTATTCTCAAAGGCGATTCAGAGACAACGCCGACAATCAATCTCAACATGCCGGACGGTGATTGCTTTGTATTTTCTGAACATGCTGGGATGTTCGAACCGCTGGTCGATCTTGGTCAGCCGATCAACAAGGGTGATGCCATTGCACGGGTCTGGTCATGCGAGCGCAATGGCGAGGAGCCTGTGGTTTATCACGCCAAACGCAGCGGTATTCTGTGTGGCAGACATTTTCCGGGGCTGGTGCAAATCGGCGACTTCATGGCGATGGTCGCCGTGCCTGTCTGACAAATCCACGCATCAAACCCATTCACGTATCAACCTAGCTCACGATCAACCAAGCTTACCCATCAAAAATACCCGCGCCGTGAATCTGGCATCAAGCCAAGTTGAACAATCGTTATATCCTACCTCGACAAACTAAAAATCGT
>CAYUZB010000074.1:0-12569 GCA_964449565.1 uncultured Granulosicoccaceae bacterium | reverse complement strand
GCGCGTCAGCCGTGTTGATATCCTGCGCGGCCAAGCGGTGCAGTAAAACCAATTTGTTCTATTTCCTTTAGCAAACTTGCAAACAATTCCTCATCACCCAGTTTCCGTGCGGAATCGGCCAGTAGCTGATGGAATATGTCCTGCTGTGCATGACTTCCACCCATCTGCCACAGTGCAGTTCGTGCCGGTGCAAGATGCCTGACGACCGCAGCATGATCGTCACGACTGTGGGCCATGACCGCTTGCACACAGGGAATCGCGGCGTCTGCATAACGTGAGGCCAGATCGTGCGACGCATCCTGTGAAAATGATTGCATTGAATCAAGTAGTCTCTGGCAATCATCATGCTGACCAGTAGCCGTCAACACCAATGCGGTGTGCGCACTGGTAAAGGGATTACTCATGTCATCAATTCTTGGCGTCATGACCTCAGCGAGTTCTTCCCAACGGTTGCCAACATTCACACCACACTTTTCCAGTCGCCATAACAAGCTCGCAGCATTTTGTATATCGATGTAAAGATCAGGTAAGGCTTCACACAAGGCGTGTTGTCGATTACGCACACGCTTGTCGTAGATATCAAGAATTTCATCCTGCGCATTCTGCTCGAGAAGAAACAGACATTGATGCCAGGCCAGATGAAACTGCATCTGATTGGCCGACGTCCAGAGATGCTGGCGCTCCCGCATCCAGACGCTGCCCTCGTCGATGCGGTTCTGCATCAACATGATGTGCGCAATCGCATGCGTACCCCAGATATTGCCTGGATCAAGCTCAACTGATTCACGCGCCACGCGCTCAGCTTCACAGAATTGATTAAGCTCTTCAAGATCAAACGCCCGGATAGCCAGATAAGCGGTATAAGCTGGCACGTCGGGAGTCCAGTATTTGTCCACACTGGCCGAGATGCGCTCGGACCATTGCATATCGCCTAACCAGAACAATTCACTCTGCGCCAGAGCCAACGCCAGTGCATCGGTAGGATGTGTCTCAAGGATGGTCTCATATCTCTTGACCGCAGCTTTTAACTGGCCCGACAAGACGAGTTCCAATGCTTCGATATATAGAGACTCGCGCTGGTTGACTCCACCCCGATGTTGTTGCGCTTTCAATAAGGCATCGTGTGCCAGGCTTGTCAGCGATACCGAACGGGCTCCAAACAACATCAGTCCCGATACGGCGTGCGCAAGAGCAAATTGCGGATCGTGTTCTAGCGCTTTCTGTAGATGGTGCGTCGTATCAGGCTGACGGTATATGAACGACGTAACCGCCTTTGATAATGAATCAGCAGCATCGGACGACGGTGTGGTGACTGCCTGCATCGAATAACTTCTTACCCTGTCCAACTCGATAAACTTCTTTGCCCTGTAGAGCTCGACTAACTTCTTCTACCCTGCACCACTCGATCAAGAATCAAGGCACAGAACAGGATGGCGAATCCCGCTAGTATACCTTGACCCACACTGGCATATTGCAGGGCTTCAAGCACATCCTCACCCAGGCCCTTGGCCCCAATCAAGGATGCGACAACAACCATCGCCAGACTCAGCATGATAGTTTGATTGATACCAGCAAGAATCGACGGCGCAGCCAACGGCAAATCAACTTTTCGCAGCAAGTACCACTTCGAGGCTCCGTAAGCGATAGCAGCTTCGCGAATGGACTCCGGCACCCCACGCAAACCTAGTACGGTCAGACGCACGACCGGCGTGCCACCAAAGATCATGGTTGTCACGACCGCGGCAGGCTTTCCAGTACCAAAAAATGCAATCACCGGAATCATAAATACAAACGCCGGCATGGTTTGCATGAAATCCATGATCGGTCGAATGACAGAATATATTCGCGGCCGGCGTGCGCAAAACATGCCGAGCGGAATACCGATGATGATACTCAGCACAGCCGCCGTACCCAAAAGAGCCAGTGTGGTCATGGCCTTTTCCCAAAAGCCGAGAAAGCCCATATACGCGAGAAATGCACCGGAAAATATCGCAGCCCGTCTACCCGCCGCCAAAGCGGTCAGTAATATGATGAAGCTTGCTATGACAATCCACGGTGTACCGACGAATATCAGTTCGAGATTGTCGAGCACCCAACGAATACCTCTGGTGATAATGGTAAATAACCAATCACCTTTTTCAGTCATCCAGCCAAAAAATTGTTCGACCCAACTGATAGCTGTCAAACGGATGGAACTCGTGGTAGGAAATTGAGTGAGAAATTTAAACTTTCCCGGAAACGCATAATGGACAACACTGACCACGATGGTCAGAAAAACAAAGCCTGCGCTCGCAAAGGTCCGTGAAGTACTAAGACCCGAAGGCAGGCTTTTATCTGAGAGCCAATGGAAATAACGTTTTTCAAAAACCGAATTGGCGAGAAAGCCTTGCAACAACTTGACGGCGATCAACATGGCAAGCCCCGCCAGCGCAATTGACACACCTGCTGCCTGAGCGGCTGTGGCCTCTGCCTGAATATCGGTTATAGCCTGCTCAAGTGATGCAATAGCTCTTTCAAAGACGGGCACATTGTCCGCTTTCTTTTCGATCGCAGCAGCTAGCTGCTCCTTGCGAAATGCCAGGGTACCTTGAATCTGCGAAATGCGGTCAAGTGCTTCTGCGCCTAGGTCACCAAACCAACCACGCGCAATCTGGATATAGGCAAACACTTCGAGCATGACAAAAGGCAAGCCCCATTTCCAAAGACTTCGCATGCCAAACCAGACAGGGCCCAGCAAGGCTGCAGCCCAGTTGAATGTCCAGGCGAAACCGGTTTTTTCTCCAATAATCTCGAATTTTTGCGTGTAGTAATCCGGATTCGTCTCGACAAATTCCGCAATCAAACTTCTGGTATCCACCTGTTCAACTGAATCAGGTGCTCCGGCTGAATTTCCCAACGCACTTGAATCGCCTGCCACACTTGAATCACTTACCACGCTCACGGTGTTCTGATCACTATTCATGAGGTTTCTGTGCCTTCAATAACAGTCTTCAACAGATTAGCTCGATTGATGGAACCGACTGTTTTGCCGGACGCATCTACCACGCGAAGAGTGCCATCGTAATCAATAGCCGCCGTGATCAAGTCAGACAAATTATCATCCGGCGCAAAGCTCGGTGCATCATCACGAAGCGTTGTCTCGTCTCCATCACCAACCGCTTGCATGACCGCGTGCGCACGAACGACCTTGAGTCTTGAGATACCTGCGACAAATTCGGATACATAGTCGTCTGCCGGCTGCATGACGATTTCCTCGGGCGTACCAATTTGCACGACCCGACCATCACGCATGATGGCAATACGATCGCCAATTCTGACCGCCTCGTCGAGATCATGCGTGATGAATACCGTTGTCTTTTGCATCACCGATGACAGCTTCATGAATTCGTCCTGCAGTTGCCGCCTGATCAAGGGATCAAGCGCACTGAATGGCTCATCCATTAACAGGATCTCCGGATCAGCGGCGAGTGCGCGTGCCAGCCCTACTCGTTGCTGCATGCCACCGGATAGCTCATGGGCAAATTTGTTACCCCAGCCATCAAGCTCAACCATCGAGAGATTTCGTTGCGCAATTTCAAGACGTTTGTTCTTGGGGATGTCTCGAATCTCCAGTGGCATGGCAATATTATCTAACACCGATCTATGTGGCATCAGGGCGAAATTCTGAAACACCATCGCGATGTGTTCATTGCGATAACGTCGCAGCGCCTCAGCGCCCATCGCCATCACATCAGAGCCATTGACCATAATGGAACCTGCAGTCGGCTCAAGCAAGCGGTTGACGTGCCGGACCAAGGTTGATTTGCCACTTCCAGACAAACCCATCACACAGAATATTTCGCCGGGCTGTACATCGAAACTGACATCGGCAACACCCACAACGCAGTTGTACTTTTCCAGCACTTCGGATTTTCCAATACCCGTGGCTCTGATATCAGCCAAGGCTATGTCAGCCTTGTCGCCAAAGATCTTCCAAACATCTTTCAGGGCAATGGCGGCGGATTCACTCACGCTCATGCGAATTTGACACATCTCTTGGGCGGTTGGGCACGTAGCATCAGGATGCTTATCCGAAGGTGATCTTCGGCTTACCCTTCGGGTAAGTTTTCGAACGTCCTGATGCCACGCGTAACAACAAATAACTGACTTAAAACAACAACCCTACAAACCGAGCCATGAATCAACGCGATCCGAATTGGCTGCGACCCAATCCTTGGCAACATCTGCCGGGTCCTTTCCGCCTTCAATCTCGAAGGCAAAACTACTGACAACGTCACCATCGAGCGCAATGTTTGCCAACAGGTCTGCGATCGCCGGTGAACGTTCTGTTAGCGATTTGGAATAGGCGATTTGTACTTTCTTCAATGCGTCTTCTGTCATGACTGTCGACTTCTTGAACCAGTCTGGATCATCAGACGGTTGCAAAGCGATGTACTTTTCAGGATCAAATGCAGGCTCCTCAAGACGGACAATGTCATGCTGGAACCAGATGGCATGCGGTGAATAACAATAGAATGCATAGCCTTCGTTCTTCTTGACCGAATCGCCTACACGTGCAGTCATTACCGCTTGATCGGCACGAATCGGTTCCATGAACGGCATCAAACCATAATCACGCACCTTGACCTCATTAACATTGGCGGACGCCCAACCTGGTGCACCAATCCAGACCTCACCTTTACCATTACCGTCGCTGTCCATCAATTCGGCAATCTCTGGTCGAGCAAGATCAAATATGGATGTCACATTATTCGCTTCGGAGAATGCTTTAGTTACACAAAAATTCTGCTTGCCTTCATAGAAGTTGCTACTGAGCGCAACCGTACCTGCACCATCGACGTACTTGTCCGTGAAGGTTTGCTGGTTCGGTAACCAGACATCCGGGTGTACATCAATATCACCCTTGCCCTGATCCATCGCCTGAAATATCGCTGCGTTATTACCGGGCACCAGTTCAGCCGAACCACCAATACGTGTAACCACAATTTCCTGAATCAGATGCGCAATCGCTTGGGCTCCCGTCCAGGCAGGCGCACCAATTTTGACGCTTTCGGCTGCCATTGCACTACCACTACCGAGCACCATGGCTGATGCAAAAACCACCGGTTTAAAGTTTAGTTTTTTCAATTTCTATTCTCCCCTTGATGAAAGTCAATTCCACGAATTGCCACCGAGCCAAAGAACAGCCTTGATGACAAGTACCCCACCTCTTCGAATAACCGCATTTCTACTTCGAATACCCACCTTGATAACACTTGAATCGATGCGAAATCAAGTCATCCTTGCCTAGCCTTGCCGCAAATTATCGGTAAAACAGTGGCCATAACCAAAAAGAGCAGCTGAGCCGCCCGTATGCAGGAACACAACGCGCTCCCCTTTGACGAACCGCCCTTGACGAATCAGATCGATCAATCCAGCAGCACCTTTGCCAGAGTAAACAGGATCAAGCAAGATACTCTCGAGCTGTGCAAACAGGGCTATTGCCTCAAGCGTGCTCGGTGCCGGTATGCCATAACCTTCTCCAACATAATCCGTATTCGCCACGACATCGCTTCGTTCTACAACACCTGGGCAACCCAACAGTACAGCGGTGGCTTCCGCAAGTTTGAAAACATTGCCTTCTTGCACATCACGCGGCGCACGTACGCCAACGCCCAGTAACGGAATGCCTGCATTCATGGCTTGCAGCCCAACTACCAAACCCGCTTGTGTACCTGCGCTTCCTGTCGCGTGCACAAGATGATCAATGCGCAGCGACCGATCATTCGCCTGATTGACAAGCTCCATCGCACAGTTAACGTAACCCAGTGCGCCGACCGGATTGGAGCCACCACCCGGTATGGTGTAGACCGACTGACCGCTGGCGCGTCGCTCTTCGGCAACCTTTTCCATCTCAGCATTCATGTCGAGGCCCGCTTCACGCATCTCGCTGCTAGCACCATGCAAATTATCGAGAAGCACATTACCGTTGTATTGATAATTGGCTTGTTCGTAACCTGTTCGATCTTCCAGCAACAGATGACAGTCCATCCCTAACTTCGCGGCAAAGGCTGCTGTTTGTCGCGCATGGTTGGATTGCGTTGCGCCTTGCGTCATCACGCAGGTCGCGCCTTGAGCCTGCGCTTCCGCCATCAAAAATTCAAGCTTTCGCGTCTTGTTGCCACCGGTTGAAAGGCCGGTGCAATCATCACGCTTGATCCAGATTTCCGGACCACCCAACTCGCGGCTCAATCGATCTAGCCTTTCCAGAGGCGTCGGTAAATGAGCAAGATGAACACGCGGGAAACGAGAAAGATGCATGAAAGCGCCTTATTAGGTTCCAAACGAGCAAAATACGGTGGAAAATGTCCTTTAGCAAATGCCATTTACCGGCCATAATATGCACTAATTGCATATTAGGCCGTAGACAGCATGAAACTCGAATGGCTCGATGATTTACTGGCTGTCATAGATACTGGCTCGCTCAGCGAAGCGGCTCGGCAACGCTTCCTGACGCAACCCGCTTTCTCACGGCGCATTCGCGCCATCGAGTCCGCGATCGGTGCCGAGCTGTTCGATCGTTCTCGCAAACCCATACGATTGCACGCACACGTTATCGAGCATGAGCCTGTAATGCGTGAGCTAGCCCAGTCCCTGCGCATTTTGAAAAGCGCTTTGCATCGCAGTGACAGTCAGCTCGAAGAGCTGGTATTGGTCAGCCAACATGCCATCAGCACAACCATCGCACCGCAACTGGTTCGGTCCATAACCGATCAGATGAGTGTTCGTATCCGATTACGTTCAGCCAACAGAGATGAATGCCATGCGATGTTGTTAACACGTAAAGCCGACATCGCCTTGGTCTATCAGCTCGACGATGAGATACCGGGTCAGCAGGATCAATTCGTCGAAAGCAAACTGCTGGCACAGGAACCACTCGTTCCAGTGGTAGCCGGTCAACAACGTGATGTGTTCCAACAGGAATTCGATGCTGGCATCTTGCGCATTGTGGCTTATCCGAGCGATGTATTTCTTGGACCAGTGATCATGCGCGCACTAAACGCGTCCATTGATGCATCGGTACGGGTACATTGGGTTGCAGAAACGGCTTTGACTACCGCCGCCCTACAGTTTTCGGTGGCAGGCCTCGGACTGGCATGGGTACCTTTGTCCTTGGCACGAGATGCAATCGAACGTGGCGAACTTGTTCGCGTCGATCCCACGCTGTCGGCAATCTCGATGTCCATCGTGGCACTGCGTCTGAAGCGGCAAAGCGGTTCAAAGGTTTATACAGCCTGGCAGCAAATCCAATAATGCGTTGATGTATCAACGTTGCATTAAACGTATGATGAAAGCAACGTGATATCTGCTGGTTCAAGTCACGCTGAATAAAACTGATACCGAATATGTGCTTGCCACGCGACCGGCAAGTTAGTGGGCTTCATACCTTGTCGGCAGAGACAAGAACGAGCTTCAAACCTTGTCAGCAGAGACAAGCACTCGGGCAAATACCAATCCGCCGATAAGACCTGCCGAGCATTGGAGTAGCAGACCAGGCAATTCTCTGGCGCTGGCAATCGGTGTAATAGAAAAGACGGCTTTCATGAGGAGTAACATCGTCAACATGGCCAACACGCCGCCCACGGGATAGCAAACCCAGGGGCTGAGCGGCAAGCTGCGACCCAGCAAACCCATCACCGAAAAGGCGACCAACAAACCGATCGCGATAACAAAGGAATAGGCCATCAAACCTGACAGATCACCACCGGTCATGCGCAGTCGATCCATGAACGAGACAGTGATGCCGAGCGAGGTCAAGCCGTGGAGAATGGTCTGGGTGTGAAAGACGCTGGCGAATACATAGGTGGCGACTGCGGACAAACCGAAGCCGGTAAACAATGTTGAAAGCGATCTATTAGCGTTGCGCATGGCGTAGTATTGTAACCGAGTTGAATCCGACTTGATCCAGTAACCAAACCTTACTTCGTATTCCAGCGCTTACCTCTTCATGCTCACTCTGAAACAGAAACTCAGTCGATTGGCAATTGCCATCAAGTTTGCCATAGGCATTATCATCAGCCTGGCAATCGTTACACCAGTGATCGCTGATGATTCCGCGACCAATGAGCTCGCTGTCGAAATCATTGCCGAGAACCTGGACCACCCCTGGTCGCTGGCATTCCTGCCCGATGGCCGGCTACTGGTAACCGAGCGCTCAGGCAAGCTTCGAATCGTCGACCAGGGCCAGGTATCAGAACCGCTTGCCAATGTTCCGCCTGTCTACGCAAAAAGCCAGGGTGGTTTGATGGATGTCGTTCTGCACCCAGATCACGCCAACAATGGATGGATATATCTGACACTTGCGCATGGCAGCGCAAAAGCCAATGCCACTCGCCTGATACGAGCGAAACTCGAAGGCAATGCTCTGGTTGATGTTGAAGTTCTCTTTACTGCACAGCCTTTCAAGGACACACCCGTACATTATGGAGGCCGCCTTGCCTTTCTGCCTGACAACAGTCTGCTGTTAAGCGTCGGCGATGGTTTCGATTATCGCGAACAGGCACAGCTGCTGGACAACCATTTTGGCAAGATTGTTCGTCTGCTGGATGATGGCAAGGTGCCACCTGACAATCCATTTATCGATGGCGTAGGTAACCTGCCTGAGATCTGGACCTATGGCCACCGGAACCCGCAAGCCATTATTGTCCATGCAGAGAAAGACGCGGTTTTTGCGCATGAGCACGGTCCTGACGGTGGCGATGAAATCAACGTCATTGTGCCCGGACGTAACTACGGCTGGCCGATCACAACTCACGGCAAAGATTACTCAGGTGCCGCCATCTCACCGTTCACTGAACTGCATGGAACGGTCGACCCGATGCTGCACTGGACGCCATCCATTGCGCCCGCTGGCATGGCGCTTGTGAACGGCGACAAGTATCCAAAGTGGCAAGGGAATCTCATGGTTGCTGCACTCAAAGCACGTGAGCTACGACGGGTAACCATTGACAGCGAGACAATTGGTCAGCAGTCACTGTTAACGGCTTTGGGCGAACGGATACGCGATGTTCGATTGGGACCAGACGGATACTTGTACGTTCTGACTGATAATAGTAACGGACGTATTCTCAAACTCATTCCAACCCCACAATAAGTAACGCAGAGTTCTTTACATTATGAGTATTACCCTTCTAGACGGTGGCATGGGCCAGGAGCTCATCAGCCGTAGTGGTGTGACAACCTCTCTATGGTCGGTGCAGTCATTACTGGACAACCCGGATCTTGTCGGCGAGGTACACCGTGATTATTTCAACGCCGGTGCCGAAATAGCGACCACAAATACCTATTCGGTATTGCCCGACCGTCTGATACATCACGACATGCTCGACCAACTTGAATCTCTGCAGGAAATTGCCTGCAAACAAGCGGTCAATGCCCGTGATACTCACGGCTCTGGCTTGGTGGCAGGTTCCCTCGGCCCGCAAGGTTTCTCCTACCAACCGGACAAATCCCCACCCGCCGCTGAAGCTGCCGAGGTTTATGATCGAATATGCAAGCTGCAAAAAGACTATGTCGATTTCTATATCGCCGAAACCATGTCATCGATAGATCAAGCGCGCGGTGCGCTAATGGGCACAGTCCCTCATGGCAAGCCGGTGTGGATCGCTTTTTCGGTAGACGATACCAATGGCAACAAGTTACGTTCTGGCGAATCGATAAAGGAGATCAAGGCGCTTGTGAAGGAATTTGCTCCAGCTGCAGTTCTTGTCAATTGTTCGGTGCCCGAAGCAGTTACCCAAGCGGTTGCTGGCCTCAAAGGGCTAGGCGTTCCACTGGGCGCTTATGCCAACGGTTTTACATCGATCAGCGACGCTTTCGATAGTATCGGCGCAACAGTCGACTTACTCGAGAAACGCAAAGATCTCGGACCTGATGCTTATGCAGAATTTGCCGAACAGTGGGTACGTGACGGTGCCAGCATTATCGGCGGATGCTGCGAGGTTGGACCTGCACATATACAAACACTAAAGCAACGATTGGCTTAGTAAAAACGATAGCGATAGCGTTCGGAGTTTGAGCAAGCTGTTCACGGCAAAGACTCAACTCGCGTACTGATTGACAGTATCCATTTGCACTTCTATGCCCAGTCCCGGTTTGTTTGGTACATCTACTTGACCATCGCGCATCTCTAGTGGTGCGTCAACCAGATGCTGACGAAAGGGATGTGATGATTGGTCAAATTCAAGCAAGGGTTCGCGCGGAAACAAAGAATGATGTGCAACGGCGAGTGAGGCAATAAACTGAACGGAGGCGGCCTGTGCAACAGCCGAGCCCCAGACATGCGGATTGAGCAATACCCCATTGGCTTGTGCCATTGCCGCAATATCTCGCGCTGCCGTAAAACCACCACAAGAACCGATATCCGGTTGCGCTATATCAAGCGCATCATGGCGGAAAAGTTGATTGAAGCCATACGCACTGTGTTCATTCTCACCACCGGCAATTGGCGTATCAAGTCTTGATCTCAGCTCCGCATAGCCGCCAATATCCTCCGGTGCAACCGGTTCCTCGTACCAGGCAATATGCAATTCATCAAGCACACGCCCAAGTTGTAAAGCATCTGCTCGTCCATAGGCATGATTGGTATCAACCATAAGGTCAACTTTGTGTGTATCAATCACCTTGCCTATGGCTTGTATTACTGCGATATCGTCCGCCAGTCCGAAGCCCAGCTTGACCTTCATGGCAGTGAAACCATTCGCCTTGTGTTGCAAGGCTTCCTCGACGAGCCGCGGTGCTTCACCTTGACCGGACAGACGATAAAACCCGGTGGCATAAGGTTGAATACGAGTACGCTGTCGGCCGCCGAGTAAAACGGCGATCGATTGCTGATGGAATTTTCCCACGATATCCCAAAGGGCCATATCGATGGCACTGATCGCTGACATGACCGAACCCTTGCGACCATGATCTCGGGTCGTGTTGTACATTTTGTGCCACAGCACGGATGTGTCCAACGGGTTTTCACCGAGTACCAAAGGTTTCAGGGCATGGCTTATGGCGGCCGCCGAGATTTCCGGCGCTTCGAGCCCCTGGACAAATGCCTCACCCCAACCTTCCAGTCCATCATCAGTAGATACTTTGACCAGTGTTGCGGCTCGTTGATGAACCCAACCCTGTGAGAAGGCGAATGGCTCATCAAGCGGTGTCTTGAGCACAAAGACTTCAACGTCTGAAATTTTCATCACAAGGCGGTTGGATGTGGCCACTGATCCGCCTATGATACCCGTACCCACTCGCCCTTATCATCACATGCCGTCGATTTGCCTGACAACGCTGAATGCCAGTTATATCCATGCCTCGCTTGGCTTGCGATATCTCTATGCCAATATGGGCGACTTGCAGACTGACACCCGCTTGATTGAATTCACCATCAACGAGCGCGTCGAAGATATTGCCGAAACGCTACTCGATGATGCACCATCGATTCTAGGTCTGGGTGTGTATATATGGAATGTTCGTGAGACAACAGAACTGGTACGCCTTATCAAGGTCATCGCCCCCGAGATCATCATCGTTATTGGTGGACCGGAAGCCAGCTTCGACCACCAGTCATCGCTGGCACAGTTAGTTGATCACATCATCAGCGGGCAAGCAGATTTAGCCTTCGCCGAACTGTGCAACGACCTTCTCGAAAACCGTGTTGCCAGTAAACACATTTCGCCGCTGCCCATAGCACTTGACGAACTGGCTTCACCCTACCCTTATTATTCCAGCGAAGACTTGCAACAACGGGTGCTCTATGTCGAGGCATCACGTGGCTGCCCGTTCAAGTGTGAGTTCTGCCTGTCGTCACTGGATAAAACAGCGGTCGGATTTGATATCGATCAATTCCTTGTTCAGATGAATAATTTGATCGAACGCGGTGCACGGCATTTCAAGTTTGTTGATCGCACCTTCAACCTCAAGACCGAAACCAGCCAACGCATACTTGAGTGTTTTCTGTCGCATATCGACAAGGGACTCTTTCTGCATTTCGAACTGATACCTGATCGCTTGCCGAAACCGCTCAAGGCACTGTTGATACAGTTCCCTGACGGTTGCCTACAATTTGAAATCGGCATTCAGTCATTCAATCCGGAGGTGCAATCGCTGATCAGCCGCAAGCAGAATCATGCGCGCACGCGTGACAATCTTCTATGGATACGACAACACACGACGGCCCATATTCACGCTGATTTGATTTTCGGCCTGCCGGGCGAAACCTTGGAGAGTTTTGCCCAAGGCTTTGACGAATTGCATGGGCTCGGTCCGCAGGAGATTCAGGTCGGCATTCTTAAAAGATTGCCGGGCACGCCTATCGAGCGGCATACGCAAGCGTTCGAAATGCGTTACCAGCCATCAGCCCCCTATCGGGTCCTGGCGACGCGCGATGTAAACTTCTCGACCGTACAGCGTATGGTCCGATTTGCCCGATACTGGGATCTTGTTGGCAACTCCGGGCGATTTCCTCACACATTGCCGTTACTGCTGGAAGATGCGCCTTTCGAACGATTTTTAAAAGTCAGTGACCACCTGTTCGCCACAGG
>CAYUZB010000073.1:0-19299 GCA_964449565.1 uncultured Granulosicoccaceae bacterium | reverse complement strand
GATGGCGATGGTATTCCAGATACGATAGAAGGTACTGATGACACTGACATCGATGGCGTACCTGATTATCTGGATATCGATTCAGATAATGATGGGTTGCCGGATAGTGTTGAAGCTGGAGTTACAGGTGTGCCCACTGATACTGATGGCGATGGCATCCCAGACTTCCTGGATCGGGATAGTGACAACGATGGTTTGACCGATACACTGGAAGCTGGTGGCAGTGATATCGATGGTGACGGCATCGTTGATAATTTTATTGACAACAATGGCGATGGTCATGACGACGGTGTTGGCGTAGCACCACTTTCAGATGCTGACTTCGATGGCGACGGTTTTGTCGATCGTTTGGATGTTGATAGTGATAACGATGGCTTGTCGGATGTTTTCGAGTCTCTCGGCTCGGGTGTGGACAACGACGGTGACGGCCAGGTTGATAACATTGTTGATGCGAACAATGATGGTCTGGCCGACGGCGTCAGTGTTAACGCATCTCTCGATACCGACGATGATGGTGCGTCTAATCACCTTGATCTGGATAGCGACGGCGATAACCTGACTGACTTAGCTGAATCGGGCGGGGCCGATGTGAACAATGACGGGCGTGTTGATGCGTGGTCTGATTCAGATGGTGACGGTGTGCCGGACAATGTTGACTTTGATTTGATTGGTGGTGATGACATTGACGGCGATGGAATCGTCGATAAAGCGGATGTCGATTTTTCTGATCTGCCTGATTCAGATGGAGATGGTATTGTCGATAGCTTCGATACCAATCCTGATGGCGATGGTTTCATTCCATTTAGTGAGACGCCAATTACCAACGCTGTGTTGCCGGATTTGAACGATAACGGCGTTCCAGATTTGCTCGAAAGTGCGCAAGCGCAAGGAGCAAGTTCGACCGGGAGAATTCAAACAGGTCTGGATGGGGTAGGGTGTTCGGTAGCTAGCCCTGGCGGCAAACGCGATCCATTTTTGATGATACTTATGATGGTATCTTCGTTGTGGATACTGGTATCTCGGAAGCTACGCCGCCAGTTTGTGTGAATAATGCGAAGGACTAATTGTTGCTCGCGATATATTTCTTAGTACGCAAGTAACAAGTAAGTAAGTTAAAAAAAAGCCCGCTAGATGCGGGCTTTTTTATCTTGCAGATTTTCGAGAACAGAAACTAGCAGCTGTAGTACATATCAAACTCAACCGGATGCGTAGACATACGCAGACGTGTCACTTCTTCCATCTTCAGATCGATGTAGCCATTGATCTGATCATCAGTGAAGACTCCGCCGGCTGTCAGGAAGCCACGGTCCGCATCGAGTGCTTCGAGGGCCTGATCCAGTGATGAACACACCTGTGGAATGTTCGCTGCTTCTTCAGGAGGCAGGTCGTAGAGATCCTTGTCAGATGCATCACCTGGGTGGATCTTGTTCTGGATGCCGTCAAGGCCTGCCATCATCAGAGAGGCAAATGTCAGGTATGGGTTGCCGGTTGGATCAGGGAAACGTACTTCAATGCGGCGCGCCTTCGGGTTGGAGACGTATGGAATTCGGACAGAGGCTGAACGGTTGCGGGCAGAGTAGGCCAGCATGACCGGTGCTTCAAAACCAGGTACCAAACGCTTGTAGCTGTTGGTTGACGCATTGGCGAACGCATTGATCGCTTTTGCATGCTTGATGACACCACCGATGTAGTGCAAGGCAGTTTCGGACAAGCCGCCATACAGATCGCCAGCAAATGTGTTGTCACCACCTTTGAATAGTGATTGGTGAACGTGCATGCCACTACCGTTGTCGCCGACAATCGGCTTGGGCATGAATGTCGCGGTGCGACCAAACTGATGAGCGACGTTATGGACAACGTATTTGAGAATTTGTACACCATCAGCACGCTTGACCAGAGTGTCGAACTTGGTGCCGATTTCGCACTGTCCGGCAGTACCTACTTCATGGTGATGAACTTCAGGGGTAACACCCATCTGTTCCAGCACCAGGCACATGGTGGCACGCAAGTCATTCAGTGAATCAACGGGTGGTACGGGAAAGTAGCCGCCTTTGACGCGAGGACGGTGACCGATGTTGCCGCCTTCCATTTTTTTGTTCGAGTTCCATTCGGCTTCGTCTGAATCGATCGCATAGCTCATGCCTTTCATTTGAGTCGACCAACGAACATCGTCGAACACAAAGAATTCGGGCTCAGGGCCGAAGTAGGCCGTGTCGGCGATACCGGTTGATGCAAGGTAAGCTTCTGCGCGTTTGGCAACCGAGCGTGGGTCACGCTCATAGCCTTCCATGGTGTCAGGCTCGATGATGTCGCAACGGATATTGATTGTGCTCTCTTCAGTGAATGGATCGAGTACGGCGGTTGACGCATCCGGCATCAACAACATGTCTGATGCATTGATCCCTTTCCAACCTGAGATGGATGAACCATCGAACGGTTGGCCATCTTCGAAGACATCTTCTTCGAATTGCGAAACGGGGACAGACGTGTGCTGTTCCTTGCCTCGGGGGTCGGTGAAGCGAAAATCGACGAACTTAACGTCGTTATCCTTGATGGTTTTAAGAACGTCACTGGCGGACATGTTTTTTCCTCGTAATTTCTGGATGAATTAATAACTGGTGTACTTTGCACCAGCCTTCACAGAGGTAGTGCACGGCATGTACCAGGCGTTAAAGATGAATTAAACCTATAAAAATCAATGAGTTAATTTTTTTAGGCGATATGAATACGCACCATTTTAGTGCGATACAGCATGTATCGCACTAAAATGGTGCAATTCGGTCGGCCGTTGAAATTCTGATGGCACGCGGCAATATCGCGCGGGCAGTGTAGCGTATCCCGCGAGTGGCTGAGGATTCAGTACACTGGCGGACTTTTTCCGAGGATTAAGAATCACCATGGTCGATGCGGCTGCAAAGCTCGATGCAAGGCCCGATGTCAAGACGTTCCAAGGCATGATCGCCGTTCTGCAGGACTATTGGTCTGGGCAGGGCTGCCTGGTGCAACAGTCTTATGACATGGAGATGGGCGCTGGAACCTTCCACAGCTCAACTTTTCTCAGGGCCATTGGTCCCGAGCCATGGCATGCCTGCCATACCCAGTCATCGCGACGCCCGACCGATGGTCGCTATGGCGAAAACCCGAATCGCCTGCAGCACTACTACCAGTTTCAGGTAGCGATGAAACCCTCACCTGAAAACATGCAGGACATCTATCTCGGCTCCCTTGAAGCGCTTGGCTTCAATACGCTCGAGCATGACATTCGCTTTGTTGAAGACAACTGGGAATCACCGACCTTAGGTGCCTGGGGTTTAGGATGGGAGGTCTGGCTCAACGGCATGGAAGTCACGCAGTACACCTACTTCCAGCAATGTGGGGGTCTTGTTTGCAATCCGGTACTGGGTGAGCTGGCCTATGGCATCGAACGTCTGGCCATGTATATTCAACAAGTCGAAAGTGTTTATGACCTTGTTTGGGGGCACACTGCTGCAGGTCCTGTGACTTACGGTGATGTTTTTCATCAAAACGAAGTCGAACAATCGGCCTATAACTTTGAACATGCCGATGTTGATGCCTTGTTCCTGCAGTTTGATCAATGCGAAAAGGACTGCGCACATTTGTGTGAGCAGGGCTTGCCGATGCCAGCCTATGAACAAGTGCTGCGCGCGTCTCATTCGTTCAATCTACTTGATGCACGACATGCCATATCAGTGACCGAACGACAACGCTACATTCTGCGCGTACGAACCTTGTCGCGACAGGTTGCAGAAGCCTGGCAAGCGAAACGCGAAGCTTTGGATTTTCCGTTGTTGAAGGATCAGTCCGCGAAGGCAGCGGCCAAGGCTGCAGCCAAGGGTGCATCCAAGGGCGCGGCTGATTCGACTTCGAAAAAGAAAAGCGACAAGGGTGAGGTGACCCGTGGCTGATTTGCTGATCGAATTGGGTTGCGAAGAATTGCCAGCAGGTTCGATGATGGCGCTTGCCAGTCACTTGGGCAACGGCGTACACAAGGTTCTGAGCGACGCAGGGCTGGCGGACACAGCGCCAGAAATATTTGCGACGCCTCGTCGTCTCGCGGTGCGCTTATCCGACGTCGGTGAACGTCAGGCGGATAAGGAAGTCGAGAGACGTGGTCCGTCACTTGCCGCTGCCTACAAGGATGGCGAACCGACCAAAGCCTTGCAGGGTTTTATGCGTTCGGCCGGTGTCAGTATCGACGACTTGCAAACCATCAGTACCCCCAAAGGGGACTGGCTGACGGTCAAGCAAACGCAACAGGGTGAAACGCTTGAAAGTCTCTTGCAATCATCCCTGCCGGATATCATCAAGACCATGCCGATGCCCAAGCGCATGCGCTGGGGTGATCAGGCACATGAATTTCTGCGACCGGTTGTCTGGTTACTGGCACTGCACGGTAGTGCCACCTTGAATCTTGAGTTGCTGGGATTGAGTGCAAGCAATACCAGTCTTGGACATCGCTTTCACGCACCTGAACCCATTGTGGTTGCCCAAGCCTCCGCTTATGAAGACATGCTTGAGCAAGCTCATGTGGTGGCCGATGCGAGCAAGCGACGGGAAAAGATTGTCACCGGTGTCAAACGTGAAGCGGCAAGACTCAGCGGTGATCCTGTGATGGATGAGGAGCTGGTCGACGAGGTCAATGCCTTGGTTGAATGGCCGGTTGCCATGGCAGGTACCTTCGATGCCGAGTTTCTCGAGATACCCAAAGAGGCGTTGATACAAACCATGCAGGAAAATCAACGTTACTTTGCACTGCTCGATGACAAGGGTGAATTGATGCCCGCATTTATCACGGTAGCCAACCTTGAATCAGTGTCCCCTCAAACGGTGATCGATGGTAATGAACGTGTCATTCGACCGCGCTTTGCCGATACGATGTTCTTCTGGAATCAGGACAAGCAACGCACCCTGGAATCACATCGCAGTGACCTTGATCGTTTGTTGTTTCAGGAGAAGCTCGGTAGCGTGTCGGATAAATGCACTCGCATGCAAGGAGTCTCATCATGGCTTGCGACTGCATTGGGTGCCGATGAAGCTGCTGCCAGTCTCGCAGCCGGTCTGTGCAAATGTGACTTGAATACTGAAATTGTCAAGGAACTTGCCAAGATGCAGGGCATTGCGGGCCGTTACTATGCGCTGCGTGATGGTCATGGCAATGATGTTTGCGTTGCCATGGAAGAACATTACTATCCTAAGCAATCCGGGGGTGCGCTGCCGGGTAATACGATAGCGTCCATCGTGTCGATTGCAGACAAGATTGATACCCTCGTTGGCATATTTGGCATTGGCATGAAGCCGACCGGGGCTAAAGATCCGTTTGCCTTGCGTCGTGCATCGCTGGGTGTTCTCAGAATTCTGATCGAACAACAACATGACATCAATTTGTCCGCGCTTATCGACAAGTCTATCGAGACATACGGCGATGTGCTCCGTGGAGTCAAGGTGGATGAGCTTCGCGCCGAGGTTCTTGCCTATATGCTCGAACGTTTACGCGGCTACTTTACGGCTGACCGCGGTTTCGCCGCAGAGGCTGTCGAGGCGGTTCTGGCTAAAAGGCTCTCGCATCCGTTAGATATGCAAATGCGCCTTGATGCGATTGAGTCCTTTCGCAAAACTGAAGAGTCCGCTGCACTTGCAGCGGCCAGCAAACGTATCGGTAATTTACTCAAGAAGGTAGACACATCCGTTCCGGAAAATGTCAACCAAGCTTTGCTGAGCGACTCTGCCGAGCAAGCCTTGTTTGCTGTGCTTGATAAACAGTCTAGTCGGGTTAACGATCATCTTGATTCGCGTGACTACGCGTCGGCCATGAAGGTCACATCAAGTTTGCGTGAAGCGGTGGATAGTTTCTTTGATGGCGTCATGGTCATGGACAAGGATGAGGCTGTACGAGACAACCGGCTTGCCTTGATCAAACAAGTTAATGAGCTGTGTTGCGCAACAGCGGATATTTCGCGACTGCAAGGGCAGGATAAAACGTGAAGCTGATCGTTCTTGATCGCGATGGCGTCATCAATGAGGATCGCGGTGAACCGATCACCTCTGCCGATGATTGGGTGCCGATCTCCGGCAGCCTTGATGCAATTGCCCGTTTACATCAGGCTGGGTGGCACGTTGCCGTGGCCACCAACCAAAGCGGTATCGCGCGCGGTTTGATGGAGCTTGATGAGCTGCAGGCTATCCACCAAAAAATGCATGAAATGGTTATCCAGGCAGGTGGTCGCATCGATGTAGTGGCTTTTTGTCCGCATAGTGATGCAAACCAGTGCGCCTGCCGCAAACCCGCGCCTGGCATGTTGTACAGCATCAGTGAGCGTTTGGATATTGATCTGAGTACCGTAGTACTGGTCGGTGATTCTTTGCGTGACATGCAAGCGGCGATGGCGGCGGCTGCACAACCGATCATGGTGCGCACGGGTAAAGGGCAGTCCACCCTTGACAGCAACAAGGGGCTTGAGCATATACCTACCTATGACGACTTGCTCAGTTATGTTGATGCCTTGCTCGCACCCATAGACGAAGAAGACGCCTGATATGTATCGACTCTGGTTAACCTTCAGAAGCCTTATCTTCTGGATTTTGCAGATCGTGGTGACCTTGCTCATGGGTGCACCAGTGTTGCTCGCCGGTCTGCTTTCGTATCGTTGGGGTTATTCTCTGGCAGTGCTCTGGAATCGACTGAACGTCTATGGGCTACGGTATATCTGTGGCGTCAAATGGCGTCTGGAAGGAAAAGAGAACCTGCCGGACAAACCCTGCATTGTTCTGTGCAAGCATCAGTCAACCTGGGAAACCTACTTCCTGCCCATGACCTTTAGTCCGGCAGTGTATGTTGCCAAACGTTCTTTGCAATGGATTCCCATTTTTGGTTGGGTGTTGTTGGTGTTGCGGTTTATCATGATTGATCGCAAATCAGGGCGCTCTGCCATCCAGCAAATGACAGAGCAAGCAACAGATCGACTGTCGCGGGGCCGTTGGGTGCTGATTTTTCCGGAAGGGACCAGACGCCCGGTGGGTGCAGAACCCAACTACCGAATCGGTGGCGCTATTGTCGCTGAGAAATCCGGATACGATGTCTTGCCCATTGCCATGAATGCCGGAGAATTCTGGCCACGCATGGGCTTTATCAAGTGGCCTGGTGAAATCACTGTCTCGATCGGGCCTGTCATCACCAGCGCGGGCAAGGATGCGGCAACGATCATGGCCGAAACTGAAGCATGGATTGAAGGCCGTATGGCTGAGATCACTGTCAAGGATCGATTCCCTTACAAGGGTTGACGAGCGACTAGAGGTGATGGATGCCATTAGTCGCCAGTTCCTGATCGAGGTTCGGCTCAAAGAAGAAAAAGCGCCGGACTATTCGTGCTATCCGTTTTCTTTGCCCGCGATCAAAGATTTCGAGTCACTTCGTTTACACCCGAAGGTGACCTTCCTTGTCGGTGAAAATGGTTCGGGGAAATCTACCTTGCTTGAAGCGATCGCTATTGCCTGGGGCTTCAATCCGGAAGGCGGGACCAAAAATTTCGCGTTTACGACACGTGAATCTCATTCTGAACTGCATCAATACTTGCGTTTGTCTCGGGGTGTTGCCAAAGCTCGCGATGGATTCTTCTTGCGCGCGGAGAGTTTCTTCAACGTCGCCAGTGAAATCGACGCATTGGATGAAGAGCCGGCTTTTTCACCGCCCATCAAGGATTCATACGGTGGGAATTCCTTGCATCATCAATCCCATGGTGAATCATTCATGTCGTTGATGATGAATCGCTTTTCCAGAGAGTCCCTGTTCATCCTTGATGAGCCTGAAGCTGCCTTGTCGCCGTCAAGGCAGATGGCGATGTTGGTTCGAATGAAAGAGTTGATTGACAAGAATTGTCAGTTTGTCATAGCAACCCATTCGCCGATATTGATGGCCTATCCTGATGCCGATATACAACTCATCACGGAGCGGGGGATTGAAAAATCGAACTACGAGGACACGGAGCACTTTCAGATAACGCGTCAGTTTTTGAATAACCCCGATGGAATGCTCAAGCAATTGCTGGACGCTGATTGAGGTGACTAACCTGCAGGAACGGTCCTTTACTGCTACAAGGATTTTTTGTACTTAATTGTTTGCACTTAATTTTTGTACCTATATATTGTTTGTACTTATATAGTGACGGACCCTTGCACAAGGATATGCGTCTCGCCGCCAATGAGTATCTTGTTATCGATGTTGCTGATATACACTCGTCCATGCCGGTCAATGCTAGTACCTTGTGCGATGAGCAAGTTATCTTCAAGTCGCCCCTGACTATCCAACCAATGAGCCAATGCTGAATTCAATGAACCTGTAATCGGGTCTTCACTCATGCCACTCGATGGTGCCAGCATGCGAACTTCATAATCACATTCATGTGTACCATCGTGTTTCCCGATCAGGCCGATAGCCTTGAATTCCGGCCAACGTACGCGTGATGAATCAACGCTAAGTACATCAGCGGCAGAGGCGAGTTCGATCACTTGCCAAACCGGACCATTGTTCAGCAAGGCAGTACCTGTCAATTTGCTTGCATTCAAATTAAGGCGTTCGATGATGGCGCTTGCGTTTTCCTCGGGCAAAGCTTCGATTGTTGTGGGTGGTGCCACAAAGGCGGGGCGAGCGCCGGTCAAATCAATATCAACAAGACCAATGGCGCACTCCTGCCGAACCAGTCCGACGCTTGCAGGCGCACCACCAGCGTGTAGCCACACAGCGCAACTGCCCAAGGTGGGGTGCCCGGCAAAAGGCATTTCGCGTGTCGGTGTGAAGATGCGCACCTTGTAATCGGCATCTGGATGCTCGGGTGGGAATAAAAAGGTGGTTTCAGCAAGATTGGTCCAACGGGCAAAGCTTGCCATGTCAGCATCGCTCATACCTTCAGCATCAAGGATAACCGCTAATGCATTACCTTTAGTAGGCGTGGATGTAAACACATCACATTGGATGAATCGACGTTGCGTGCTCATGGTGTTGGTTTGTCCGTGAATACAGATTTATTGTTGTCGACTTTGTTGTCGATTCAGTTGTCTTCGAACCTATATCGCTGTCGGTCAATGTTCAACTGTGAGCGAATCAACGTCGATAGTCAAAGGTAGACGAAACAGCTCTATCGCGTTGGCTGTTGTTACGTGGGCAATTTCGTTGGCGTCTTCATTGCGAAGCTCACTGATTGCTTGCCACACATCAACGAGGTAGGCGGGTTCGTTACGCTGTCCCTGATGGCTTTGATCGGGTTGATCCGGGGCATCGGTTTCAAGCAGCATGGCATCTAGCGGCAAGTGACGAATCATCTCGCGCAAACGCTTGGCACGCGTATAGCTGACCGCACCGCCAAAGCTCAGTTTGTAGCCGAGATCGATCAGGCGACTGGCTTGCTGTACGGAGCCATTGAAGCTATGCACCACACCGTGATAATGACCCGAGGAACGAATCATGCGGATGACATCTTCGACTGCTCGCCGAGCATGGATCACGATCGGCAGATCAAATTCGCGGGCCAGTGCGAGTTGCGCACTGAACAGTTGTTGCTGTTTGGCCCGGTCGGCGTCGACAATCTGATAATCGAGTCCGCATTCACCGACGGCAACGGGACGTTCTCGTCCAAGCCACAGCGGCAGTTCCTCAATGTGGGTGTCCATATGTTCGTCGCAGAAGCAGGGATGCAGCCCGTAGCAGGCGTACAGATCGCTTTCGGCCGCGCAAACTGCCTGCACCCTAGGCCACAGGCGCTGGCTGATGGCTGGTACCACCTGGGCCACTACCTTGGCAGAGCGGGCGGCGCGCAACACCGCCGGTCTGTCAGCTTTCAGACGTTCATCGTCGGTATGAACGTGGCTATCGATCAATACGGGCGTCGACGGATTAAGCATTGTCTTCAACTGGCCTGATACACATCGCGAAACGTGTAACAATCTACCATCGTGGCGGAACTGTCCAGACAGTTTCCAACGTGGTAATAAAGGATCTGATGGAGAGCGAAAATGCGTTGGAGAAAAGGGCGCCGTAGTACAAACGTTGAAGACACCCGAGGTATGGGCCCTGGAAGACGTGGCGCGCGTGGCGGCGGTGGCATGAAAGTCGGTGGTGGTGCAGGGATCATCCTGTTGCTGCTCGGGCTGTTTTTTGGCACCGACCTAACAGGCCTTCTCGGCGGCGGTGGTGGTAGCAGTCAGGTTACACAGCGGCCACAATTATCGCCAGGTGCTGCCGGTCAAGTGCGCGGTGATGACGAGGCGAAAGCCTTTGTCTCGACCATGCTCGCGTATAACGAAGATGTCTGGGCAAAATTGTTTCGACAAAATGGCCAGCAATATCAAGTGCCCAAACTGCGCATCTTCGATGGTGGTGTCAATTCTGCCTGCGGCTACACCTCATCTGCGGCCGGTCCGTTCTATTGCCCGGGCGACTCCAAGGTCTACATTGACTTGAACTTCTTTCGTGAATTGCAGCGGATGGGCGCAGGTGGCGATTTTGCCCAAGCTTATGTTCTGGCGCATGAGGTTGGCCATCACGTACAAAATCTCCTGGGCGTGTCGATGGCAGTCCAGAGGCGTCAGCGTGCAGTGAGCAAGACCGATGCTAATCACTTGTCGGTACTGACCGAATTGCAGGCTGATTGCTATGCCGGTGTCTGGGCGCATCACGCCCACAAGGACAACCAACTGCTGGAACCGGGTGATCTGGAAGAGGGCATGAACGCGGCAGCCAAGATCGGTGATGATGCCTTGATGAGTCGAGCCGGTGCGCGGATACGTCCCGAAGCCTTTACTCATGGTTCATCGCGGCAGCGTCAGGAGTGGCTGTACCGCGGGTTGAACACGGGTGATCCCAACCAGTGCGACACGTTCAATTGACCTATGCGAATGACACGCGAGGAGTTCCTTTCGTGGCCGCGCAAGCGCGTCACCTTGCTGGGTATGTCAGGTGTTGGCAAGACCCGTCTTGCCAATATGCTGCGCAATGACGACTGGTTTCATTACTCTGTCGACTACCGTATTGGTACGCGTTATCTCGATGAGCCGATTCTTGACAATATAAAAACCAAGGCCATGCAGGTACCTTTTCTGCGTGAACTGCTGTTGTCTGATTCTATTTACATCAGTAACAACATCACGGTGGATAATCTCAAACCCTTATCCACCTTTCTCGGCATGCTGGGCAACCCGGACAAGGGTGGCCTGGCTCTCGAGGAATTCAAGTATCGCCAGAAACTGCACCTCGACGCGGAGATCGAGGCGACAAGAGATACCAGTGCCTTTGTCGACAAAGCCCGCACTATCTATGGCTATGATCATTTTCTGAACGATGCAAGTGGCAGCTTTTGCGAGATGGACGATGCGACGCTGATCAAATCCGTTGCAGACAAAACCTTGATCATCTATATCGAGGCCAGCCCTGAAGATGAGGCAGCGTTGATTGAACGGGCGGCTGCAGATCCGAAACCGCTGTACTATCGCGAGGCTTTTCTGGATGAGCGTCTGGCCAAATACATGAGCGAGCGCGAACTGGAATTTGCAACCGAAATTGATCCCGCTGATTTTGTTCGCTGGGTCTTCCCCTATCTGTTCCGAGCGCGAGTGCCGCGTTATGCGGCCATAGCAAAGCAGTATGGTTATGCGATCAAGGCACGTGACGCGTTCGAGGTCAGCAATGCAGACGAATTTCTGACTCTGATTGGCAGTGCCCTTGATTCCTGATCGACGTCTCTGATGCCACTGGTCGCCCACAACGAGTTACCCACCTACGAACGTCTTCGTGGCGAAGGCTATCGTGTTCTTTCACCCAGTCGAGCGAGTGAACAGGACATCCGTGGCTTGCATATCGGATTGTTGAACATGATGCCGGATGCTGCACTGGCGGCCACAGAGCGACAATTCTTTCGCTTGATCGGTTCCAGCAATCCGATTTCACAGTTTTATGTGCACCCGTTTACGCTTGATGAAATTCCTCGCGGTGAAGCGGCACGAGGACACATTGATGCTTTTTATGAACCGTTATCATCGATCAAAGAGCAGGGGCTTGATGCGTTGATCATCAGCGGTGCCAATGTGACCCAACCTCATCTTGATCAGGAGGTTTTCTGGGAGCCCTTGCTTGATGTGATCAACTGGGCCGATGAACATGTCACCTCAACGCTGTGCTCTTGTTTGGCAACGCATGCGGTTGTGTTGGCGCGCCATGGACTCAAGCGACGTCAACTTGAACGCAAATGCTGGGGTGTTTTCGAACATGAAGTCGTGCGGCGAGACCACCCCTTGGTCGGTGATACCAATACTCGATTGTCGGTGCCACATTCACGTTTCAATGAGGTGACTCAAGCGCAGTTTGAATCCGCGGGCTTACACGTATTAATCGTTGGGGAGGAGCCTGGAGTTCAGCTCGGTGTGAGTCCTGATGGTTTCAGGACGGTGTTCTTTCAGGGGCACCCGGAATATGATTCGATCAGCTTGCTCAAGGAATACAAGCGAGAAATCGGCTTGTACATCAATTGGCAGAGCGATGATTATCCGCCTTTTCCGGAGAACTACTTCGACCCGTTTTCACGCGCCCTGCTGGATGAGTACCGCGTACAGGTCATCAAGGCCCGAAAGGAAAACGCACGGCCGCCTGATTTCCCCGAGAATTTGTTGCGTGACCGACTTCACAATACCTGGCATGACAGCGGTGAAGCAATGGTTGGAAACTGGATCGGTCTGGTGTATCAGATAACCCATCGTGAGCGGCGAAAACCCTTTATGCAGGGCGTGAATCGCGACGATCCCCTGGGCTGGTTAGGTGGTGACGTGTCACGGCTCACGTAAAGCACGAAAACTTGGCAGTATTTCTCGAAATCCGCCGCCAAAGCAACAGATGAAGTTGAAAACTGTTGCAGCGATTTGAATACTTACCTCAAACCTCTCCGAACCTCGGTAACTCGCAGCGTCTTGCGCGCTCCGATGCTGCTCAGCCTCAGTGTTGCTGGAGTTCTGCTAACTGGCTCACTCGCGCATGCCAACGATGATCTTCGCGGCCGTACCGAGATCTATGCCAGTCTGGCAACACCCGATACGAGCTCTTTACAAAGTGGTACGCATGGCAAGGACGAACTTCAGTACCTGATCGGTGCACCTGCCGCATGGGTAAAACCTGTCACGCCGTTTGATCCTGATCTCGAACGTAGTGCCGAAGACAGTTACGGTTTTCGAAGCCGTTTACAAGACTATCAATACAATGGCGTGCACAGAGACCAGACGTCGTCTTACTATGCTAACGAATTTGAGTTGACCAACCGTTATGGTGTGGAAAACTACTCGACGATAGAAATCGGTTTCGATCCGAGTTACGAAAAATTGACCTTGCACGAGATCCGCGTACTGCGAGGTACAGAAATCATTGACAAGCTAGCGACATCGCGACGTACCGTGCTACAACGCGAGCAAGAGCTTGATGCGCTGATCTACGACGGTACTCAGACTTTGGCCATCGTACTTGACGATGTGCGTGTCGGGGATACGGTGCGTTACGCTTACACACTGGCGGGTGCGAATCCTATTTTCGCGGACAATCGTGAAATCATGATTCGCACTGAACGAAGCGTTGCGCTCGATCGGCAATACACTCGCATCTTAAGCTCAAGCAGCAGGCCGTTGTATCGTCGCGTTCGCGGGCCCGAATTACCACTGACCATCACACGAGACGAGCTGGTTGAAGAAGTGGTTCTGGATCAATTCGGCCTGCCCGAGACCGAACACGAAGACTATGTTCCCAGTCGGCATGACGACAGTGGCGCCATTGTCTTCAGTGACATGGCTGACTGGAAATCGGTCAATGACTGGGCCTTGCCGATGTATCAGTTACCCAGGGACACGGCACCTGAACTTGTGGCACTAGCGGGTGTGATTCGCGCGGCTCACGATGACAAGGCGGCGCAGATTGGTGCGGCCCTGCAATGGGTACAAGATGAAGTGCGTTACTTTGGTGTCGAACTTGGTACCAATTCGCATTGGCCATCACGTCCGCAGGAAACGCTCGGTCGGCGCTACGGGGACTGTAAAGACAAGACCCTGCTGTTGATGGCTTTGCTCAAAGAACTCGGTGTCGATGCGCAAGCGGCTTTGGTAAATACCCATCGCAGTCTGGATGCGGACAACTACCCATTGCGTCTGCATGCCTTCAATCATGTCATCGTGCATGTCTCGCATGCGGGAAAGTCCCATTTCATTGATCCCACCATCGGTTATCAGAAGGGTGCCCTGGGTGAGTTTCATGAACCGAACTATGGGCGTGCCCTGGTGTTGTCGCCCGACACCACTGAGCTGACGCCCATGAACACAACTCGTTCTGGCAAGCGATTGAAAGTCACCAAGAGCTTGACCGTCGCACCAAATGCAGATGAACCACATCATCTTGCGGTTACCACTCATCGCATGGGATCCTTGGCCGAATCCATACGCTATCGCCTGGACACTGATGGTCCAAGGACTCTCGGTTCAGACTACGAAGTGTATTACGAAGATTACTTCGACAGCATCGTGGCAAATGGCCTGCCGTCTTTCACGGAGCAAGATGGTGGTCTGCTCGAGATCGTGGAAGCTTACCGTATTGATCAGTTGTGGCTTGAAGACGAGAATGTTGATGAATATATATGGGTATATGGTGATGAAATCATCGGCTATCTGGACAAGGTTAAAAAAACCTCGGGTCGGATAAAACCCTATGCGCTAAGGCATCCGGTGATCGTGGATGAAACCTGGCAGGTATCACTGCCATCGAAATTACGCCTCGATGATCTTGATGCGGAAATAGACAATGAATGGATGCGCTTTCGCAAAACGCATGAGCTTGATGCAAGTGGGACTCAGCTGACGGTATCGATGACTTATGAAACCAAGGTTGACGAGGTCGCTGGACAGGATCTCGCCGCTTTTCGGCGCGCGGTACTGGAGATAGAGGATGCTGCCAGTTTCTATATCGAAAACACACCGAGAGCAGCTTCAGCCAATCGCAATACCAACACAGGTATTGATGCTGACGCTCAAGCGACCTTGGCGGCAAGCACGCCACTATCCCAAGGCTTGTTAATCACGATGGTTATTCTAGTTTCAGCCTTGTTGACGTGGCTGGGTCTGTTTCTGGCTTTCAGGCGTCTGGACAAGGCGGCTGCGATTGATAACTAGAACAGCAGATTCAGCATCAGCAGGCTGACGATCAGGAAGAGCATCGTCATGATGCCGCCGGCGCGCATGAAGTCCGCGACCTTGTAACCACCAGGACCCATCAACAGGGCGTTGACCTGATGGGTGGGTATCAAAAAGGAATTTGAGGTTGAGATTGCCACCGTCAATGCAAAGACCGCAGGGTCTGCACCAATGGCGATGGCGATATTGACGGCCAATGGTACGAGCAGCACGGTGGCGCCAATATTTGACATCACCAGCGTAAAGAACGTTGCCAGCAGGGCGATCACGACTTGCAAGACCCAGTTGGGCACGTCACCGACCAGGGTCAGTATTTCCTGCGCTATCCAGGCAGCCGTACCGGTCTGATCAACGGCGATGCCTAGTGGTATCAGGCTCGCGAGCAAGAAAACGGTTTGCCAGCTGACCGATTCATAGGCTTCATCGATCGTCAGAACACCTGACAGGATCATGCCAACGGCACCGGTCAGCAATGACACTGACAAGCTGTCGGTCAACAGAAACAAGCCGAGGGCAAGGCCGAAGAAGATCAAGGCTTCCTTGATCTTGTTGCTACGGACATCCTCGTATTTCACATCGGTTGCCAGCACAAAATCGCGGTTGCGCGCGAGTGCGCTTAAATCTTTCCAGCTGGCGTGTACGACCAATGTGTCACCTGCCTGCAATATCTGATCACGAAAACCGCGCTTGATGACTTCTTCGGTGCGATAGATCTGCAGGATGTTGGTGCCGTAACTACGACGGGGTTTTATTTCACCGATCGTCTTACCGATCAGACTGGAACCCGGTGGTACAACGATCTCGGCGATACCGCCGTGCTGCGCATTGAGTACATCAGCAAAGCGATCTGGTTCGCCTTTGACTTCCCAGTTGTTCTCGGCACAAAACAGTTCGATCTGTCGCTTGTCGCCCATCAAACCCAGTCGGGTATTGACCCAGATCATCTCTTCGCGATCGGGTGGTACCTTGACGACATCACCGCTGTACAGTGCCAGCATCAACGGTGTGTTGGGATTGTTTTCCTCGACCTGATGAATGCTTTGTCCCACTTGCGGACTGTCATCCGTGACACGTACTTCAAGCAGTTCACCGCTGATGCCGTACACTTTTTCGAAGTACTCTGAGGCGCGAGAGGTGCGTGCCGTGTCGGAAACGTTGATGCGTGGCAACACGAAGCGTCCGGCAATAACGAAGTACACGATACCGGTGACGATCAATGCAATACCGATGGGTGTGACCGAGAACAGGTTGAAGGTGTCCATCTGTTGATCAGGCGACAGTGTCTTGTTTGAAGACAGCAGCAGATCATTCAACAGAATCAATGGGCTGGACCCGATCATTGTCGCGGTACCGCCGAGAATTGCGCAGAAGCCCATTGGCATCAGCAAACGAGACATGGGTATTTCCGTTCGTGCGGAGATTCGCGAGACGACTGGCAGAAAAAGTGCGGCCGCGCCAATGTTTTGCATGAAGCTTGAGATGAAAGCCACGGTACCGGAAACCAACGGGATGATCCGGGTTTCGGTCTTGCCGCCTTTTTGCAGGATAAGCGCAGCAAGCTTCCCCATCAATCCGGTTTTATCGAGGCCGGCGCCGATTATCATGACGGCAATGACCGAGATGACGGCATTACTTGAGAAGCCGGAAAAGAGATCTTCGCGGGAAATCAGTGGTTCGATCCAGGGAACCATCGTGCTGATACCGAGTAGTACCATGACGCAGATGGCGGCTACATCAACGCGGACTATCTCGAAGGCGAACAACACTATCGTAATGGCAAGCAGCGACAGTACGACGATCATCTCAACACTCAAGATGAGCTGATCAGTCATTCTTGTGCTGCACTCATACGATTCTCTCGTGTGTAGATGAGGTCGGTGACTTCGTGTCCCAAGCGTGTGCCGCGACGTTCAAAGCGGGTGACCGGTCGCCACTCAGGGCGGGGTGATGCCGCACCGGGGCCCGCCTGATTGACAAAACGTTCATCACTCTCGAGACGTTCGAGCATCCACGTCGCGTAGTCTGCCCAGTCGGTTGCGCAATGCAGAATGCCGTCGGAGATCAGGGTGCGGGCGACCGCATCCTGAAAATCCTGTTGCACGATACGGCGTTTGTGATGACGTTTCTTGTGCCAGGGGTCTGGGAAAAAGAGCAACACTCTTGCCAGCATGGCATCGCCTAGCATGTTTTCCAGCACCTCGATGGCGTCATGCTGGATAAGACGTACATTGCTCAAGGACTTGGATTCGATACCGAGCAAGGCATGACCGATTCCCGGGCTATGCACCTCCACGCCAAGGAAGTTCATGTCGGGTTCGTTCTGCGCCATCTCCAGTAGCGCATCTCCGTTGCCAAAACCGATTTCAAGGCAGACGGGTGCCTGGTTGCCAAATGCCGCAGCAAGATCGATCAGGGAAGTCTGGTAGGGCAAGACATAAGTGCTCGACAAGCGATCAATAGCGTCTGACTGGGCTTGCGTCATGCGGCCGTTGCGCACGACAAAACTCCGAATCGATCGGCCCGTGAGTCTGTTACTGATGTCTGTCGCTTGCAAGTTCTTCCTGCCGGATTACAGGGCAAGTATAGGCTTAACCAGAGGGCGTGTCGCCGTCTTTGATAGGCTCAAATCGAACCTGGAAATGAAGCCAATACCTTTGAATGATGACCTCGCCGCGGATCGATCAGCTGTAGCGAGGGTAAATCGGTGCGCAGCAACTGCCTGCCGATAAATGTCTGGCAGGCATTTCTGTAAATTGAGAACTAGCGGCGGCGGCCGCCTTTCTTACCCCCTTTTCGGGGTTCTTCGAACTGAACCTTGAGTGATTTGTCGCCAACAATCTTGCCATTCAGGCCGGCGATGGCCGCACGTGCTTCATGACCTTCCATTTCGACGAAACCAAAACCCTTGCACTTGCCCGTGAATACATCTGAGGCGAGCTTGATAGAGCGCACCTTGCCATATTCGGCAAACAAGTCTGTAACGGTTTCTTCGGTCGACTCCAGTGGCAGACCACCAATGAACATCTTTTTCACTTAATCAACCTCAACATTATTAATATGCGGCGTAAGCTCATCCTGACCAGACAGACCACTTCAAACAAGTGATTCGCTATCAGGACTAACCGTGGAAAACAGCGGATGCAGCAGGAACGAGTGAGCCATGGGTTCAACTCGACAGGGCCAATGCAGGCTTGCTGCTGGTGACTTTGGCTGAGCTGAACCACGCCTTAGCTGCCGTACAGTGTACTCCTTAGCGGAGGCGATGGCTAGGCATCTGAAGTGATCTGATCAACGCTTCCTTGCGCTCGCGTGGCAATTGCTTGATTCGCCATTCTTCTCGGGATGCGCTACTACGGTCAGACATTTCACAGCTGTAAACAAGTGTCACGGGGCGCCTGCCACGGGTATAGCTGGCACCATTGGATCGTGTGTTGTGTTCAGTCAATCGGCGCTCTAGATTGGTCGTGATGCCGGTGTACAGACTGTTATCACGACAACGTAGAATATAGACATGCCAACTCTTGAGATCATCATCGACTATTGCAACTCCGGCCTTCTTTGTCGAGGCCGCCAGCGGTGACTGTAACGCCACCACAGCCGCGTCAGAATGCTGATTCTGACCCGATTGTCGACGATCAGCACCAGGCTTCTTTTGGCGCGTTGGCAAGAGTTTTTGGCTCCGAAGGTTATTCGTTGTTACCGCAATTGCGGTTCTGTGTCGTCGGCTTGGGCGGCGTGGGCAGCTGGGCGGCCGAGTCGCTGGTGAGGACCGGTATCGGACATCTGACGATGATAGATCATGACGATATTGCGGTGAGTAATATCAACCGTCAATTGCATGCGCGGCATGGCACTATTTCCGGGTCGAAAGTTGAGGTCATGAAGGAGCGTCTGGCGGATATCCACCCCACTTGTGACGTACAGGCAGAAGACGATTTCCTGGTGGAGAATAATCTCGAAGACTATCTCGATCAGGAGTTCGATGTGGTGATTGACGCCATCGACAACATTCGTTTCAAGGCCGCCATGATCGCGTTCTGCCGCCGCCGAAAGATACGAATCATCACGACGGGTGGGGCG
>CAYUZB010000072.1:1262-19449 GCA_964449565.1 uncultured Granulosicoccaceae bacterium | reverse complement strand
TGAGCTCTGATGCAAGTGATAGCAAAGTCGAACCGGTTACTGATTCCGGAAGTAAAAGCACGGGAACAGGCGGCTCGAGTTAATCCATGGCTACTCAAGATTCTTCGGTCGCACAAGAGCAGGGGTTTCTTTCTCACCTGATCGAGCTGCGTAACCGCTTGATGAAGATGATGTTGTCCGTCGTCGTCTTGTTCGCTTGCTTGTTCCCGTTCATGAATGAGGTTTATACGGCGTTGGCTTCGCCGTTGTTGCGTTACCTGCCTGGTAGTCAGATGATCGCGATTGATGTCGCGTCACCATTTTTGATTCCGTTCAAGTTGACCTTGATGGTCTGTGTATTTCTCGCGGTCCCCTTTCTGCTGTACCAGATCTGGTCGTTTGTTGCCCCCGGCTTGTACTCGCACGAAAAGAAATTGGTTGTGCCCCTTATGGTGTCCAGCACGTTGTTGTTTTACGCTGGTGTGGCATTCGCGTACTTTATCGTGTTTCCATTGGTATTCAGTTTCTTCACGAGCGTTGCACCCGATGGGGTCCAGGTCAGTACTGACATTGGCAGCTACCTGGATTTTGTCATTACATTGTTTTTCGCCTTTGGCATTGCATTTGAGGTGCCGGTTGCCACCGTACTTGTTGTCGCGGTGGGGTTCACCACTCCCGAAAATCTGGTCAAAGCCCGCCCATACATTTTTGTCGGCGCATTTGTCGTTGGCATGTTCCTGACGCCGCCAGATGTCATCTCGCAAGTGCTATTGGCTGTGCCAATGTGGTTATTGTTCGAAGTCGGTGTGGTTTTTTCCAAGGTCTACAAAAAGCGCATAATCGCCGCCGGCGAAGCGCGCGAACGCATCTATGAGTCAAACGACGCTCAAGATGAAGTGGACACCCACAAACTCGAATCACCTTCCAAGAGTACATCTGGAAATACCTCGAAAGGCTCAGCGTCAGGCAGCGTCCCCGGCAGTTATCGCAACAGTCTGACCGACAGTAATGACGCCTCTGAAAGCGGTGGTGACGAACACGGTCCATGAGGTTGATTCGAACCGTCGAGCCCTGATTGTTGAATGGGCGATGGTTATGTATTTAACGATAGTGGACACCCACAAACACAATTGACTCCATGCCGATCCCACGCTTCGCGAGTATTCTGAGTTTGGGACACCCACAAACTGACTTAGGCGGCATCAAACGACGCCAATTTACAAAGAGCCAAGCGAATGTCCAAACAAGCTCCCAGACGCCCGGTTGTCCTGATAATCATGGATGGGATTGGAGTGAACCCATCAAAACTAAATAACGCTGTGGCGATGGCATCTACGCCAAATCTGGACCGGATCTATTCAACAACTCCCACTTGTCTTCTTGAAGCCTCTGGCCGAGCTGTTGGTCTGCCGGCTGGTCAAATGGGAAATTCGGAGGTTGGTCACCTGACGTTAGGCGCAGGCTGTGTTTTACGCCAGGACCTGGTCAAAATAAATGACGCTATTTCAGACGGTTCCTTTTTCGAGAACGACGCGTTTGTCTCGGCTGTACAACGAGCTGGATCGGGGAACCAGGTACTACACTTGGTGGGATTAGTTTCCGATGGCGGGGTTCATAGTCATCTGGATCACTTGTTAGCGCTTATCGAGTTATGTAAACGACATTCGGTTACACCGATCGTACATATGATAACCGATGGACGTGACACAGCGCCTACCTCTACATCTGACTACCTAGAGTCCCTTGAGGGATCGCTTGAAAGTGCGGGTGGTTCAGTGGCAACAGTCGTTGGGCGCTTTTTCGCGATGGATCGCGACAAGCGATGGGATCGCATTGAAGCTGCATGGCAAGCTATTGTTAATGGTGTCGGGAAGCAAGCGGTAAGTGTCAAAGACGCGCTCGTGAGCGCGTATGAAAATGGAGAAACCGACGAATTTATTACCCCTACTGTTTTAGACACCCACAAGCCTATCGATAACAGTGACGAGGTAGTATTCTTCAATTTTCGCAACGATCGACCGCGAGAACTTAGTGAAGCACTGGGTCTGTCCGATTTTGAGGAGTTTGACCGAGGTGAATTTTTACCTGTTTCATTGACAACTATGACGCGTTACGAAAGTACGTACCCGTTTCCAGCGGCATTCACACGAGACAAGCCTGGGGAAACCTTGGGTAAGGTTGTAGCGAATGCAGGGCTTGTTCAATTGAGGTCAGCTGAAACAGAAAAGTACCCACACGTGACTTTTTTCTTCAATGGCGGTCAAGATGAGCCACTTGAGAATGAAAGGAGGTTTCTTGTTAATTCTCCGAAAGTTGATACCTATGATCAGCAGCCCGAGATGAGTGCTGAAGGTATTACCAACGGCGTTGTGGAAGCAATCAACTCTCGCGAGCCAGCAATGATTGTTGTCAATCTGGCAAACGGCGATATGGTTGGACACACAGGTGTTCCCGATGCAGTGGTCAAAGCCGTTGAGGTGGTAGATACAATGGTAGGTCGGATATGGGCTGCGGCGATAGACAACGACTATTCGATCATTTTAACGGCTGATCACGGCAACGCCGATATGTTAGTGGATCCTGTATCTGGTGAGCCACACACCCAGCACACAACTTTCCCGGTTGCATGTTCGGTCAGTGATAAAGTTCATTGGGAGCTGGCTAACGGTTGTGGATTACCATCAATTGCACCGACGGTATTGGAGCTCATGGGGCTTCCCAAGTCAGCTGACATGACTGGTGAGTCGTTGTTATTACGTCCCCAGTAAAGACTCGCAGTTTCTGATTCCCCAAACTGTTGATCGACCTGTAGCATCAATTGCTGCAAGGAGCGAGGATCGTTTCCCTACAAAGGTATAAAAATACTTGTTGAATAGTGTTGCGGCTGAAATCCATTGTTCCATATTAAAACCAAGACGACGAAAAATCGACGCTTCGTTTGTGTTCAAGAATCCCCGTTTGTCTGAACGATACACTCTTGCAGTTGTATCGACTACATGTAAATACTCTGCAATTGAAAGCGGAATCCTGGGAGTTTCGGAATTTTCAGGTGATTTCTTGTCACCGGTTATGAAGTCCAGAGAGCACCGTAGATAAGATTCTGAGTGCTTTGAAGATTCGAGGCGAATTTTCAGAGAGGTGTATTTGTCCTCTTCTGGGAATTGGCACATCCGTGCTCGGAATGGGTTAAGGTCGACATATGTCATGCATGCCAGAAGCGACTTCTTGTCTAGCAATGCCTGGCAGTGAAAACGTCCATCCCAAAAGCGCCCTTTGCATTGATCCTCTTTGTTTGCCATGCGAGCCAGTGGTTCTTTCGTGCAGCGCATGAACCAACTTACACTACATAGGTTTTTGCGCCAAGTATCAACATCCAAGCTGAGGGTTTCCTCTTCCTGTTTCTTTATTGACTCGCCAGAAAGATATTTCTGACTCAAGTTGTTACCTTTGAATATTCTATGCCACCTCTCGATCACCTCTTTTGTTGACCATTCATCAGCCGCATTTTTATTTACAAAAAGAACGACATGGAAATGGTTTTCCATGATTGAAAATGCAGCGATTTTTATCGAAAAGGTACTAGAAAGAAAAAGAAGTCTGTCGCGGAGCCATTTGCGACGGTGGGTGTAATCACAGCCGGTCGTTTTGTCAACGCCACATAAAAAACTACCTCTTACGCACTTGCTGGTGCAATGGTAGTACGGGGTAATATCGAGACTAAGTATCGAATTTCTAGGTTTGGGCATTGTGCTTTCCTTAGCGTGCGTTAGGTCACTTTATCGGCTGAATTGTATCTGTCAACAGGATTACTGTATGCCTGTATAGAGCAGTGAGATGCAAGTTTTTATGTTGTGAGGATGCTTTTTCCCCGGGATTTTGTGGTGGGGCTTGCGAGCGTTCGTTATTCCGATGCCATTTTTTGTTTTCGCAACGATTAGTAAGTGGGCCTGGCAGTCAGGAGAGAATCCTGTTCTAAACAGGATTTGATTTCAAGTTTTCTAATTCATCCCAACGATTGTAAGCGCCGTCGAGTTCGTCCTGTGTCTCTTTGACTAACGCTAATATGCGAGCTGAATCATCAGCGTTGTCATAGAATCCGGGTGCATTGATTAGATCGTTATAGCCTGCCATCGACGACTCTAGCTCTTCGATTTTTGCTGGTAATTTCTCGAGTTCGAGATTCAATTTGTAACTCAGTTTTTTTGTTTTTGTCTGTGGGTGTCCACTGTTGATTTGAGATTTTTTGGCGGCATCTGATCCAGTCGAATTAGAAACGTTTTTTTGTGCAGATCTGCTGTTTTCGGGATCGGCTTCGAAAACCGGCTTGAGGCGATTGTTTGTTTTACGTTCGCGTTCGAAATCTGCGTAACCGCCAGCCACGTCCAGAAAGTTGCCGTCACCTTGGTATACGAGACTTCGAGTGACTACGTTTTCTATCAGTTCTCTGTCATGGCTGATCAAGATAACAGTGCCTTTATAGTCAGCCAGTAGACTTTCAAGCAGTTCAAGCGTTTCTATATCAAGATCATTGCTGGGTTCATCCAATACCAGCACATTTGAAGGATTCAGAAACAACTTTGCGAGCATCAGTCTGGCGAGCTCGCCGCCAGACATGGCGTCAATAGGTGCTCGCGCTCGCGCAGGGCTGAATAGAAAGTCCTGCATATAGCTCATGATGTGCCGATCATGACCGTTTACCGTCACGGTGTCTCTGCCACCACTAACGTTGTCAACAGCAGTTTGCTTGGTGTCCAGTGACTCTCTTAGCTGATCAAAGTAGGCAATTTCGAGACGAGTGCCGAATTTGATCGTGCCAGACTGAGGAGATAGTTTTCCAAGCAGCAGTTTGACTAACGTAGATTTTCCACACCCATTTGGACCGATGATACCTAGTCGATCATCTCTAAGTAGGGTCAATGATAAATTGTTGATTACCCTGTTTTTTTCGTATTCGAAGCTGATGCTTTTTGCTTCGCAAACAGATTTGCCGGATTTTTCCGCCTGATTCACACTGAGATTGACGGTACCTTTCTGATCCCTTCGTTGTCGATGTTGCTCGCGAAGTTTGACAAGCGCTCGCACTCGACCTTCGTTACGTGTACGTCGAGCCTTGATCCCTTCTCGAATCCACTGTTCTTCCTGTGCAAGCTTTTTATCGAAAAGTGCGCGATGGGTGTTTTCCACCTCCGTTTTTTTGATCTTTCCTGTTTTGAATGCCGCGTAGCTGCCAGGCCACTCGGTCAGTTGGCCTCTATCTAGTTCGAGAATAACGTTAGCTGTGGCATCCAGAAACGATCTATCGTGGGTCACGAATACCAACGCGCTGGACAGACTGTTTACGGTCCGGGTCAACCAATCGATAGCGCCAATATCGAGATGGTTTGTCGGCTCGTCCAAGAGTAATAGATCGGGATTGTCGACGAGTGCCCTTGCCAGTATGACCCGACGCTTCATTCCTCCGGAGAGGTCCTGAATGAGTATGTCTGGCGCAAGATCCATACGCGACAGAGTGGATTCGATCAATTGATCAAAGTGCCACCCATCCAAGGCTTCTATCTGATCCTGGAGCTGAGCGAGACGACTATCCGCTTCCTCGCCTGTCGAGACTCTTATCGACTCAGTATGAAATTCGGATAACAACTTGCCAATTTTCGGAAGGCCTGAGGCAACGATCTCGTAAGCTGTCCCAGTAAGATCGGCCTGGACTGACTGAGGGAGATAGGCAGTTTTGAGTCCAGCGGTGTGGATGACTTCTCCGGAATCGGGCTGCAGGAGTCCTGCCAGGCATTTCAATAGTGTTGATTTGCCTTCGCCGTTGCGTCCGACAAGTGCCGTTTTTGTTGATGGTTCAATGGAAAAAGAAACATCATCAAGAATCGGATGCGCTCCGAAAGAGATGGAGGCATCGTGTACGCGTAGCAGCGACATGTTCTTGTTGAATCCGTTGAATCAGTTATGGGTGTCCGTATTTGACCACACTGCTCAAAAGCACTCAATCATAGTGCTCTGGTGTGTTCTGGACATCCACATTCGTAAGAATAGTGTGATGGTTGAAACTCGCTTGCAACTAACCGCTTCGATTAGAAAATTCGGTCATATATTGGGCTGTGCTGCTCTTTCTATAGAGAAGATTGCTGGGAAAATGACTTCTTTTGCGCTAGTTGGTTGCTTTTGTGGATGTCCAGATCGTCGCCGGTTTGTCCACTCAACCACCACGGTTTAGGGTCAACATTCAGATCGAAATAGAAGGTCGAGTAGAAAATGCCAAAATCGTATTCTGGTCGAGAACCAGGGTATAACTGAAATCGAAAGTTTGTGCGTGTTAGCGTCTTAAGTGGTGCCCATAGCTGCGGATTTCGGAGAGGGCCGCCTGCAAAAAAAACATGCATGACATACTGACTGCCGGCCGAATACCCAATCGCTCGAAATGTCGGAGAGTCGAAATGACTGAGAATAGAGGTCAAATCGTCGGTCTGAATCTTACAAGCGTATGCGGTGATCGGTACGGTATTGTTATCCAGAGCATCGGAAATCGAGCTTTTGGGAAGAACTACGACCTTTTTGGACTTGCTAGAGGCTGACGCGGCCATATTGATCAGACGTTGAACGCTGATATGGACGCTATCCGGATTCAATCGATGGGGGTGCGACAGTGACCGCGCGTCTCCGGGCATTCCAGTCTGCTTCAGTAGGGCGCTGACTTCAGTGCAAATCGGCGGTAGAGACCGATCACGTTGTTCAATTATGGGTTGAACTTCGACGTGTCGGCGATCTTCGATCAGTTTGAGCGCGTGCTGTCTTGAGAAAGTTCGAAGAAAACGAAGACTGTTTGGCTGAAGGCTTGCCATGTCGGGAGGCACGAAAAGACACGGTTGATCGTCCTGGATATCGCAAGACAGGATAGTGCGTAACGGGGATTCAGCACGTCCGTCGGTTACCCGTATGATTTTCGCGAGACTATGAATCCACTTTCCGACGGTCTCGTCCGAGTGGCTGGATTGCGATTTGTGGGTGTCCATAATAGTCATCTATTCCTTGTCGCGAGTGTTTTGGACACCCGCGAAGTCGAGTACTCGGCTAAGATCTCATCGAAGCAACCCAACTGGTAGCCACTGAGGCTGCCGCGAAGCCGCGCCCTGACCGTGTAGAACAATCCCATGACCGATTTGTCCCCAGGCAGCACGAAGCTACTGAACCGTCTCGATGGTTTAGTTGACCGACTTGAAGCGATTTTCGGGCCATCGGGGCAGCCGAACATCGAGGATGGGGCGATTGCCCACCGCTGGGTGGTCCAATCAAGCCAACGTGGTCTGATACCGGTTTGGGACACCCACAAAATCAGGGTCGAGGACCTTCACGGAATCGATCGTCAGATTGAGGTTGTCGACGCTAATACCAGACAATTTGTTCAGGGCCATCCAAGAAACCACGTCTTGATGTGGGGTTCACGTGGGACCGGCAAGTCTTCTTTGGTGAAAGCGATGCTGAATCGCTACTCTGGCGAGGGCCTCCGCCTGATTGAAATAGACGCTCACGATTTGATTGACCTGCCAGGTGTCGTGGCTCCACTGCGAGGTCGGGCAGAGCGATATGTCTTGTTCGTTGACGATCTGTCATTCGATGCCGATGATGCAAGCTATCGTACTTTGAAAGCTGCATTGGACGGCTCAATCTCAACACCACCTGACAATGTCGTTATTTATGCAACATCCAACCGTCGACACCTGGTGCCTGAGAAGATGGTTGACAACGAGCAAAGTCGACTTGTTGAAGGTGAGCTACACCATGGGGAGGCGGTAGAAGAAAAAATTTCTCTGTCAGAACGATTTGGGGTGTGGCTCAGTTTTCACCCGTTCTCTCAAGACCAGTATCTGACCGCGGTCAAGCATTGGCTTACGCAGTATGGGGTCGCGGAATTTAGTAAAGAATGCCGTGCCGAGGCTTTGCGTTGGGCACTTTTACGCGGCAATCGCAGCGGTCGAATTGCTGCCCAATTTGCCATGGACTTTGCCGGGAAACGCCTGTTGGGTAAATCGTGAGGCTGGCTGGATAGCGAAAACTATGGAGTTAGGCGTCGTCGATGCGTACATAAGCCTTTTGAATTTTAGTTTCTCTCTTTTTCAGCCCATTCGTCGGGGGTAAATGCCTTGATGGTCAGAGCGTGAATCGCACCAGATTTGATATGTTCGTCCAGAACTGCATAAACCATCTTATGACGTTTGATCGTAGACACACCGTCAAATGAGTCGCTGATCACTCTGGCTTCGAACTTACTACCGTCTCCGGTGATCTCGACTTTAGAATCATCGATAGACTGTTCGACAAGATCACTGAAATAGTCCATTCGCATTAGTATTTTGCTCTGTCAAGATGATTGATAAGTAGAGTATACCTTGCCGCCTGTCGGACAAAAAAATGGGCCCGACAAGCGAGCCCAATTTGGGGGTGAGAACGTGACACCATATCTTGATCGGGGCACGTGTATTTAATCTAGTAGGCGGCTACCGGAAGTCAACTAAATATTTGAATCGAAAGTAGTATTTACGACTCCGACTGCGCATAAAGTTGACTATTTCGGGTTTTCATAGAAGACATAGGAAGTCGAGTAATCGCTGAATTCGAAATACACTTTTTTCTCGCCGCTATCGGCTTGTCCATTTAGATTGGCGTCGAGTACACCGTAGCCAAATCGATAAGGTCGCGATTCGCCGGTTCCAGTACCTGAAGCGGTGGAAATCTTGTCTATTTCCATAAATCGCTTGACGAGCTTTTCACCGGCGTAAATTTCGATGATGCCGTCAGTGCCAGTCCAATTCTGCACTGCCCTGCCTATTTTGTTCTGCGATTCTTGGGTGCAAGCGCCGAGGAAGAAGGTGGAGCTGATTATTATGGACACTTGTTTGACATTGATCATATGGCTGATTCCTTGTGTTTTACGAGGCCATTATCCGCCAAATCTGACCTCTAGGTAGTGAATTTCTTCTGCGTTGGTAGATCAGGGCAGAATTGGACACCCACAAATTTCTTTAACCTAGGGCATTGTGATATGACAAGCATCGTATTATGTGGGTGTCCTTAACATGGCAATCCAGAATGATGAATAAAGCAACACCGAAATCACCGGACGGTAAGCCTTACGGCATCCGTGTTGATCTGCCGGAGAATGATCCAATGTGCGCTCCGCACCTACTTGGTGACGAATGGGCGGGTACACGTTGGTTTGAAAGCGCCGTGGCGCGCGATGAAGCTCTGGAGTCAATGCGAATTCAGCCCGGCTACTACCGACGTGGAGACTCACCCTCAATTATCCTGAGCGTTATCGATCCTGACTGATCAGTCTCTGTTCGTCGGAGCCAGGGGGCGTTTTAGGGCCTGTCTCAACGATTTTTTGGATAGTCCTGGAAAAGTAGCTCTATACCTTGTCGTACCGGTTTGTGGGTGTCCACATTGCTTTTTTTAAGGGATGCACGAGAATCGGAACTGGTGGTTTCGGCATCGCGTAGTCGCATCAGATCAAAACCCTGGCAGCCGAATTGATAAACACCGGCAGTCGGGAGTTGTGCCATCGCCTCGGTTGACAGGTAACTACCTAGGGTTTCCATTCCTGGATTGTGACCAATGACCATCAGGTGCTCAATCGTCGACTTTTCCGCCTGCGCTATCACGGCCATGATGCTTTCGGCAGTAGCAAGATAGAGCTTGTCGAAAACCTGGATGTGGGTGTCCTTTATGTGCAAGGTCTCAGCAACAATGGCTGCGGTTTGGAGTGCTCGGGTGGCGGAGCTTGAGTAAATCATGTCCGGTATGCACGATCGATCGAGAAGTCTGCCGGCCATTTCGGGAGCATCCCTTTTTCCACGATCATTCAAAGGGCGCTCATGATCGCTCAAATGAGCATTGGTCCAGCTCGATTTGGCATGGCGTAGCAACGTGAGAGTTTTGTCAGCTTTGTTGGTCACCTGTGACCTCTATTCGTTGGCCTCAGCTGATCTTAGTATTTCTGGTTTGTTCGGGAAGAATATCTTTCCATCAATTTCTCGTAAGTAAGCGTGTCCACCCTCGAATCTGAGGCGAAACCAGCCATCCAGACTTGCATCCAGATCGAAAATAACGCCGGGTGCAACGCGACTGATCAACTTCGCTGATTCTAGGGGCTGTGCATAGATGCCCTTCGGAAAGTAAGTGCCGACAATACGAATTTTTGCATTAGTTTCAACAGCTGCCGAATCGGGAACGAAGTCAATATTAGTTTCATTCAATTGAAATTTTCGATTGATATCAACCGGGCGCAGCACGACTTCGACGTCACCGTCGACGTTCGATAATTTGTCGGGGGTGTTTGGCGATTTAGTCAGTCTCTTTTTGATCGACGCAATTGACTTTACCAGTCGTCCTGAATTGGTGCTCAGCGCTTGGTTCGAGCCAACTGTGTTGATTGCGAGAACGCCGGAATCGGACTGCTGGTTCGAACGACTTGCGTGTATCAGATCGACTGGAATCTCAAGTACATCACCGGTGCGAATCTTCCTCGCATCCTTGACGTCGTTGTATTCTGCAATGACAACCCAATTGTCTATCGAACCCGTGAGAGCGTAAGCAATATCACTGAGGCGGTCGTCTTGTTCTACCGTGTAGTAGACAGGCCCCTCTATAACTACTTCTTCAGACTCGGATTTTTGCGTCAAGGCACATCCGGTTACCTGGATGGCCAGCGTTATTATCAGTGCTTGTGACAAACTGAATCGCATCATTGTCCGCTCTGCGTTTCGTCAAGGTGTCGATAAATGGTTCAACCGCTTATTAAGTCATCGCTATCTGCCACAAGAAATATTCGTCAACACGGTCGAAATATTTCGGCAGATCAATTTGCTGATGTCATATGCTGTCAACTCTCCTGATTATCGACGTCAATTACTGCCGTGTTAAGGAACGGGGTCAAAGAATTTGCCCCGGTATATGACGTGACCGTCAAAACGAACGATATCTGAACGCAAAAAAAAGCCCGGGTCCGCAAGGACCCGGGCTTATCGCTAGCCGGTGTCGGATCAGACAGCCACTACGGCCACTGATCCATCGTTGATATTTGTGCTATTTCACATCTCGCTGATGAACGTAGCCGATTCCCTGGTTTGTCTCAACTTCAAACCAAGATCCCATTGCACGTGAGACCTGAAGTGTGGTGCCCGGAGAAACGCGCATCAGCAGGCTTGATGAGAAGTCTGCGTTGTTGTAGATCGCCTTCGGGTAGTAAGTACCACTAACCATGATCTGACTAGGTCGTGTGCCGTCATCAAGCGTCTCTTCAGCATTTTCCGCAAGTGTGTCCTCGGTCAGCGGTGCGGCAGGTGAGTCTGATTTGAATGCGGCTTCAACGATCTTGATCGGCTGTGTTTCATCGCTCAGGTTGTTTCCAGCCAGAACCGCAGCACTAGCGTCGGCCGCTACCTCGTCGATTTCTGCCGTGACAACAGTTTCATCGGTTGCAGCTGGGACTGGCGTGGCGCCTGACAACTCAGGACGAACGAGATTTTCTGCAATGACAATCTTTTGCCCGGCATAGACCTTGACCGCTTGTTCATCTGTGAAGCCGTTCATCGCGGCGATTTGCTTCCAATTGGTTGCATCACCTGTTGTGCGTTTAGAGAAATCCCACAGCGTTTCTCCGCTTTCGAGTTCGAAGGTCCGTCCGTCGGTGATGGCCGACGCGGCTGCTACCGTGTTTTCCTCGGGCACCTTCAACCTTGGTGTTGCTGGTGTGGTCTCATCCAAAGCCAGAATCGCTGTATCTGCTGACTCAGCGGGCAGCTTCTGGTTTTCTACTACATCAGACGCCGCTTGCTGAGTATTCAGATCAGGCCGAACCATATCCGCTGGAATGGTCAGCAGCTGGCCTGGATGGACCGCAGCGTCCGGTGCAAGATTGTTGATGTCTGCGAGGATGTGCCAGTTGTTTGCGTCACCGGTTGTGCGCTTGGCGATTGTCCAAAGATTTTCATTACTACCTACTTCATGAACCAGATCGGCAGATGCGACCAGATCGGCTTCTGGCAGCGCTTCCGGTCCGGCGCTGACCGTGATCGGCTCGCTCGATTCTTGGGTGTCCAGAAGATCAGCATCGCCGCCGAATGGGTCGGATGTGAGGAGATCGGCGGAATCGTTGGTGATCAGCTCGGCTGTCTCGGTGGTGACAGGGTTGATTTCGGCAAGTTCATCAGTTGGGAGAACAGCATCTTCTTCCAACAGTGCGAGATCGACTTCGTCGAGTGGGACGTTGTTATTCGCCGCAAGATTTTCATTGACGGGACGATCTTCACCAAAGCCGAGCCAGTAGGCAGTTCCATCGATCGCGCTTGCACTGAGGCTCGCTGCGCCCTTGGTGACTCTGACACCGGCCTTGACGGTGCCTTTTCCGGCGGAGGCCAGATTGTCACCAAGCCGGCCGGCGTTGAAGCCGCCATTATTTGGTGTGGAAGAGCAAGCTGTTAACGAGAGGACTGCTACCGCGAGGCAGCTTTTTTTGAACATTGAAAAATTGCGGTTTGACATGATTTTTATCACCTGCGGCGCTGAATAGGGTTGGTACGCTCGCGCAACGTGACAATTTCGTGGTTGTTTACAACCAAGTGTCATCGCATCGACGAACATGACACTGAATTAAATAGACCGTAGATCTCTAGTCGTCAATGCAATCTGGCGGATCGGTGTCGCTTTAATTGATCAGCGGCGAAACACAGGATATTTATAACCCGTCATGATTGACATTAAATTGACGCAATAGGTCGCGCTCGGGAGTGGCGGTGGAGTATCCCGCACCCTTGCGAAACTGGTTGTTATCGATTGCCGCAGGCGATGACCACAGGCCACCTTTCCAGTGACCTCGACCTATGCCATCTTATTCGTCCTTTCGGCGGAATCAGAAAACCAGCTTGGATTGTCGAACTTACCGCGCCCAAGTGTCGCGTAGCGTCACAGTTCGATTGAAGGTTGGCGTTTCGTTCGAGTGATCATGTTGATCAGCGACGAAATAACCAATTCTTTCAAATTGAAAGTGTTGCTCTGGTTCAGCGTCTGCGAGAGAAGGCTCGATAAAAGCATTAGGACATAGCTGTTCTGATTCTGGATTGATGACGTCGGCCATCGAATCCGCTGATGCAGGATTAGCGATCGTGAACAGTCGATCATAGAGCCGGATGTTTGCAGGAATGCCGTACTTTTCCGATACCCAATGCACGACCCCTTTGACTTTGCGCCCTTCAGGCTTTTTGCCGAGTGTGTTCGCATCATGTGTGCATCGAAGTTCGATAACTTCACCCTGATCGTTCTTGATTATCTCGTTGCACTTGATGACATAACTGCCGCGAAGACGAACCTCACCGCCGGGTGTCAGCCGTTGATATTTCGGTGGAGGAACTTCGGCAAAATCATCGCGATCAATATACAAAGTTGATGTGAATAAAAGCTCACGTTTACCAGCGCTTTCATCTTGTGGATGATTGGCAAAGGTCAGTGTCTGTTCGTGATCTTCAGGTAAATCGGTCAGTACAATCTTGATGGGATCAAGTACGGCCATGCGACGGGCGGCGCTGGAGTTCAAATCATCACGAATAATGGTTTCAAGCACCGCCATTTCTATCCAGGCGTCATTTTTCGTGATTCCGATCCGCTCGCAGAATTCTCTGAGTGCTGCTGGTGTGTAGCCACGTCGACGCATACCGGTAATGGTCGGCATACGAGGGTCATCCCAGCCTTTGACGTGGCCTTCCTCAACCAATTGAATCAATCTGCGTTTACTTAGAATGGTGTATTCGAGTGCTAGCCGTGCGAATTCGATCTGCTGTGGATGGCAAGGGGTAGCCAATTCATCCAGCACCCAGTCGTACAAGGGGCGATGATCTTCAAATTCCAGTGTGCACAGAGAATGAGTGATGCCTTCAAGTGCATCCGAAACACAATGCGTGTAGTCGTACATCGGATAGATAGACCAGGCATTACCGGTCTTGATGTGTTCGACATTGCGAATTCTATACAGGGTTGGATCACGCATATTGATATTGCCTGAGCTCATATCGATCTTGGCTCTTAGCACGTGGGTGCCGTCTTCAAACTCACCCGCCTTCATGCGTTCGAACAGGTTCAGGTTCTCTTCAACCGTACGGTTACGATAAGGGCTTTCAACGCCGGGCTCCGTAAGCGTGCCACGCATTTCACGCATCTCCTCGGCACTGCTGCTGTCAATGTAAGCCTTTTCTTGCTTGATCAGTTGGCAGGCAAAAGAGTACAGCTGGTCGAAGTAGTCCGATGCGTGGCGAAGTTCATTCCACTCAAATCCGAGCCAGGCGACGTCCGCCTTTATGGCATTGACATACTCTTCATTTTCCTTCGCAGGATTGGTATCGTCAAAGCGAAGATTGCAGGTTCCGTTGAATTGTTCCGCGATGCCGAAATTCAGGCAAATCGATTTCACATGGCCAACGTGAAGATAGCCGTTAGGCTCTGGCGGAAATCGTGTTTTGACCTGGCCATCGTTCTTGCCGACTTTCAGATCTTCAGTGATGATATTCCGGATGAAATTGCCGGCCACGACGGGCTCTGACTTGGTCATTTTTACGTAATGGTTTTGAAAACTCGAGCAAGTATAGCCGGGTTCCTGTCAAGGCCTTGAAGCTTGTTGACTTGCGTCGAAATGCCGCTTGTAGCTTTTCGCAAATTGCGTGACCAGCTCGATGTAGCGAGTGGTTTCAGGATAGGGCGGAATACCCTGGTATTTATCCACCGTTCCTGGCCCGGCGTTATAGGCAGCAAGTGCCAGATCCATATCCCTGAAACGACGCTTCATTGCATCAAGGTAACGAGCACCACCCTTAAGGTTTTGCATCGCATCAAACGAGTTTTGGACACCCACATCTCTGGCCGTCGCTGGCATCAGTTGCATCAAACCTTGAGCGCCAGCGCGAGACACAGCTTTCTCATCAAAGCACGATTCAACGCGGGCAACCGCCATGATCCAGTGAGGTTCGAGAGATGTGGAGCTGGCGACTGCTCGGATTGCCGGGAGAAAGCTCATACCACGGGCATCGAGTTGCCTGGTGGTCAAGCCGCTGCAGGAATTGGTCGTCAATTGACGCCCGTATTGGTTGCGGTAGCTACTACGTACGATTTGCCCATTTATTATTGGTGCATCGCTGAATGTCACCGTGCCGTCAGCTTCGCGGTGCTTGTACACCATTGAATCTGCGTTCGCCTGCATCGTTAACGGCGTTTGTAGCAGCCAAAGTAACAGGCAATAAGCTAGCTGGCGGCCGATAAGGGTGCGGTTATTGAGGCGTGGGTATTTCTGGGTCTTCATAAACATCAATACCGAGAGTCCTTCCCGGTATCGACGCGTCGCTGTTATTTCCGATAGCTACAAGACGGTAAATGTGAGTTGGGTCTCAACTTTGGTCCTAAGTGCCATGCCACTCACTGAGGTGATTGGCTATTTCTGGACGAGCCTTTGTGATTGTGGGTGTCCCATTCGTAGCGCCGGATTCAGTGCCGATATAAATGAAACCTGCTATTTCCTCGTTCGAGTCGAGTGAGAGTGCCGATTTGACGCGTGGGTCGTATGCGTTTGACCCTGTCAACCAGACTGCTCCGAATCCAAGTGCGTTGGCACCGAGCAGCAATTGCTGGGTTGCGGCACCTGCTGACAATATCTGTTCGACTTCGGGCGTTTTTGGGTGTCCAGAAGTTAGTCGAGTGACGACGGTGATGATCAGGGGCGCGCGGAGGGGCTTTTCGCGGAGGCGCTGGAGGTTGTCTTCGGTGGAGTTTGGGTCTTTGCTTTGGGCAATTTCCGCGAAAACATCACCTAGTGCGTTGCGGGCACTGCCTCGTATGACGATAAACCTCCAGGGGCGAAGTCGGGCATGGTCGGGTGCGGCGACCGCGCAACGCAGGATCTCGGCGATCTGTTGATCGTCGGGTGCGGGTTCGGCGAGCCTGTTGGCCGGGCTGGAGTTGCGTTGTTGCAGCTGATTCAAAAAAGCATTCATGTCGAAAATGGCTTGCGCGGTGAGCGAGTAAGTCGTGAAGTATAACGAGGGGTCTGTAATATCGGATGTCCAGTCAGTTGTGGCTGGCCTAAAATTCAATTTCTCTCAGCGCGACAAAGTCACTCATTTCCATGGCCGTCAGTTACACCCTAGAAATTAGACACCCACATCAGCATCTCGTTGATGTCTCTCTTCAGCTGGACGCCCCCGACCCGAAGGGGCAGGTGCTGCGTTTGCCGAACTGGATACCTGGTAGTTACATGATTCGGGATTTCTCTCGCAATATCGTGACGATCACGGCGACATCCAAGGGCACGCCCGTGACACTGAAGAAGATCGACAAATCCACCTGGCAAGCACCAGAGGCGTTGGCTGAGTTGACTGTGCACTATCAGGTGTATGCCTGGGAATTGTCGGTTCGTGCCGCGCATGTTGATCAAACCCATGCCTTTTTCAACGGCACCAGCGTTTTCCTGTGCCCGATGTCTCTTGAAGATCAGGCGATGTCAGTGAATATGGTCAAACCGAGCTTCGATGAAGCCGAACATTGGCAAGTCGCGACCGGAATGGACGACTCTGAGGTCGATTCCGCTGGATTCGGTTTACGGCAGGTAGAAAACTATGACGAGCTGATTGATCACCCGGTGGAGATGGGTGATTTCAAGAAGCTGGAATTTGTTGCCTGCGGTGTGCCGCATGAAGTCGTATTCACCGGTGCTTGTCACTTTGATGAAGAGCGTGTCAAACGTGATCTGAAAATTATTTGCGAAAGCCAGATCCGTTTTTTCGGTGAGCCCGCACCAGTGCGACGATACGTTTTTCAGGTCATGGTTGTCGATGAAGGTTACGGAGGGTTGGAGCATCGTGCATCAACGGCCTTGCTGATATCGCGAAAAAACTTGCCGGTCGTTGGTGATGATTCAACGACCAGCGATGAATACCTGAATTTCCTGGGCTTGTGTAGTCACGAATATTTTCATACCTGGAACGTCAAGCGCATGAAACCCGCGACGTTTGAGCCGTATCAATTGGACGCGGAGTCGTATACGCGTTTACTGTGGTTTTTTGAAGGGATTACATCCTACTACGATGATCTCTTCCTCGTGCGTACGGGTCTGATTGATCAGGCGCGTTATCTTGACTTGATCGCCAAGACCGCCACTCGCGTGCGCCGTGGTGCGGGGCGCTTGACGCAGTCAGTTACCGATTCAAGCTTTGATGCCTGGCATAAGTTCTATAAACAGGACGAGAACGCACCGAATGCCATTGTCAGTTATTACGCCAAAGGTGCTTTGGTAGCCCTATGCCTCGATGCCGAGTTACGGCATCGCTCGGCTAACAAGATCACTCTTGATGAGCTGATGAAGCAATTATGGTCAAGCTGGTTAAGTAATCGGGCAGGCTTGGCCGAGGACGAGCCGGAGCGCAAGGCTATCGAATTGCTTAATTCGTCGCATCACGAAGAGATGCGCGAATTTTTTGAACATTGTTTGTATTCCACTCAAGAGCTGCCGCTTGAAAGTGCGCTTGCCAAGCTCGGCGCCAAGCTCGAATGGCGTCAACGGATCTCGCACAAAGATGCCGGAGGCGTTGTCAAGGCTGATCAATCTCCTTGTGTCTGGCTTGGCGCGACATTCAAGGCAGCGTCAGCTGGTGTCAGTCTGACACAAGTCTTCAGAGATGGTCCTGCCGAACAAGCAGGATTGGCAGCAGGGGATGTGCTGGTTGCTGTCGGCAAGTTGCAGGTCAGTCACGAATCCATCGAAGCGGTACTGAACAGGCATAGAGATAGTAGGCAATTGATTGTTGATTTTTTCCGCCTGGGCGAACTGAGAACAACAACGCTACAAATAACATTGGATGAGTCAAATACCGCAGCTATTGCGCCGGACAAAAGGGAAGCGCTGAATGCATGGTTGATGACGAGTGAATGATCGCTGTTGACTAATTGCTAGTGGTTAGAAGTCAATCCGGTAACAGCTTAATCTTTGTCGGTTGAGTGCCAGCGGTTATAAGTCAATTCAGTGATATCGTCTCGCTGTCTGGTTTGTAGAACTGACGGCTCTTCGACTAGATAAAGTGCTAAGGACCGGTCTAAATGCAAGTGCCGGGCAAATGCGAAGACTGGATAAACGCAACTGTCATTGTTAGTAATCAACTCAGTAACCAAACCA
>CAYUZB010000072.1:0-1162 GCA_964449565.1 uncultured Granulosicoccaceae bacterium | reverse complement strand
GAGCTCGCTACGGCGGGTTACGAAAACACCTCTGTGTTTTTCTTCGAAGAGCTTCACTCCACAAGTCAATGGCTTGGGCAACGGGCTCCTGACACAGAAGCTCATCTGCCAGAGCTTTGCGCTACCCACTGGCAAACAGCGGGTATTGCGCGCCGTGGACGTACGTGGCAGACCGCACCCGGAAATATCACATTTTCATTAAAGACCTATATAGAAAAGCCGATTCATGCGCTGCTCGGTTTGAGTCTTGTCACCGGCATCGGTGTAGCGCGTTGCCTCGAAGAGACGATAGGTCTGCCAATCAAACTCAAGTGGCCTAATGATGTGATTGCGGATAATCGCAAGCTCAGCGGCTTGTTGACTGAAGTCCGAGCTGGCGATGTCAACACGATCATCACCGGCATTGGCATTAATGTGCTTGCCAACAGAGAGGTATCGACGTTAGGGATAGGCGCTTGTTCGATCGAGGAACTGATCGAACGTCCTGTCGCGCGAGATGAGCTACTTGGCAAGGTAGCTGTCAGTGTGCTGCAGGCCCACGAGCAATTTTTACGTGATGGTTGGTCCGTTTTTGCCGAGGAATGGGCCACTCGTGACTGGCTGCTTGATCGACCGGTACATGTCATACGGGAAGGGGAAACTGAACATGCAATCGCGCGCGGCGTTGACGAATCCGGAGCCATGATTATCGAACAAGCGGGACGTCGCGTGAGCGTTGTCAGCGGTGAGGTGTCGATTCGGCCTGATGATGATCAACAGTCGTGACGCCCACGATGTAAACCGTGAGTGGTTGATTGTTACGAGAAAGAGATGGATTGCTTCTCAGATCTCTCTGTCTGGCTCGGTTCCTGCAAAATCAGGATCGTCGTGCGCGGCTCGAAAAGACAGTCTGATCTCTCGAATTGCGTAATATCGTCAAGTTTATTTGGCAGGCAGTGTTGCACCCGGATTTACTTAGGCCTAAACTTGCGTCGCTCGACAGATGAATGCCGGTATAGCTCAGTTGGTAGAGCAACTGATTTGTAATCAGTAGGTCCCGAGTTCGACTCTTGGTGCCGGCACCATTTCCCTCCCTATTCATTTATGAATCTGCCCTCGGCCCGCTTTACATTCGGGTGGCGGATTTCCGTTGAACGTAGTTCCCATCTCCGGGTCAACAGGA
>CAYUZB010000071.1:0-19695 GCA_964449565.1 uncultured Granulosicoccaceae bacterium | reverse complement strand
TGTTCATGTTCATGTTCATGTTCATGCGAGTGCGAGTGCGAGTGCGAGTGCGAGTGCCCGCCAGCATAGGCGCCATTTTCCGGGTCGAAAGGCCGCTTTTCCGAAGCTACCGACAATCCAAGCTTTGCCAGCATTTCATCGAGCACATGGTCATGCAAATAGATCAACTCTCGATTGCCGATCTGTACTTGCGCATGACGATTCCCCACGTGATAACACGCGCGTGCAAACAAACGTTCATCATCTGTTGATGCGACAGATACTGACTCGGCTTCCGCATGAACTACCAGCACCAAGCCATCCGAGTTTCCCAATCGATCACCATCGCGCAATACATGGCCTCGTTCTATATCAATACCGGCATCGCCATCTTGCCCATCCAGCGCAATTCGCAGTCGACCTCGTCCACGTTTATCGAACGGCAGTGTGACGCTATGATCTGCGGCAGGACTCCCTGTCAGATGTGTGTTGAATATCAGCATGATCAGAAAAGCTGGTAAAGCTGAGCCAATGGTAATCGGGACGCGGGTTCACAGGTCAGTGATTCTCCATCGGCAATCACTTCGTACGTCTCCGGGTCCACAGTGATATCCGGCTGCCAGTCGTTGTGAACCATATCCGCCTTGGCAATATCTCTGCAGTTAGTTACCGTAGCCTGCAGATTTTTAAGACCTAGCGCTTCTGCCACACCATCGTTTTTCGCTTGTTGTGACAGGAAGGTCATGGAGCTTGCTTGTCGAGCTGCGCCATAGGCGCCAAACATGGGCCGGTAGTGCACCGGTTGTGGTGTCGGGATAGATGCGTTTGGATCTCCCATTGGCGCGCTCGCGATCATGCCACCTTTGATGACGAGGGAAGGTTTGCTGCCAAAAAAAGCGGGCTTCCACAATACAAGGTCAGCTAGTTTGCCGACCTCAATCGAACCCACTTCATGTGATATGCCATGAGTAATCGCCGGGTTGATCGTGTATTTGGCGATATAACGCTTGACGCGAAAATTATCAATATCGGCCTTGTCACCTGGCAGACTTCCTCGCTGCTGCCGCATCTTGTGCGCTGTCTGCCAGGTGCGACAGACAACTTCACCGACTCGCCCCATGGCTTGCGAATCAGAGGCAATCATTGAAAATGCACCTAGATCCTGGAGGATATCTTCAGCTGCAATGGTTTCTCGTCGAATACGTGATTCGGCAAATGCCACATCTTCAGCAATGGAAGGATCGAGATGATGGCAAACCATTAACATGTCCAGGTGCTCGTCGATCGTGTTGACCGTATAAGGCCGTGTTGGGTTGGTTGATGACGGCAATACATTTGCTTGACCACATGCCTTGATGATATCCGGCGCATGGCCACCACCGGCCCCTTCGGTATGGTAGGTGTGTATCGTTCGCCCTTTCATCGCCGCCAGACTGTGTTCAACAAAACCGGATTCGTTGAGTGTGTCGGTATGAATCGCCACTTGAATATCCATGTCATCGGCGACCCCCAGACAGCAATCGATAGCGGCAGGCGTTGTCCCCCAATCTTCATGCAACTTCAAACCGATGGCACCTGCGGCCACCTGTTCACGCAAGGCATCCGGTTTACTCGCATTGCCCTTGCCCAGAAACCCAAGGTTCATCGGAAACTCATCCGCCGCCTGCAGCATGCGTTGAATATGCCAGGGCCCTGGCGTTGCGGTTGTGGCATTGGTACCTGTCGCAGGCCCTGTTCCACCTCCAAGCATGGTCGTTATGCCCGAACAGCTGGCCTCTTCAATCTGTTGCGGACAAATAAAATGGATATGCGCATCTATGCCACCGGGCGTCACAATCATGCCTTCGCCGGCAATCACCTCGGTACCCGCACCAACCGGAATGGTTACCGCTGGCTGAATGTCAGGATTACCGGCTTTTCCTATGGCATGGATCCGGCCCGATTTGATACCTATATCAGCCTTGATGATGCCCCAGTGATCAACGATCAAGGCATTGGTAATGACCGTGTCGACAACATGTTCAGACGTTAGCTGGCATTGACCCATACCATCACGTATGACCTTGCCACCACCGAACTTGACCTCCTCGCCATAGACGGTCTGATCATCCTCAACCTCGATCCATAGATCGGTGTCAGCAAGACGTACCCGATCACCCGTCGTAGGGCCGAACATTTCGGCATAGGCTTTGCGCGTTATTGACGTCATCCGACTTATTCCTCCAGAGCGCCCATGATGGCTTGATTGAACCCATAGACATGTCGACGACCGGATAACGCTACCAGCTCGACCTTACGCTGCTGCCCCGGTTCAAAACGCACTGCGGTACCCGCTGCAATGTTCAGTCGATATCCGCGTGTCGGTTCACGATCAAATTTCAAGGCTGGGTTGACTTCATAGAAATGATAGTGCGATCCAATCTGTACGGGCCGATCCCCCTCGTTCGATACGGTAACGCTCAAAATTGCACGAGATTCGTTTAATTCAATGACACCGTCCTGGGTTCTGATTTCGCCGGGTTGGATTTCTGTATGCGTCGATGCACCACTAGCAGGTTGAATGGGCTCATGAACCGTAACGAGCTTGGTACCATCAGGAAACGTCGCCTCGACTTGAACATCATGGATCAACTCCGCGACACCATCCATAACCTGATCTGTTGACAAGAGCTCACGCCCCTTGCCCATCAATACGGCGACCGTCTCGCCATCTCGTGCACCTTCCATGATATGCATGCTGATATACGCAACAGCCTCAGGGTAATTCAGCTTGAGACCCCGTTCCAACCGTCGCTCGGCCAACAGTGCGGCCGTAAACAGCAGTAATTTATCTTTCTCCCTCGGATTCAATTCCACGTGCAGTTCTCTCGTCGAGCTTCGGTTGTCAGGTAGCCCAGATACGTGGCGCACAGGCGACGCGCTGGTTCAGTAAATATCGCAAATTCGACCATACTTCAGTAAATCCATCTTTCGCCTGTTGCGCGCTATCGCCGAGATAACGCACGACCAACAAAGAATCGACCAAGGTTACGAAAAATTCGGGGTGTTCGTGTAAAGTTTTTCGCGCGATCTCGGCGCAATCAGTGGTCATTTTATTCAATAAAAGCGTACCACTCACCGAATGGCCTCGAAGTGCCGTACGTCGAGACAGGGGGTGATTTTCATCCACGATCAAGCGATCCATAAATGTGGGCACACCATTGACCAACACATTCAGTCTGGCGCTGACAGATCCACTTTCGAATACATCGTTACTGGCGGGTCGACCGAAACAGTGTATGTCCCATAGCGCCCAAGCCGCATCATTGTCTGTATCAACAGTGGTTGACAACACCGCATTGCAAGCATTGAAAAAAATATTCTCCTGCGGAAACCACTCAAGTGAACCTGCCGTTACCTCAAGAACCTGCTCCATCGAAGAGATCAAACCATTGGATCGATAAAATTTGGTCGCCCCAGGTGTCGTCACCAAACCAGCCGCACCCGAGTGTGCCCGCGCATTGATTGACAATTCGTCACCGCCAACCACACCACCCGGTGGATGTAACAAATAGACGTGCGCAACAGACTCCTCCGGGAAAAAGGGACGTTGAATCGTCAACGGCCCCGTATGACGACGTCTGACGATGGGTCTGGATGGCCCCTTCTCGAACGATAGTGACAGGCAAGCTTTCCAACCGTTTTTGGATTCAATGGGTGAAGCCTGAGCCGCATAACTCATCGGCGACGCTGTCGGGCAAGGTGCCGTTTCATCAGGACAAGTGCAAGAATCAATAAACCCACGGGAAGTATCAAAGCCACCATTGCGTGCAAAGCACCGCCTTCATGTGCATGAACAGGTCCGGAAACCAAAGCGATTATCATCAGCGGCGTCATGATGCCAAGCGTTTTACTAATTTTCATCATGATGTTCTCCAGTCAAACAGTCAAATATTTCTTGATCAGGTCGTCGTCAAGTTCGTTCATCGCACCCTGGACCATCAATCTACCACGGTCCAAAATGACATAATGATCAGCGACCCTGCGGGCAAACGGCAGTTTTTGTTCCACGAGCACAACCGTCATGCCGTGCTCCTGGCTCAAAGTCTTGATGACATCACCTATCTCCTGGACGATGGTGGGCTGAATACCTTCAGTCGGTTCGTCCATGATCAATACGCTAGGATCAAGCACCAGTGCCCGGGCGATCGCAAGTTGCTGTTGCTGACCTCCTGAAAGATCGCCACCGCGTCGACCGCGCATCTCCAACAACACGGGAAACAGTTCGTAAATGAAATCCGGCACCTTGTCATAGCCGCTGCGACTGGCGAAAAAACCCGTGCGAATATTTTCTTCAACGGTTAACTGAGCGAAAATCTGACGCCCCTGTGGAATATAAGCGATGCCCATCGGTGCGCGCTGCTCCGCAGGGACTCGAGCAATATCTTTCCCCTCGAACCAGATTTGCCCGCGGACATCAGGCGCAAGCCCCATCAGGCTTTGCATCAAAGTTGTTTTACCAACGCCGTTTCGTCCCAAAACGCAGGTGCAGCTGTGCTTCGGAATGTTCAGGTCGATATCCCATAAGGTATGACTTTGACCGTAAAACTGATTAAGCGCTTGCACACTGATCATTGCTGTCATCGCTTCAGTCATTCCCCAAGATACACACGGCGTACATCATCGTTGTTCTGGATATCATCCATTGAACCTTCAGCCAGTACAGTTCCCTGATTCAGAACAGTCACGCGTTTGGCAATCGAGCGGATAAACTCCATATCGTGCTCAACCACAACCACCGTGTGCTTGCCAGCAAGGCTTTGCAGAAGCTCGCCGGTCTTCTCCATCTCCTGATGCGTCATACCCGCAACCGGTTCGTCAACCAGTAGCAACAGAGGCCGCTGCATCAACAACATACCTATTTCAAGCCATTGCTTCTGACCGTGCGATAAGGCACCGGCAGCCTTGCCCAGCATCTCGGGCAAGCCCACTATATTCGCGATATGTTCAATCTGATCTGTTTGGGCTGAATTGAGCTTGCACCGTAAGGTCCACCAAACCGACTTGAAGTCAGCCATCGATAGTTCCAGATTTTCGAATACGCTGAGGTTTTCGAACACCGTGGGCTTTTGAAATTTGCGACCAATACCAGCCAATGCTATTTCGGACTCGTTCAAGTCCAGTAAATCAATGTTTTCTCCAAAGATAACGCGACCGCTATCAGGCCGAGTTTTACCCGTGATGATATCCATCATGGTTGTCTTGCCCGCACCATTGGCACCAATCAGACAACGTAGTTCTCCGTTTTCAACGATGAAATTCAGATCATTGATCGCTTTGAAGCCATCAAAGGACACAGTCACATCTTCCATGTACAGCAAGGTGCTGTAGTCTGTGTTCAGTCGTTCGCTGACGCTTGGCGTTAGAAAATCAAACACCTTGTCACGTCGAAACAAACCTCTTCCCGCCAAGCCACTCATACTGACTTCCTGCGAAAGATACCAGTCACCCCGCGCGGAAGGTAAAGGGTTGAAAAAACAAACAAAGCGCCCAGAGCAAACAACCAGTATTCCGGCAAGGCAACTGTGAACCAGCTTTTTGCATAGTTCACCAGCAATGCGCCAATGATCGGACCGTACAGTGTGCCACGACCACCTAAAGCAACCCAAACAACGACTTCAATCGAACCCAGTGGTGCCATCTCTCGCGGATTGATGATACCTGCTTGTGGCACATACAAGGCACCCGCAATACCCGCAAGAATCGCCGAGAAGGTGAACAGCCAAAGTTTGTAACTCTCGACGTTGAATCCAATAAAACGCGTGCGCGATTCAGCATCTCGGATAGCCTGCGCAACCTTACCGGCACGCGATCGAACAATACGCTGACACAACAAATAGCCAAATATCAACGCTACACCCGAGGCGACGAACAGTCCGTTACGTGTCTCGGGCAACTGCAAGGAAAATCCGAGAATATCCTTGAAATCAGTCAAGCCATTATTGCCACCAAAGCCCATCTCGTTACGAAAGAATGCCAGCATCAATGCAAATGTCATTGCTTGCGTGATGATTGACAAATACACTCCATTGACCCGACTGCGAAAGGCAAACCAGCCAAAGAGAAAAGCCAACAGACCCGGTGCCAACACGATCGCTACCATCGCAACCGGAAAGTACTCCATTCCAGTCCAGAACCATGGCAATTCTTGCCAATTAAGGAACACCATGAAATCCGGTAGATCAGGATTTCCATAAACACCTCGATCACCGATCTGACGCATCAGATACATGCCCATGGCATAACCGCCCAGGGCGAAAAAGGCGCCATGCCCGAGGCTCAAGATACCCAAATAGCCCCAAACCAAATCAACTGACAAGGCAAGCAGTGCAAAGCACAAATATTTTCCCAGTATGGTGACGTTATAAGTTTCCAGATACAGGGGATGAGTTTCATTCAAGCCGAGGTTCGCAAATGGAACCGCCGCTGTCAGTAAAACCAGAGCGATCAACACAAATCGATCAAACAGAGGCAGGTTTAACATATCAGCTCTCTATCGCGCGCCCACGCTGCGGAAATAAACCGCGTGGTCGTTTTTGAATGAACAGGATGATGAAAACCAGCAGCATGATCTTGGCGAGAACAGCACCGGCCCAAGGCTCAATCAGCTTGTTCCCGATACCGAGCGTCATACCTGCGACTAACGTGCCCCATAAATTACCGACCCCACCAAAGACAACCACCATAAATGAATCGATGATGTAGGACTGACCAAGATTAGGCCCCACGTTACCCAACTGACTCAGTGCGACTCCCGCGATCCCTGCCACACCTGAACCAAGGCCGAAAGTTAGCGAGTCCACACGAGCCGAACGAATTCCCATGGCGCGCGCCATTTGTCGGTTCTGCGCAACTGCTCTCATCTGCAAGCCAAAGCCCGTGCGTGTAAAGACAAACAAAAGAATGGCAAAAACCAACAAGCAGAAGCCAATGATGACCAGCCGGTTGAGTGTCAGCGACAATGCCGGATTGATCATCCAGGAGCCCGTCATCCATGTAGGGTTAATGACAGCGACATTTTGTGATGACACGAAAGTGCGTACCGCCTGCTGCAATATGAGACTGATACCAAAAGTTGCCAGAAGAGTCTCCAGTGCGCGGCCATAGAGATGTCGAATGACCGTGCGCTCAATGACGATTCCAACAGTGCCCGAGACAATAAATGCAGCGGGTACCGCCAGTATCAATGAATAATTAATGGCATCTGGCAATAACAACTGAATGAAATACGTCGTGTAGGCCCCAAGCATGATCAGCTCACCATGCGCCATATTGATAACACCCATAACCCCAAACGTAATAGCAAGCCCGATAGCCGCTACAACCAACACTGAGCCAAGACTAAGACCGAAAAATAAAGTCTCCACCCGCGCAAACCAGCGCCGACTTGTTTCTGCTGACTGCAAAAGCTCGGTCGCGCGATTAACGACTAATTCATTTTCCGACGTATCTGCCAGTCGACGCAGTGTATTGACCACCTCGTTATCAAGACGACCATCGACAAAATCAAACGCTTGCGCCTGTTGTTCGCTCGTGCCGCTTTCCAGATCATGCACTGCGATTAACAAGCTCATCGCATGAACAACGCCCTTATTCGTTTCGTTTTTCGCAAGCTCGCGTATTCGGTCAATATTGCTGCCGTCAACTTTTCCCAGTAGGGAATTTACCGCTTGCAAACGCTCAGTCGGGTTGGCACTTTCCAAAGCCAGCGAACCGATCAAGGAACGAAGATGGGATCGCATGGCGTTGTCAATTTTTACCTTGCGAAGACCACGCTTTTTCTCTGTCCCCAGTTCCATTCCATCACTGGCCTTGAGCAATACATATTCTTTACCTTTACGGCTTGCCAGCACCATGTCGTCAGTGCTTTTTAACTGATAGAGATCTCCATCCAGAATAGCCTGCAACCACTCACCCTTTCGAGATGCACCTGATGCAGCAATCGCATTTATGGCGTCGATGCGCTGAGCTTTTGATTTACTGAGTAATTCAGGTGCCAGCGTTTGAATGATATCGTTATCGTCCGACGCAAAGACGCCTGTCGTGAACAAACTAAACAGAACTAGCAGAAATATTTTCATGACAGGCCAGATTTAAAATTGGTTGCTGCGGAATTGCAGCAACCATTTCTTCTCTACATTAAATCTTTAAAGCAATTCTTAGAGATTCTGGCCTGAGCATGCGCCTGTCGCGACATTGTAATTGCCACAAACCAATGGCAAACGCCAGTCTGAAATAAGGTTTTTGGAGTCCGGCAAGTAATCTGACCATGCATCTCCAGCAACCAAACCGCTGGTTTCCCACACAATTTCAAATTGACCATCATCCTGAATCTCACCAATCAATACTGGCTTTGTGATGTGATGATTAGGCATCATGGAAGAGTACCCACCGGATAAATTAGGTACTGAAATACCAATCATGGCAGCCTCTACTGCATCGGTGTCCGTCGTTCCAGCTTTCTCGACTGCCTTAACCCACATGTTAAAACCGATATAGTGAGCTTCCATCGGATCATTGGTAACACGGTCTTCACTATCGATAAACGACTGCCAAGCTTCGATGAATTCATCGTTGGTATCGCTTTCAACACTCATGAAATAATTCCACGCCGCAAGGTGCCCAACCAGTGGTGATGTATCAAACCCTGACAGCTCTTCTTCACCAACTGAAAACGCGATGACAGGAATGTCTTCAGCCGATACACCCTGGTTAGCAAGTTCTTTATAGAACGGTACATTGGCATCACCATTGACCGTCGAGACAACCGCTGTTTTCTTGCCCGAGCTACCGAACTGCTTGATCTCCGCGACAATACTCTGCCAGTCACTGTGACCGAATGGCGTGTAGTTAATCATTATGTCGGCTGCAGGTACCCCTTGAGCTAACAGATAAGCCTCCAGAATTTTGTTTGTCGTACGCGGATAGACGTAATCCGTTCCTGCCAACACCCAGCGTTCGGCACCCACTTCATTCATCAGATAGTCAACTGCCGGAATTGCCTGCTGGTTTGGCGCAGCACCGGTGTAAAAAACATTCTTGGACGACTCTTCCCCTTCATATTGGACCGGGTAAAACAATAATCCATTCAGTTCTTCTATGACAGGCAATACTGACTTACGTGACACGGATGTCCACGCACCGAAGATCGCCGCAACCTTTTCTTTCTCGATCAGCTCTCGTGCTTTTTCAGCAAACAGTGGCCAATCCGATGCGGGGTCAACAACTACAGCTTCGAGCTGCTTGCCAAGCAAACCACCTTTCTTGTTCTGCTCGTCAATCAACATCAACATCGTGTCTTTAAGTGTTGTCTCACTGATAGCCATGGTCCCAGACAGTGAATGCAACACACCAACCTTTATCGTATCTTCAGCCTTTGCGACTGATGACAGGCCCATAGCAGAAGCCGTAAGCATCAGCGCACCGCAAAGTGGCTGACTGAAGCTGAACTTACCGAATTTACTCTTACTTGTTTTACTCAACGTATTTCTCCATCGTTTTTTTAAACTCGAACCATGAGTAATCCGAATAACGTGCCATCGAATAAATGATTTTTTTTACTATTGATTTCAGCGACTTAAGATTTTTTGCACTAGAATGTTGCAACTCCTGTCGCTCACTCCTTGTGCAACTCTTTGCACTTACGCTTCATCAGGGTGCATTTATCAAGAACAAACAGTGAAAAACCATGTCCCTAAATCAGTACGACGATATTCGTAGTGCAGTGACCAAACTCTGTGATCAATTCCCTGCAGAGTACTGGCGCTTGCTCGATCGAGAAATGAAGTATCCAAGCGAATTTGTAGCCGCGTTAACGGACGCGGGATGGCTTGCCGCACTGATCCCCGAAGCGTATGGCGGCGCGGGATTACCTTTGTCAGCTGGCGCTGCAATACTCGAAGAAATTCATCGCTCTGGTGGAAATGCGAGTGCGTGTCACGCACAGATGTACACCATGGGTACACTATTGCGCCATGGCTCCGATCAACAGAAGCAAACATATCTACCTGGCATTGCTGATGGAACACTCAGGCTTCAAGCGTTTGGTGTAACCGAGCCCTCTTCTGGTACCGATACCGGAGCGCTTGAAACCAAAGCGACTCTTGATGGCGATCACTACGTTGTCAGTGGTCAGAAAATCTGGACCAGTCGTGCCGAACACTCGGATTTGATGATCCTGTTGGTACGAACAACGCCGCTGCAAGACGAATTGAAAAAAACCCAAGGTCTGTCTGTACTGCTTGTTGATATGCGCGATGCCATTGGCAAGGGACTGACGATTCGTCCTATTCACACCATGATGAATCACGCCACCACCGAGGTTTTCTTTGACAAGCTACGCGTGCCGGTTGAAAACCGCATCGGCGAGGAAGGAAAAGGATTCAACTATATCCTGTCAGGTATGAACGCCGAACGAATACTGATAGCCGCCGAATGCATAGGTGATGCAAAGTGGCTAATCGAAAAAGCCGTGAACTACGCCAATGATCGCAGCGTGTTCGGACGCCCTATTGGTCAGAATCAAGGCGTGCAATTTCCGCTTGCACGAGCTTACGCCAATATGCGCGCAGCAGAATTAATGGTGACGGAAGCACTTCGTCTTTATGATAATGGCGAAAACCCAGGTGCCGAAGCAAATATGGCAAAGTTACTGGCAGCAGATGCATCCAATGAGGCTGCCAACGCCGCCGTACAAACTCATGGCGGCTTCGGCTTTGCTGAAGAGTATGACATCGAGCGGAAATTTCGCGAAACTCGTCTGTATCAAGTCGCTCCGATATCAACCAATCTTATCCTCAGCTACTTATCCGAACATGTACTTGGCATGCCTCGCTCCTATTGACGTTAACCGGCGCACCTGAATAAATAATGACTGTGGATGATTTTGTTTAGTTTGCTCTGGCACGACAGAGGCTCGTCATCACGTTAATTCTGAACCGCTTGGTGCCAGATCGCCAATCGAATCGATCAATCCATCATCAGGCCTACCTTCCGCGGACTCTGAGAGTGCATCCCCGCGTGTTGGTACGGGTCTGTCAAACACATAGGCAGGATCCGTTTTTTGACGAGCCCAGGTTTCACGCATCTCTTTCCAGGCACCAAGCAATGATTTTGGCTCGGGCATATCTGAAGCGATTTCCTTCGCCATTGCCTTGAGGTTATAACAAGGCACACCGGCGTACATATGATGCTCAGCGTGCCAGTTCATATGCCAGTATAGAAAACCTAAAGCCGGGTTTAGCTTGATCGACCGTGTGTTCTTGCGAAAATCTGAACTGTTAATCGGCAAACCGCAGTGCTGGGTCGTGCCGAGTAGATAACTACCGATGTTGGCGATAAAGGATGGCAGTGAAATCACCAATGTGAGAACCCACCATCCCGAAAACGCTGAAACCAACAACACCGACAGATGAAAGACTATCAACACACGCGACCAATACACCGACTGTCTGAATGCCACTGGTTGATCTTCATGTAATTTTTCCAACCATTCCTGACTCGGTATATCTGTGTGTCCGGATGGAATTCCCATTGCTGTGCGTGCCGTGAGATATACATTCCAAACAAAGCCGCCTTTGCTGAAATTTCGACCTGGTTTTGTAAACAGATTCAAGGTGCAGAGCTGAAGTATCAGCCACGGTGCAAACGAAGGTGTCAACGGCAAAACGTTTTCCCGATCGGCCTCGAGGTGAGTTGTATATCGGTGATGATAGGTATGGCTGGCACCATAATCATAGGGGTCCCACCAGCTGATTAAACACACCGCATGAAGAAATATCTGATTCAGGCGTCTGGACTTGAACACCGTCCCGTGACCAAGCTCATGAGCGGCTGTGCCTTTAAAGAAAGTTGCAACAAAGCCCAGGCACCAGACCGATAAGGCAAACGCCAGCCAAGCCTGTTGTGCCCATAACGCTATCGTCAACGTAGCAAGGATCAAGTACAAACCGGTATGACCACCAGCCTGTATCCATCCTTGTTTGTCAGATCGCGTTGACAATTCTTTCAGGCGTTCGTGACTGACAGGGCACCGATACCATTTGACTCGGAGCGTTTTTCTAACCTCCGATAAGGGAGGATAGTTAAGCTGATCAGCCAATTCAGATTGAGTACTCATTCAATCACCCGAATATTTCCTGGAACACATCAATACATTGCCGAAAACCATTCTCAAAGTTGCCATCCCCGCTGTGATACACGCTTTCCAATGAGATGACCCCTGAGTAATGATCGGTTTTCAGGGCATTGGCCATAGGCTGCAACTGATCGGCAAGCTGCCCCTGCCCTAACTGACGAACTTCCAGTGTGGCGCGAGGCGTATCAACAATGACGTCCTTGATATGAATATGCCCAAGATAACCGTCTCTGACTTCATTGTAGCCATCAGGATAGGCCGTCTCATGACACCAGCAATTGTTCGCCGGATCCCACAGCACTTTGAGCACATCTTTAGCGTCGAGCTCATCAATCAATTTGACCGCAGTGTAGTTTGAATTGACCATGGTGCCATTGCCAGTTTCGACAACCAAAGTCAGCCCTTCCGCTCGTGCAAGCTCACAGGCAGGCGCGATCAAAGGCGGCAGAGAATCCCAGGCACCATGGGCAACGTTCCACTGCTCGGCCCCATGCAAGCCCCAAAGTATCTGTTCTTTTTTATTGGTCATGATACGAACCAATGGCGAGCCCACCTCATGAGCCATCGAGATAACTCTCTTGAGTGCATCCATATGTTTTGTATGCAGCTCATCGCCTGGTCTATTGGCCGTTGTCATGCCGGCGAAAATATGACGGGACAAACATGATACGGGCTTGCCTCGATCCTCAAGCAATGCTTTTATCTCGCGGATCTCTTTAGCATTATGGTCACCAACTTCTTTTTCGCCAACGAATTGAAGCTCTGCATACTGCAGATTGAATTCGTCCATCACATTGACGACATGCCTTAGATCGCGGCTGATACCATCACAAATGACGCCAAGTTTCATAGAGGATTCCGCTGTTGCCTGACGATCACCACCCAGGCAAGGGTTTAAAACCGCCGTTGGGTCATCTAGCCGGAATTATTTACACGCATTCCAGTCTCATTGTCAAATATATGTGATTTTTCTATATCAAAACTCAGCTTCACGCTGTCATTGGGTTTATAGCTGGCCGACGCATCGGTCACCAGCCTCAGCTCATTATCGTCAAACACACATGAAAGATGCGTCTCGCTACCCATTGGTTCAATGACTTCAATTTGTGATGTTATTGCTCCATTCTCTACGACGCTCAGATCCTCCGGGCGAATACCGATAGTGACTAAATGACCTGCATTCAAGGATATATTGTCAGATTTTAGAAATACGCCATTACTCAAACTATAACCGCTACGCGATGCATCCTTCTCGACCGTCGCCTTCAAGAAATTCATCTGGGGCGCTCCGATAAAACTTGCAACAAACAAATTATCCGGAGAGTTATACAAATCCAGTGGTGATCCAATTTGCTCAATATTGCCGTCATTCATTACAACGATCTTGTCTGCCATGGTCATGGCTTCTGTTTGATCATGCGTGACATAAACAGATGTTGTCTTTAACCGTTGATGCAGCAGTTTGACTTCTTTGCGCATGACCGCACGTAGCTTTGCATCCAGATTTGATAGCGGTTCGTCGAATAAAAACACCTCGGGGTTTCTGACAATGGCCCGCCCCATGGCAACTCGTTGACGTTGTCCACCAGACAAAGCCTTGGGTCGTCGATCCAGATACTCACCCAGTCCCAGAATTTCGCTGGCCTCCTGAACGGCCTTGTCAATTTCGGCTTTGGGGCGTTTTTTCAACTCCAGAGAAAACGAGATATTTTCGCGAACCGTCATATGCGGATACAAGGCATAGGATTGAAAGACCATTGCTACATCGCGCTCTTTCGGTAACAGGTCATTGACCACGCGCCCACCGATACTGATAGTGCCGCTAGTCGGGTCATCCAGGCCGGCGATCATGCGCAACAAGGTAGATTTTCCGCACCCGGACGGGCCAACGAGCACAACGAACTCCCCGGGCTTTATGTCAATCGACACCCCGTGAATAACCTCCACCTCTCCAAATGCTTTCCTGATGTCGTTTATTCCGACGTCTGCCATCTCTGCTCCGGTGATACCAACAGTTGTAAATAATGCGCTCTGCTAAAATCCGCACTTGACTAAAATATCATATATGGATAATGTTATTTCATAATTGAAATTTTATACAGGACATTTTTCAGTTTGAACCCGAGTATCCGATTGCTGAAGGTCATGGAATATTTGATGGCCTCTGGGCAGAAACCCGTCAAGCAAATAAAAATGTCACGTGATCTGGAGCTGTCTCCAGCCACGGTAGGCAGGATTGTCAGGTCCCTTGCTGACGAAGGTTATGTTCTCATGACCTCTGAAAAGTACTGTGTCTGTAACTTCAGGCTTTCCCGCAATGTACCCATGTCCCAGCAATATTTGAGTGGGCTGAGTACATTGATGCACGACATCTCCGCAGAGCATCACGTCAGTGTTGAAGCTGTTGTGGTAGCTGGACACGATTTATTCTGGCATTCCTGTACCGAGTTTCCTGACGCCAGCATAGCGATCAAAGCTAAACCAGGTTTTCGTCGCACATTAGCAGAACTCGATCCACTATCCCGCCTGTACTTGAGCCGTTCCGACTGGGATGAAATAAAAAGAACATTACTGCCAGACGGTTTTTTTCGAAACGATGTAAACCGCGATATCATCGAGGCATCTGAAGCAAGAAATATTATTGAAGAGGCCGTTGGAAAGACAGTCGATTATGATTTCGATGGCAATCATCTGGGAGTGCGAAGATTCGCCACCCTCATTGAAGATGAAGATGGACAATTCATGCACTTGCTGAGTATTGCCGAAGCTGCAGTGCCGACACGTGATAAAGCATCACACATCGCCAAGTTTACAGCTGTTTTGGAAGACGCCCAAAGCCGCTTGAAATCACTAATGAAATACAACAATAACCATTCAAACCAAAATGGTATCAGTCATTCCACAGAAGTTACCAAACGTGACACTCAGCTACAACATGTTGGTTGATGTGTCTCCATTTTCAATCAGTTGGAGGTTTTAATAATATGAAACGTCATATCAGTCAGTTGCTGAAAGCTTCGGTAATTGGCATATTTGCAAGCGTTGCCAGCACCACCGCACAAGCAGCAGATGAAGTCAATGTTCTGCTCTTTTCAATGCCCTATACACAAGGCTTGGCAAAATTAGCCGATGACTTTGAAGCAAAGACCGGCATAAAAGCCAATATCGAAGTTGTTGGCCAGGATGTATTTGAAAACCGCATTACTCTTACGTTTGCTGGCCAGGCTGACGATATCGATGTCGTACATACCCCGGTAATTCAGTTGCAACGTTGGGTTGCGGCTGATTGGCTGCAACCGCTTACGTCAAATGTCGCTGGCATGTCTGACAAGGATGACATTCTTAGCGGGCCACTTGATGCCTATCTTGTCAATGAAGAGCACTGGGCTTTACCATTTTTCGCAGAAACAGGCGTCATGGCTTATCGTACCGACTTACTCTCTGATGCGGGATACGATGCACCACCTGCAACCTGGGAAGAAGTGCTTGAAGTTGCAGCAGCGGTAAAAGCCAAGGGCACTGCCGGCGCTGCAATGAGAGTAGCCCCAGGCCAGGGATTCAACATGTTTGTTTTCCCGATGATCATGCGGGCTTACGGAGGTACTTTTTTCGCGGATTATCCTACTGACCTGACACCTGCCATGAATTCACCAGAAGCCTTGAAGGGACTGGAGATATATTCAACTTTGATGAACGAATATGGACCCGCCGGTATCGGAAATTTCAACTTCGGTGAAGTCGCAGCTGCAATGCAGAACGGTCAAGTGGCTATGATATTCGACGGCACATCCATCGCGGCGAGAGCCCTGGATCCTGAAAACAGCCAATTTGCCGACAAAATTGATCTGGCACCTGTACCAACAGGCCCCAATGGACGATCTCCAGCCATCGCGGTACACGGACTTGGAATCCCTAAAGGTGCGCCAGACTCGGAAACTTCATTCAAATTTATTGAATGGGCTACCAGTGAAGAGGTTCTGACAAAGATAGCGCTAAGCGAAGCCTATCCTGATTTCATTCGTGCCTCAGTATCCAAAAATCCGGAAGTTGTCGACAAGTACAAAAGCATACATCCCGAATTCCTTAATCTGAAAGTGCAGATGCTGGGTGAAGCTATTGGACACTATCGCCCCTTGCTACCGCAATGGCCGCAAATTGGCGCTGCAGTTGGTGAGAATATCAATGCCGCCGTCAATGGCCTGATGACTAATGCAGAAGCACTGGAAGCGGCTGATGAAGAAATCGCCGAGATACTGGCAGAGTAATAACGCGCTATTCCAATATCAGTATGTCCTTGTAACGTTACCCCCAGGTGTCTATCTGGGGGTAATCCAAATCGACCCTAAAGCACACCCGTGACAACAGGCGTTCAACCCCGAATTCAGAAAACCTTTCAACGCATGATGTTGCCATCGGTGGTGGCAGTAAGCGTTTTTGCCATCGTGCCGCTCATTGGCATGTTTGCATTATCCATGACCGATTTCCATTTGATCAAAAAATGGGATCACGAATTCGGTTTCCATAATTTTGTAAAATTGTTCAACAACAAACGTTTCATGGCTTCTATAAACGTCATGCTGTTGTTGAGCCTGTTCGGCGTATTTTTTCAAGTCATACTGGGCACATTGATTGCGGTTGGACTTGAAAAAATCATCCCGAAATGGCGCTTCATGCGCGGGATTTTTGTCATACCTTTCGTCGTACCCGCCGTGGCAGTTGCTCTTATCTGGCTCAGCTTGTTGACACCAACCTTGAGCCCCATCAATGACTTTTTTGAATTGTTTGGAATAACGGTACCGCCGTTTCTGACCAGCCAATACGGAGCAATTGCAGCCATTGTCATTGCCGACACCTGGGCGAGCTACCCATTTGTTTTGCTATTGATTCTGGCCGCGCTACAGGGGATTCCCAATGACCTTGACGAAGCCGCGTCCATTGATGGTGCCAACAAATTGCAGACATTTTTCAAGATAACCTTGCCATTGCTGGTGCCAGCTCTCTTAATGGTTTCCCTGTTTCGTTTTATCGAAACACTAAAGCACTTCCCCCTAATCTATATCATGACCAATGGCGGCCCGGGACGATCCACACAAGCGACCAATTACTTCGCCTACATCCAGACTTTCCAGAATTCCAACGTATCCTATGGAGCAGCCATTGCTGTATTCCTGTTTCTCTTTGCCGCGGTGATTAGTTACTACGTAGCTAGAGCAAACGCGAGAATCAATGATGCGTAGTCAGGACAGAAACCCACTAAGATTTCTGGGTATCGCGATGATGCTGGCGTTTTTCGGATTCGCTTTGCTTCCGATTGTGTGGGCACTGATCCTCTCATTCAGACCAGCAACTCATCTTTTCGAACCCATCTGGCAATCGCCGACAGTATTTACTCTCGATAATTTTCAATCGCTGCTAAGGTCAAATTTTCCATTAGCATTACTTAATAGTTTGATAACCGCAGGTAGCTCAACCCTACTTGCCATGATTATTGGCGTACCCGGCGGCTTTGCCTTGGCAAAAGGGCGTTCACAGCGACGCTTCATTGCCTCATGGGCACTACTACTTCTACGTATGGCACCACCTGTGGGGTTTGTCATACCACTATTTTTAATATATCTGAACATCGGACTACTGGACACTCGCATTGGATTGATTGCCGCCTACATGGTGTTGACTCTACCTTTTGTGGTCTGGTCATCCTGGACATCACTGGCACAAATACCCGACGAGTTGATTGAAGCATCCATGCTCGATGGAGCCACTCTTTATCAAACACTTGTCAAGGTTGTTATTCCTGCAGCGCGGCCCGGCTTGATAGCAACCGCCGTGTTGGCTTTTCTCATCGCATGGAACGACTTTTTCTTTGCACTGATCATTACAAGAAGTGACACAGTTACAGCTCCAGTGGCTGTGATGAATTTCGTGTCATATGCAAGCGTCGATTGGGGAAGTATTGCACTAGCCAGCGTCGTACTGACGCTGCCGACTTTGCCTGTTATTATTTTTGCCAACAAATACATTGTTCAATCAATGGGTGGAGCAGTAAAAGGATAACCATGCCCAAGCAACCAAATATTGTTTTTATCATCACGGATCAGCAAAGGCTCGACACCATCGCCGCACATGGCCATCCACACATGATCACGCCGCATATCGATAAATTGGTCACCAATGGTGCGACTTTCGAGAACATGTATGTAACGGCACCCGTATGCTCGCCATCCAGGGCCTCTCTATTCAGTGGTACATACCCGCACACCAACGGAGTCTTCAGAAACGACGAGCCTTGGTCATATTGCTGGGTCGAAGAACTCGCAAAAGCCGGATACCGTTGCGTTAATGTTGGCAAAATGCACACATGGCCCGTTGAAGGCTCTTTTGGTTTTCATGAGCGCCATGTCACTGAAAACAAGGACAGAGACCATCCGGGCCTGCCCTTTTATCTGGACAATTGGGACAAGGCATTACGCACTCGTGGTGCTTTCAAACCCTCACGAGTAACTTATCGGAAAAACAAAGACCACAAAGAGCAAATGGGCGCGTATGTTTGGGCTCATGATGAAGATTTACATCCCGATGTATTTGTGTCGGACACTGCCTGTTGGTGGTTGGAACGATACCCCGGCACCGAACCATTTTTTCTACAAGTCGGCTTGCCAGGCCCTCACCCACCGTACGACCCGACTCAAGAATATCTTGACATGTATGTCGATCAAGATTTACCCAAAGCGACCAGAAACTATGACTTGAACAGTCAGCCTGAACCATTGAGAAAGCTGCGAAAGAACCATATTCAAAACGATCACGATGCTGTCGTACATCTGGAAAATCCAACAGACGAACAGCTCCACCGACAACGTGCTCACTACTATGCCAATTGTTCAATGATCGACACTCAGGTGGGGAAAATCGTGGCAGCACTAGAGTCCCGCGGTGTATTGGACAATACCATCATCATCTTTACCTCTGATCATGGTGACTGTCTGAACGATCACGGGCATTCGCAAAAATGGAATATGTTCGAAGAATCAGTACATGTACCCGCGGTCGTATGTTGGCCCGATCATATTAAGGCTGGATTGAAAATACCTGCCTTGGTTTCTCTGATGGATTTTGGGCCAACTATTCTTGACTATGCCAAGGCTGAGATTCCGGACTGGATGGAAGCGCAATCGCTCAAAACTTTGCTTGAAGGTAAAACCAGCGACGGTCGAGCCCGTGTGTTTGTTGAACAATCTGATGACGCGATCATGCAGGGCAGCAAATTTGTCATCATGGTGCGCGAAGGCCCATGGAAATTTGTTCATTTTGCCGATCATGACGATGGCCAGCTATTTAATCTGGACGACGACCCCAAGGAAATCAACAACCTTTGGCAAGACGCAGCTCATACGGAGCTAAAACAAAGGTTTGTAGAAGAAATTCTAAATTGGCGCATCGAAAGTTCCAGATCGACCCAAGGTTTCATTCAAATGTTAAGCGCGCGCTGAGAAAAGTGTAAAAAATACAGCTTACTTAGCAGGCAAATGATACAAAAAAGG
>CAYUZB010000070.1:0-19940 GCA_964449565.1 uncultured Granulosicoccaceae bacterium | reverse complement strand
CAACGAGGTTTGACAAAACATATCGGCGTCAGCAACTTCACGGCAGCCATGCTCCGACAGATTGCCGATATTGACGACGAAGAGTTCGTCACCAATCAAGTTGAATTTCATCCTTTACTTGATCAATCCGTTTTGTTGCAAGCGTCGAATGAGACGGGTATCCCTTTGTCATCGTACTGCTCTGTTGCGCGCGGCAAGGTGTTCAGCTATCCCCTGTTCGACGAGCTGGCTGAACAATACAATGTCACGGCAGCACAAGTTGTACTTCGCTGGATCTTGCAAAAAGGTATCAATGTCAACGCGATGTCAACAAAACGAGCCAATCTTGAAGCCAATTTTGACATCATGAAATTCAGCCTGTCGAATGTTGATATGAATAGCATTGATCAACTCGGCAAGCTTGCGGTGCGTATCGTGGACAAGTCGTTGGTCCCGTGGGCGCCAGATTGGGATTGATTCAGAGAATCAGATCCTGACGTAGCGCTGGTGGAAAAAGCTCGGGGCTACCTTGCTCAAGTTGCTTGAGGTCATACCAGTGCGCGGAGACTTCCATACCGCTATCTTCCGAGAACACAATGTACTCTTGCTCGTACAATTTCGTATCGAGCAACTGGATGTTCCGTGCAAACAAATACTCATGCCCGACTTTACCGTGGTGCATATAGATGTTTTCATAAACTCGCCAAACGCCGTGCAAACTTATGGCGCATCCCAACTCTTCATCAAATTCTCGATGCAAGGCATCTTCACGCGATTCACCACGCTCGATTCGACCACCCAACGGCCGCACACCTTTAAGCCGGCCTTTGTCATCCAGGATTTCTGCAGCAAGCAAGCGGCCCCGGTAAACAGCAATACCAATGACCTTGACCAATACCGACTCGGCTGGTCGCCACACTGAAGCAGGCTTGGAAGCGGTCGACCTGCGAGCGGCTGGCCGAGAAGGGGGCTTTCTAGACATCGTTTGAAAATTCATGGTCAGGTCCTGATGCTGACTTACACAAGCGAGCGAAGGCAACAACTTATAGGGTAGCTCAAGCACGCCCCCAACACTTCGTTGACAGCGGCCGGTAGAATCGAGTTGCGACCTTTAGGACTGAGCGTCATGAATAAAAACTACCCGTCCCTGTCAGCCAATCTGGGCTTTCTCTGGACAGAGCACTCGCTTCCCAATGCCATACATCGAGCAGCGGAGGCGGGCTTTGGCGCCGTTGAAGCTCATTTCCCCTACGCGTACGCCAGCGGCGACGTCAAAGCTGCTCTGCAATCGACAGGCCTCCCGATGCTCGGCATCAACACACAGCGTGGCAATGTTGAAGCGGGCGACAACGGCCTGGCCGCAATTCCGGGGCGAGAAGACGAGGCCAGAGGTTTTATCGACGAAGCCATCGACTATGCGGCCGCTATCAATTGCCGTAACGTCCATGTAATGGCTGGATTCAGCTCACGTGATGCCCGAGCCGAATTTACGTTTCGCGAGAACTTGAACTATGCCTGCGAGCTCGCTGGCGTTCACGACATCATCATATTGATCGAACCACTGAATCACTATGATGCACCCAACTATCATTTGAACACGATAGACGACGCCATCAGAACAGTAGATGCTGTCGGTAGGGACAATCTAAAAATCATGTTCGATTGTTATCATGTGCAAATCATGCAAGGAGATTTGACGCGACGTTTGCGCCAGTCGCTACCCTATATCGGGCATATACAATTTGCCTCCGTGCCGGAACGACAGGAACCTGATCGCGGAGAGATCAACTATGCGAATCTGTTTGCTGCGATCTTTGAGATGGGCTGGACAGGATATCTGGGTGCCGAATACAAACCCCACTCGGAGACTAACGCTGGGCTTGGATGGATGTCCGAACTGATGTCGAGCTGAATTCAAAAACAGACAATGACGCGCCAGATCAAACTTCAAACGCCTGAAGCTTATTCCAGTCAAAACTGACTCCGATTCCTGGTTCGTCAGGCGCGATGGCTTTGTGATCAGACACCACCAAGGGGCGATGCGTGTATTGGTCGATCGGGAATGAATGAACTTCGATAGTCCCGGCGTGTACCTGAGACGACACAAGACTCACATGCAACTCCTGCATGCCGTGACTGCAAACCGGAATGCCATGAGCCAGCGCCAAATCTGCCGCTTGCAGCCAACCAGTAATACCACCGCAATTTGAAGCATCGGGCTGTATATAAGATAACGCCGCTTCTCGACAGGCCATGTCGAACTCGTGCCATATATGAAGATTTTCTCCCATCGCCAACGGCATGCCGGTCATGTCGCTGATATGTGCATAGCCACGATAATCATCCGGCACAATCGGTTCTTCAAACCACTTGATATCAAAGGGTTGAAACGCCTTGGCGGCTTCAATCGCCTGTTCGACAGACAAGCTGTAATTTGCATCAACCATGAATTCGATATCCGGCCCAATCACGGCCCGGATAGCTTCAACGCGCTGCACATCTTCAGCAAGCGTCTCCTGACCAACCTTGATCTTGACGCCGTTGAAACCACGAGCGAGATAGTTTTCGGTCTGCTTCAGCAGTTTGTCGAGTGAGAAATTCAGATCGATGCCACCACAATAGGCGCCACAACGATTGGACACACCACCGGCTAGTTTCCATAACGGTTGTTCCGCAGTCTTGCATCGAATATCCCACAGGGCGATGTCGACCGCCGAAATGGCAAACGACGCACAACCACCACGCCCCACGTAGTGAATATGCCAAGCCATGGCTTCATTCAGCGCCTCGACGTCATCGGCCTCCTGCCCGATGAGAAACGGCTCAAGATCATGATCAAGCAATGCCTTTACGGCCCGACCGCCACGACCACCCGTATAGGTATAGCCTGTTCCCTCGCGCCCATCATCGAGCGTGACAGTGACTGTGATCAACTCAAAGTGCGTATGACTTCCATGCTTGGCATCAACGAGCACCTCGGCGAGCGGGACAGCGAAAATTCGAGAGTGAAGCCGTCTTATGTGACTCATCGCTGTGGCCCGAACGCAAACATACGCAACAAGAGCCTAGTTAGTCCCGTTCAGAGTCAGTGCTCGCCATTCGATCCTGCGTATAGCGCTCGCCGATGACTGTGTCTTCATTGATCAATGCATTCAGTTCGGTAACCGTATCGGTGTCCAGTTCGATATCACTGGCGGCAATATTTTCTTTCATGAAACCGATCTGCTTGGTTCCGGGAATCGGAACTGTGGTGTTATTTGCTTGCACCAGTAACCAAGCAAGCGCGAGCTGCGCCATGCTACAGTTTTTTTCACCGGCTATTTCACCAAAGCGGACTAGCAGCTTCTGGTTTTTGGCAAACGCATCGACCTCGAAGCGAGGACGTGCGATGGTTGCACGCAAATCGTTGTCAGCCAACTCATCCACGGCTTTCGAAGAGCCACCCAGAAAGCCACGCCCCAATGGAGAAAACGGTACAAAGGTCGTTCCCGAATCAAGGCAGGCTTGCAACATGCCCCTCTCCGGCGTACGCGACCAAAGAGAATATTCCGATTGCATGGCTGCGATCGAATGAGTATCCCGAGCCCGTTTGAAAGTCTCAGTGCTGACTTCGGAGAGCCCCAGCTCGCGTACCTTGCCAGCGGCAACAAGATCGGACATGGCCCCAACGGACTCCTCAATCGGGACATCAGGATCCACCCGGTGCAAGTAGTACAGGTCAATCACATCAGTCTGTAATCGTTTCAGACTGATATCGCACTCTGACTTTATTTTCTCGGGGCGACCGTTGATGCCATCGGGGGACAAGCCGCATTTAGTCGCCAACACAAATTCCTTGCGACGTGCCGACAAGGCCTTGCCGAGCAGCGTTTCGTTATGACCGCCGCCGTACATGAAAGCGGTATCGAGAAACGTATACCCGGCATCAAGCGCTTCATTGAACAGGCGCTCACCGGTCGCCTCATCACAGGGTCCGTACCCGAAAGACACATTCATGCAGCCCAGACCAATCGCTGAAACTGATAGTGAACCAATCTTTCGTGTCCGCATGACTAACTCCGTAGGGCTTCGTTACCTGGATCATACGGAGATTCGTCGACAACTTCAGCCTTGATCATCGTTCCGAGCACATTCACCTCGACTGAAGTACCCGCCACGTTAAGCGATGGTTTGATGTATCCCAAAGCTATGCTCTGCCCGATACGATGTCCGTAGCCACCTGACGTGGTGTATCCAACTACCTCGCCATTGACGTGAATTGGGCAGCCGTAAATGGCATCGGTATCGCTTGCCTCGAGAATCAGCGTTGTGAAGACGTCAGGCATATCGGATTTCGCTTCAGCGACGAGCGCAGACTTACCGGGATAATCAACAGATTTCTCCAGATTAACAAATCGGCTCAAACCTGAACGTAACGGCGAATACTCATGATCAAGCTCAGCCTTCCAGGCACGGTAACTCTTCTCAAGCCGCATTGATTCCATCGCATAAACACCGAAATCTCGTAACTGACATTCAGCACCTGCGCTCATCAGCGCATCATAAACCGCGAGGTGATCGGCATCCTTGACGTGTAACTCCCAGCCAAGTTCGCCGACGTAATTGACTCTCAGTGCATAGATTTCTGCACCATTAATGTGAAGCTTCTGATGCGACAGCCAGGGAAAGGCTTGATTGGACAGATCGCTATTGGTCAGTTGTTGTAAAATCTCGCGCGACTTCGGACCTGCCAATACCAAGGTACCGTAATCGTTGCTGATATCGTTCAGCGTGATGCCGGTATCACTTGGCAATTTTTCCTCCAACCATTGATAGTCATGCCACTTGGCCGCGGCGGCAGTAATCAAGAGGAAATGATCATCGGCAAGACGAGTCAAGGTCATTTCCGACCACAGACCACCATCGTCCTGACAAAAATAGGACAAGGATACCCGTCCAACACGCGGCAACTTGCCCGCGATCAAGCTGTCGAGCCAATGAGCAGCGCCCTCGCCTTTAACGTCATATTTAGTGAAACCACTGAGGTCCAGAATGCCCGCATGCTCTTGCACGTGTTTGCATTCGGCCGCAACCGCATCAAACCAGACACCGCGCTGGTAACTCGGCTTTTCTTCAGTATCGTCCCCATCACGGGGAAACCAGGTAGCTCTCTCCCAACCACCTCTTGCACCAAAGTGTGCACCCTTATCTTTCAATCGGTCATAGACCTTGCTGACCAGTGCCGGACGACCGGCCGGCCATTCATCATTTGGAAACACAATGGCGTATTCGTGTTGATACAGTTCAATGGCACGGTCGACAACATACTGCTGCGTCGCATAGTCCGTGTAACGACGCGGATCAATATTCCACAAATCCCATTCAGGTTTGCCGTCGATGATCCATTCAGCGATCGACTTACCGGCACCACCACCCTGACAGATACCAAAGCTGAAGCCACAGCAATGATAGAAATTCGGCATACCGAACGCCGGGCCAACATACGGAAGCCCATCTGGCGCATACGGGATAGGACCATTGATAACACGTTGCACGCCAACGCTACCCAATATCGGCATACGGGCGCAGGCCTGCTCGATATACCACTCGAGCCGATCAAGATCATCCGGATACAACTCGTAGGCAAATTTTTCCGGAATCTTGCCATCTCGCCAGCGTGCCGTTGCTTTCCATTCATAAGGTCCCAGTATCAAACCGGTCTTTTCCTGACGTAAATAATATGAGTCATCTGGATCACGCACCAGCGGAATGAGACCCGACAAGGCTTCGAGCTCAGGTATCGATTCGGTAACCAGATACTGATGTTCCATCGAAACCATCGGCAGAAACTTGCCGCCCATGCCACTGACTTCGGCACCGCGATAACCACCCGCATTGATGACATACTCAGCCGTAACGGTACCCTTGTCAGTGCTTATTTCCCATTCACCCGAGTTGGTTCGTGCAACACCGGTAACCCGTGTAAAACGATGTATCGCGGAGCCTTGCTTTCTCGCGGCAGCAGCAAAGGCTTGTGTTAGCTGACTGGGATCAATGTCGCCATCATGCGGGTCCCACAAGGCACCTTCGAGTTCGTGCGTTTCAAGAAAAGGATGGCGTCGTTTCATTTCTTCGACACTTAGCATCTCGTATTCGATACCCATGGCATTGGCCATAGCCGTAACATGCTGGAACTCTTCCATACGTGGTTTGTTCTGCGCAAGCCGGATCGAACCCGTCTGGTGATAGTTGATTGGATAGTCGGGATCCTTGCTTAGTTGCGCGTACAACTCGGTGCTGTAATGCTGCATCTTGATGATGTTGCGTGAGCTGGAAAATGTCGGGATGTTACCCGCAGCATGCCACGTCGAACCCGATGTCAGCTCATCCATTTCAAGCAACATGCAGTCGGTCCAACCACGCAATCCCAAGTGGTACAAGGCACTGCAACCTGCAACGCCTCCACCGATAACAACTACACGCGCATGCTCGTTCATATTCTATAAGTCTCAGGATTTAGATTGTGTTGAATCGACAGGCAACAAAATATTGAATCGCTCTCGTATTTCAGCATCGAGCTCAGCACTGATTGTGTCGGGAAAATGATTCGCGAGTATGTCATCAACTCGAGCTCTTGCAGATTCAAGTAAAACAGGCTTCTCTGCCTCTACCCATTCCTTTGGACTACGTCGATCACCGATTTCAGGATAGATGTATTCCTTTTGCATCAGACCCAATGTCTGTTCATGTCCCAGATAATGATTCGGACCATCGACACACACATCACGCATGGCATCCAATGACAGAGTTTCATCATTGACTTCGATACCGCGTACGGTGCGATTGATTGCCCCCAGCATATCGTTGTCGATGACCATGCTCTCATAACTGACACCCAACAAGGAAGCGTGCATACCCGCTGACTCATAGATAAGGTTTGCACCCGAATGCGCTGCCAGCGTATTGGTATAAGCCTTTTCATAACCGGATTGTGCATCGGGGGTTTTCGCATCAGCCATGCCTGCGGCAATACCGGTAGGCAAGCCATAGAAACGTCCCATCTGCCCGCAGGCCGCCATCAGCACAGCTTGTTCGCCACTGCCCCCGCTCATGGCTCCGGTTCTGAGATCGGAGACAAACGGCCAGGTGCCAAAAATGGCCGGGTGTCGAGGCACCAGTAAATTAACAAACACCAGACCGGCAAGTACTTCGGCGACTTCTTGCACCACACTACCCGCGAGCGCAGCCGGACTGGTCGCACCGGCTTGTCCAGCCGCCAACAAAAGCACGGGCATACCACCACGCACAGCAGTCTCCAGACAATGGCAGGAATCCTCAGCAAAGCGCAAGGGCGGTACAACAAAACAATTCGACATGCTTACAAAGGGGCGTTCTCGCCAGGCTTTTTCGCTGCCCGCGATCATATGCAACATTTTTAAGGATTCTTCGACATGATGCGGTTCAACCCAACTGGTACCGACATGTTTTTTCGTACCACGTACGGCCGCGTAACAGGTATTGACATCCATATCGAGAGGTTCAGGGATATCACGCGCGACAAGGCAGCGCTGAAAAAAATGAATATTGTCGAGTTTGTCAACAAGTCGCGCCATGTTGTAAAGATCACCGAGTTCAGAATCGCGATACTCGTTGGCTTCAATATCAACTACGTGTACCGCTGCACCTGCCGTTCCGAAATACACGCGGGAACCGGATATTTCAATATCATGTCTGGACTCTCGTCCATACAACACGATTTCTTTCGCCGCGTTTGCAATAGTGTCTTCAACCAGTGAGCGAGGAAAATGCAATCGTCCATCTTTATAACTGCCGCCGGCCGCGGTAACCAGTTCGACGCACGAAGGTATCGCTTGCGCCAGACCAATATTTTCGAGCGCGTTCAATACCGCTTCGTTGATCCGAGCAACATCCGCAGTTGCCAGAGGCTGATAGGAGCCACCGGACAGACCAGGTCGTACAGCTCTATCCTCATCGGCCAGAGGTGCGGCTCGCAACGCACGTTTTGCAGCGCGGGCGCCACGTCTTGAAACTTTCTTGACAGGCTCAGTCATTGTTGCATCCCAGTGACAAATCTTTGTCTAGGAATGATTATTGTCGCTCAACAGGATTAAGGGACGGACAGAAACGACCGTATCGCAGATTCTGGCGACAAGGTGAGCGCCTGTAGCAGGCGTTTATTGTCGGAAACGCGTATCCGTTGGCGAACACCCGAATAGCGCCCTGAATCGGCGCGCAAAATAGTCCGCTGATGTAAAACCGACCGCAGCTGAAACCTCAAGTACGCTCATGGGCGTCTGGCGCAATAGATCATGCCCCCGACGCAAGCGAAGCTGTTGATAATAAAGTGTTGGCGTGACATCCAGATGCGCCCGAAAAAGACGTTCCAATTGACGTGACGACAAGCCAACCATTGAAGCAAGCTCAGTTGCGTTTAGTGGTTGTTCGATATTTGATTCCATCAGTTCGATACAACTGATCAAACCAGGGTGATAGACACCCGTGCGCTCAGCGATACCCATACGCTGAGGTTCGTTGGCTGAACGAACGTCAGTATGTACAAATAACTCCGCCACTTGCGTTGCGAGTTTTCGACCATGATCTTTAGCAATGATGGCGATCATCATATCCAGTGCAGCGGCACCGCCTGCGCAGGTAAACAGATCAGCATCAGCTTCAAACAATTCACTCGACACATCGAGCGTTGGATAGGCTTCGCGAAACCCCGGGAGTACTTCCCAATGCACCGTGCAACGTTTGTCTCGAATAAGATCCGCCTCTGCAAGCAAGTAGCTACCGGTGTCCAGGGCGCCAAGCGCCGTACCCGATTGCGCCAATCTTTTTAGCACAGGTACTGACTTGGCGAAATCGTAGTGTTGTGGATCATGCGGCCCACAAACAATAAGGCGATTGAGTTTGTCAGCCATCTCAAGCGCACCAATAACCTTCTGCGTCATTGCATTGTTGGCGATCGCAGGCTCACTTGTTTCCCCAAAGAGATGCCAGCGATACAGAGGTTCCTGACTGAATCGATTGGCAGCACGTAAGGGTTCAAGAGCCGCGATGAACGGCAGCATGGCGAAGGTGTCGGGTAGAAAAAATCCTATTTCACACCGCGCGGGTCGATTGAAAACACCATATTGAACGAAATCGATCATCGGTCAATCATCCCGCCAGTAATACCATATTGCCTAACCCAAGGCGGGCTCTGGTTCTGGTTCTGGTTCTGGCTCAGGCTCTCGCTCAAGGAAGATCGCAAGCTCCGAGACCGTGGGATAATCAAATAGATCGGTCACATCAACACGTCCCGGCCAGGTTTCTTCGATCGTCGCATGAATTTCAGCCAACATCAGCGAACTGATGCCGAGATCAAAGAGATTGTCATCGACACCCACGTTCATACCCTCGGTCTTGGCCACGCAAATCGCCTGCAGTTGTTCGGCGATGGATAAATTAGAACTAGTGACATCGGAGATCTTTACATCACTAGCCATACCTTCGTCGGTATCAGATTCGGGTGTATTACTGATCACGACCTCGTAATCGCCAGACTCCAGCCCCTTGAGGAGGACATATCGCTGAACCTTGCCACTGGTGGTCTTGGGGAGACGCGGAACGGCCACGATGCGATCAACTCTGACACCCGCTGATTCACCAAGCTCTCGGGTAATGCCCGACGCCACGCCTTCGAATACATCGCGTCCACCGCGATGCATCACAAACGCGATGAGTTCCTCTCGGTCACCGGTATCACTTCGTTTGCTCGAAATCGCAAGCTTGCCTCGTTCCACAATACCTTTGGCAAATACGATTTCTTCAAGATCATGAGGGTATACGTTTTGACCACTGACAAAAATGATGTCCTTGGCCCGACCTGTAATGTACAACTGATCTTGATGGAAAAACCCAAGGTCTCCCGTGTCGAGCCAACCGTTGGGTGAAATCGAAGACGCATTCAGTTCATCATCACGAAAGTAGCCCTTGGTGACGCTATCGCCTTTGATAAAGATATGGCCCGTGGTACCCGTCGCAAATGGCTCTCCCCTATCAGTGGCAATCTTGACACTCACATGATTGATCGGGCTACCGACCGACACGAACGACAAGCTCGAAGCACTACTCGTCTCGTTGCTCACGATGTTGTCCGCGGTTTTCTCGCCGATACCCAGCGCATCTCGAGCAACTGAAAGGGTGTTGAATCGCTTCACATGTGCCGGAAAACTTACCGCAAGACTCGCCTCGGCAAGCCCATACACCGGAAACATGGCATTTTGGTCAAGTTTTGCTGCTTGCAAGGACTGCATGAACGAGCGACAAAGATCAACTGAAATGGGCTCCGCCCCATTGAAAATCAGCCGTACTGAAGAAAGATCAAGATGTTCAGTATTCTCAGCCTTGAAGGTCTTGAGAAAATGCTGGTAACCGAAATTGGGCGAGGACAGTGCCGAGATCCGGTGTTCAGCTGCCTTGGCCAACCAAAGCTGAGGTCGCCGTACAAACAGCTCCGTCGGCATCAAAAATTGCTCGCCATCCGCGGCCAGCGGTGTCAGGTGAAATCCAATCAGACCCATATCATGCGTCAGTGGCATCCAGCTCAGGTATCGATCATTAGGCTGAACAGCCATGCCCTCGATAATGGCATCGATATTCGCAGTCAAATTTCGATGTGTCAGCACAACACCTTTAGGTGTGCCAGTAGAACCCGACGAAAATTGAATGAATGCCGGTTCATCCGGTGTGGTTTTATGAATGAGCACATCGGTCTGACCGGGCGCATCGTCGCTCACGAGGCGACTGGACAATTGTTTCCATTCGTCGTCAAGGTTCAGCTCCGAGGCAAATTTCTGTACACGTACGGCGTTGTCTTTGTCCACGCACAACCACGCTGTTTCAAGCTTATTGGCAATACGGAACAATTTGTGTCGATGTTCAGCCGTATTGCCCGGCGCTACAGGTACCGCGACGATGCCCCCGAGAAGACAAGCCCAGAACGAAACGAGAAACTCTTCGTTGTCTGCGCGTTGAATGATCAAGTAATCACCGGCAGCGACCCCAGCCGCATGAAACTGTCCAAGACGTGTTTTCGCGAGTTGGAAAAGCTCGTGGTATGGCACCCGTTTTTCACTATCCGCTGCGGTAATGAATGTGATGCCAAACTCACTCGAGGCGCGTGCCTCAAGTAAGGCCGTCAGGGTTCTGTGCATCTTCATCCCATAAAGTCTGCAATCGAAGTACGCGCGTGCACCTGCATCATGATGGGATGACGGGAACGCAAATTAATATGTGGCTCCACCTCTACTGGCTGACCGGAGACTTGGGTCAATCTTAAATATCGGGCCATCAAACCAAGGTGTAGCTGCATATCGACAAGAGAAAAGAATTCACCAATACAACGCCGTGAACCCAAAGAGAAAGGATAGTAGATATGTCGGTTTCTTACTTTCACCGCATCGGCAGTAAAGCGATCTGGCTGGAAAGCCTCGGGACAGTCCCAGTATTCCGGGGAGCGATGCATCAAAAAGGGGCAGAGAAAGATATTACTGCCAGCGGGAATGTCATATCCGCCAATGATGTCATCTCGGATCGCTTTACGGGAAAACAACCAGACCGGCGGATAGAGTCGCAAGGTCTCCTCGGCGATCTGCCTTGTATAATCAAGCTGTTCGAGATGCTCGAAGCCCGGGTCTGTCGCCAGAGCATCAACCTCATCATGCAGACGAGCTTCGACATCCGGGTACTGTGACAACAAAAACCAGGCCCAGTTAAGTGTGCCGGCTGTCGTTTCATGGCCTGCAACAATAATGGTCATGACCTCGTCGATCAGCGCCTTGTCACCCATGCGTTCATTGGTGTCCTTGTCGCGTGTCTCCATCAACAGCGATAGAAAATCATGCTCTATTCGGTTCTCGCTGCGACGTAACTCCATGATGTCCTTCACATGCCGTGTCATCGCCCTGAAACGCATGGCAAGCTTGAGATCTCGCGTGAAATCCTCCACCAGCATCAGAAATGGGTTCTTGCCTTCCTTGTCTATCAACCAGTCGAGATCCGCGCTAAACAGGGCTTTGAGTACGACCTCCAGTGCCAAGGCACTCATTTCTTCAGTGATATTGATGACAGCGCGGGATTTCGCGGCTTTCTGCCATTCAACAAGCTTTCTGGCGTTGCAGTCCTGCATCATCGTGGCAAGGTCGGCAACGACTTTACGGTGAAAAGCAGGCTGAATCATTCGTCGCTGAGAGCGCCAGAAATCACCGTCACTTACAATGATGCCATTGCCGAGAAGCATCTTGATACGTTCGAACCCCACACCTTTACGATAATTCCGATGATTGGAAATAAGGACATGCTTGACGTAATCAGGGTTGTTGATCACGACCGAGGGCGCATTACGGCTTACTGGCTTGATCGAGACGATGTCGCCATAGCGAGAGATCCACTCGCTCAAGCGATCAAAGGTCTCGTCATCAACATTGATGTCGTACCCGTCAGGCGGTCCGGGTGGTAGCTTGAACTCGTTGGGTTTACTGGACACGCTTGGCTTAGGATGAACGAGCTTGAAAGGCAGGAAAACCGGTGCGCGAAGTATATCATTGAGCCATGATGACTACCGCGCCCCGAAACCAGCTGACCGCATGACGCTTAAACAACTCCGTCGCCGCCTGAGTAAAAAAGCACTGCCGCCGACGTTGTGGGGGCTTTTTCACCTGCTGTGGAAAACCTGCAAAATTCGACGTGTAATTGGCCATGAGCACATGCAAGCGCTGCTAAGCAGTGGAAAACCATTCATACCCTGTTACTGGCATCAGGATCAGCTTTTTTGTGTCCGTTATCTGCTCAATAGTGCAGCGGAAGCTCCTGACCTCAAGCTCGGTTACCTGATCAGCCCTTCGGCGGACGGTGACATCGCAACCGGCTTGTTCGGCAATCGAGGCGTAGAAATTATCCGTGGTTCAGCCACACGCGGAGGCGCCCAGGCACTGCGCGAAATCTATATGGTAATAAAGAAGCAAGGGGTGTCTCCGATTGTGACGCCGGATGGCCCGAGAGGCCCGATTTTCGAATTCAAGCCAGGCGTCGCGATGCTGGCGCAACTCAGCGGCGCTCCCTTGTTACCGATCAGTTACCATGCGAGCCACTATTGGTGCCTGCGATCCTGGGACCGGTTCAAGATTCCAAAACCATTTGCAAACATTGTGTTGGCAGTGGGCGAACCCATAATGGTGAATAAAACGGACACCAACGACGGTTTTGCAGGTACTTGCCGAACGATGTCCCAACGACTGAACGAATTATCAACGGATGCAATGGAAGCAGTCGAACAAGGAATTCAAGAGCATGAATCGGACAAGCGCTGACTCTCCGCTAATGCGGATTAACAATGAAGCTAATCAAAATCGCTCAGTTCATACGACTTGGTTTGTAAAACCGCGAACTCGGGATAAAGCGTAATCCAAACCGTTTTTTGCCGACGCTGATCCGGTAGAGCAATATCCATGACTCCATCATTATTCATATCCGTGATTTTCGCCGTCGATACGCGTGTGTCACCAATACTATGGTTCGAATAGCCACGCGATTGCATGATTTCTTTAAAGTCGCCATCCACAATTGACCAGACTCTTAAAATACCGCCGATGTGTGGTGTTTGGACATAAGCTACATCTTGCACGCCGTCGTTGTTGAAGTCTGCAACGCCTATAGGCGCTAGCCACCGGTTAGCCGTGCCTATAGCAGGTGTCGCGGCAAGCTCAGTCAGCTGCTTGTCCGATCCTGCTTGTGTCAGACTATAAACTGTCAATGCCGCGCCAGTCCGAGACCCACTACGCACCAGCACCACATCGTTCTGCCCATCCGAATTAACATCAGCAATACGCGGAATGAGATCCTCAAAAACCTGATGATCGGGCAGGTCCAGCTGAACGACTGAACCGGATTCATCCTCAACAATCAGGCAAGCTGCTTCAATGGCATCGCCTAGAACGGCATGCGCATATCGATCAGTTCCACAGGACAGCATCGCTTTTACAATTCCTTCGCCACTGCTCTGCTCGACAACACTATGCGGTATTGGCCTGTTGTCGTTGAAATCGGATTCGAGCAGCCGTGATTGAGCTTTACCGGTATTCCCCGCCACACTGGAACACGCCACACCGATCACTGACAGGCATATCAGCCATTGAGCACGGTCAATTAGTCTGTTTTGAAAATCCGATAGTTGAGGCATGATAAATTCACTGCATGATTGATAGAGACAGAAAATTCAGGCATTTTTGCCAAAAAGTATTTTCAACGGCGCGGGAACTTTTTAAAGGCCCACTCGCCAGACTGTAAGATAGTATGAGTACTCAGGTAATTTTAACAAGTAAATAAAGGGAGCGTTTATTTTGACTAATATAAAGAAACCAAAGGCCGTTCTTACCTTGATCGCAGCATCGGCTGTGGGTCTTCTACTAAGCGGCAGTGCGTATTCAGCTGATGAGAAAATGTCGTTTTTCATCACCAGCGACGGCAATGGCGACGGGGCAAATTTCGGTGGCCTGGAAGGCGCTGATGCCCATTGTGCCACCCTCGCTAAATCAGCAGGTTCTACTAAATCATGGGCCGCATACTTGAGTACGAGCATGGTCATTGACCGTAGTAGTGGTTCCCCTCAAGTCACCAATGGGATTAGTGCACGTGACCGTATCGGCAGCGGACCCTGGTATAACGCCAAAGGTGAACTAATCGCAAACAACGTCGATGAACTTCACAGTGACAAAGCCAATATCAATGGCAAAACCGGTCTGGATGAAAACGGAAGCCCCATCAAAGGGCGTGGGGAAAAGCCAAACGAACATGACATTTTGACGGGTACTGATTCCAACGGACACTTCTCCACTGCGGGAGGAGACACGACCTGTGGTAACTGGACGAGTAACGGAGAAGGCTCTGCAATTGTGGGTCACCATGACCGAGTGGGATTGAACAAATCTCGCAATATGATCTCTTGGAACTCAGCACACGGATCGGCCGGTTGTGGTGAAGATGATTTACCAAAAACCGGTGGAGCTGGGTTGCTCTATTGCTTTGCTACCAACTAATAGCGCGGCAAGGTAAAGCGCGGAGAACTGTTGCTCGCTGTTTATCAGGCGAGCAAGCTGCTCAACAGACAGCGAGCAACAGCAATCGCCCACACCCGCAGACCCGCGGACCCGCAGGAAAATCCGCTTTCACTGGTTACCCTTCAATAACGTAGGGCTCATCAAACCAGAATTCCTCGAGATTTTCGCCTTCCCCTATACGATCAACGACGGCAAAAAGCGATACCCTCTCAATGGGTGTCAAAACCCCATGCCAGACATTACGGTGATAGTTCACACCTTGTCCTGGCGACGGTCTGAATACTTGGGGCCGATCTGGTATCCCGCCCTGATCGCCAGCTACGATCACAAGATAGGGCGATTCCGACAACGGTAGAAAAGCCTGGCTGCCAAGGGGGTGTCGTTCGACCATATCGAGAGTCAGTGGCAGGACGTATGGCGACCCTTGAAAAATACTGATTCCCGCCCGGCCGCTTTGCATATCCAGCACAGCCTTGTCATGAAAGCGCTTGCAATAGCCACGATTTATCAGTTTATCGGCATCCCCTCGCGCTTCGATCACGTCACCATACGGTGCAAACTTATCGTGAGTCAGCGGTTCGATAATCAATTGATTTTTCATAGTCTTAATGGCCTGAAAACACTAAAAATCGCGAGTTCTCGTGGGAGATTATGCAAAAAAGTCAAATTGAATTTGACGACAGTACGAAAAATGAAATAATGTGGCCATCAACATCCCTAGCTAAAAGAATGATGAGGATTGCGCCTAAAGGGTTAATTTATCCACTCGATCCGTACTATTGTCTACCCACGTAACCTGTTAGTAATTCTAGGTGGGTATTTCTTTAAAACGGTCTTGGACCGACACGTTGTTTGGAGATTTATAGAATGGATAGTAACCGTTACATGTTACTGATCAGGATTTCGGCGATGCGGTTTTTTAGTCATGTCAAATTATTGCGTCAAATCGTGACCGTGGCTCTCGGCTGCCTACTTTTCGTTACCGCGCCTGTGAATGCCGAAAACAACCCGCCAGCCCCTGACGGCGAGCCTGCGTTGATCATATCGGGAAACCTGTCCAACCCAAACGTCGGCGATGAAATCCATCTTGATTTGGAATGGATCAAAAGCCTGCCAACATTCAGTTTCATAACAAACACACCTTGGTCCGAGGGTAAACAGGAATTTCTTGGCGTTCGCTTGTCTGTTCTATTCGACACCCTCGACATTTCGGCGAAATCCTTTTCAGCACTCGCTTTGGATAACTATAAAGCCGATGTTGACGTGAATTGGACCAAGTATCCCGTCATAATCGCTTACCAACATAATGGCGCCGACATATCGATTCGTCGTTTAGGCCCATTGAGAATCATCTTTCCATTCGACGATTACCCTGAGTTGCTCAATGACTTCAATATCGCCAGCGCAGTCTGGCAACTTACCCATATAGATCTACTTTGAAAGATCGTTTGCTTATAGCGATACCCATCCTGGTAGCGCTAATGTGTGCTGGCACACTTATCTATCTACTGATTTTGATCGACGCTACCCGGCAACGATTTCAGGATGACGGCGTACTCGAGTTCAATTTCATCCAACAGATGGATCACAACTTCGATGGATTTTCTGAATCACTTGAAGATTATCGTGTTGCAAAAACCGAAGAAAATTTGCGCATAACGAAAGCAAAATATTTACAACGGTTCGACATTTTGTGGAGCACATTAAATCACATTGACCGGGCCTGGCTCGGTTCTTTGAATGATCAAGCAAACACGGAACAACTGGTACAAGACGGCAACGCCTTTCTGGATAAAAACGAGCCGCTAATGTCTCCTGATGTAACACTAAACGAAGCAGACATCGTTCGAATCGCCAAAGAATCGCGTGCACTATCATCTCGGGTTTATGAACTCGGACTCACGATGTTTCAGAACAAATCCAGAATTCGAGATGATATTTCCAATCGCATGAATACACAGTATTTGGCCTTCTGCATTGCTGCTCTGATGCTGGTCTTTGCTGGTGGCTTGGCTTTTTATTTGCTGAGCCGCGCCTACAAGCGTATGGAAACACTCGCCGCCGAACGTCATGCAACGGAATACAAGCTGACGACCGCGCTTGAGGAATTGACCAGTGGCGACCAGGAACGAAAAGCACAAAATCGATTCATTGCAGCCGCCAGCCACGATCTGCGACAGCCTCTACATGCCTTGGGGCTTTACCTGAGCGCACTCAAGGCGCACATCTCGACGCAACGTGGTCACGGTATTCTAGAAAACATAAGTCGATCTACCGAGGCGCTGAACGAATTGTTGTCGAGCCTGTTGGATATCTCCAAACTGGATGCAGGCGTAATCGATGCCACCGAAGAATCATTCAGTCTCGATACTGTATTTGAGCAATTGCACCAGACATTTCAGCCAGAGGCCTTGGAAAATGGCCTGGCTTTAAACGTCAACCTGACAGATTTATGGGTCAGATCTGATCGCGTACTACTTGAAAGAATTTTACGCAATCTTGTCAGCAACGGCCTCAAATACACATCCGAGGGCTCTGTATCTCTTAATGCCGAAAAGCACGACGAGAAAGTACGCATTCTTGTTAGTGATACCGGACACGGCATCCCTAAAAACGAACAAGAAGCAATATTCAACGAATACTATCAATTACATAATCCGGAACGCGACCGCGCGAAAGGTCTCGGCCTTGGATTGTCGATCGTTCGACGATTGGCAAAATTACTCGATCTAGAAGTGAGAATCGTATCCGAGCACACGCAAGGAACAACTTTCGAGATACTCGTGCAAGAGGGTGAACCCAGGAGGTCTACCGGCAAGATACATCGCCTAGGCCGTTCGTATGATGACGAGCTTGCCAACCTATCCATACTGGTAATTGACGATGAAGCGGATGTACGTGAAAGTATGCGTTCAGTGCTTGACGCAAAAGTCAGAACTGTGTTGACTGCGGATTCTGCAAATGATGCCTGCGAGCAACTGATATCGTCGGAAATCGTACCGGACCTGATCATTGCTGACTATCGATTACGCGATGACCAAACGGGAGACAGCGCCATTGAGCGAGTCAGAGAGGAAGTGAACGAAGATGTTCCAGCCATGATTATCACGGGTGATACCTCACCCGCTCGATTACGTGAGGCTACGGCCTCTGGTTTTCGCTTGCTTCACAAACCTGTGGTCACCGAAGATCTTTTAGTCGCGGTAGCAGATCTATCCGGGAATGAACGGGAACTACTATGAAAATATTGCTAGTTGAAGACCATCGCCTTGTAGCTGACGCTATGCAAGTGATGCTCAAGGAAATAGAGCCGGAAATCGACGTCACTGCCTGCTACTCCACTCAACATGCATTATCAGTTGTCGATGAAGGTCATAGTTACGGCCTTGTTATTACTGATTTGTTTATGCCTGGCATAGATGGCATCGGCTTGATAGTAGGCTTACGAAATCGGCACAACAAGATGCCGATTGTTGTCGTCAGCGGATCGGACGACGACAAGTACATCCGAGCCGCGATCGATCAGGGGGCTTCCGGATTTATTCCGAAAACCCTTCCGGGCGCCGAAATGATTGCCGGGCTCAAACAGGTTATCAATGGCGGCCAGTGTTTTCCGGAGCGTTTTACCCGATCGAATTCAAGCGGTTTACCCGACACAGATACGCAGCACGCTGCGAATGACCACAGTCTCAATAGCAGCAGCCAGCAGGTACAGCGTCCCGGTGAAAAACAGATGCAGGTATTGCAGTTGATGGCAGATGGGAACTCGAACAAGCAAATTTCGCAGATAGTGGGTATTTCCGAAGCTACAGTGAAATACCACACATCGCAATTATTCAAGCTCTTCTCAGTAAAGAATAGAACGTCCTGTGTTCGCGAAGCCCAGCAACGCGGACTTATTCGATCCTTCGAAGAAAACTGACCGTCAGCTCAAGTCGCGACACGCGCACTATTCGCGCGTGTCGTAATCAGTCTGTAAACCAACAATGCCAGCGCCGCGACAAACCATTTAACGCCTAAATCGGTCAGCGCCCATTGCGGCCAAGTCAAACCTGTGCCGAAAAATGCGATCCCATAGAACAACGCCGTATCGACCAAGGAGCTGATGCCTGATGAGACGCCTGGGGCTATCCACCAGCTCATCGAACGCAGCTTGTCAAAGATCGTTGTATCGAGCAGCTGGGACGTGAGAAATGCAATCCCTGAGGCAACGGCAATACGTGTTTCAATTTCTGGAATGACCAGAGACATGATGACGCCAACCGCGAACCCAGCGTAAACCACACGGCGGGCGGTCCCTACACCGTGAAAACGATTGACCAGATCATTGATCAGGAACGCAAGTGGGTAAGTGAAATGGCCCCAAGTTACCCAATCGTTGATAGGGATGCCCACCAGAAAGTTGGATGCCCCGACCACCAAGGCCATTGCAGCGACTGCCAACCAGGGAAATGATTTATTCACACCATGCGTCTCAGATATTTTGCAGCCAGCGATTCTACCCGATAATCATCACTGTGCTGCCTGATCAAGTCTGAATACCAGTGGCAGTCGAAAGATTCTATCCGCAACGTCACTCGGTGGCGGGGGGAACGGAGATGCATCCTCGATAGCTTGCAAACCGGAATCATCCAAAATCGCATGACCGGAACTCGACAATATGCTGGACTCCAGTACCTTACCTGAGTCATCTATCGAGAATTCAATCCCAACCCTGCCCTCGATTCTCTGCCGTCGCGCTCGCCTGGGGTAGCGATGGTGTGCAGCGATACTGACACGTAAGAGATTTCGATAATCAAGAACGGACGAAGAAGCATCACCCGGCGTAACGGCTGCTGAATCTGAGGCATTAGAAGCCGC
>CAYUZB010000069.1:8619-20033 GCA_964449565.1 uncultured Granulosicoccaceae bacterium | reverse complement strand
TCATCAATACGTTCGCCGGCATACAGGCGTTTGATACCGTAGTCCGCGGCATAGGCTTCAACACAGCCGTGCTTGCCGCAGCGACACAAGGCGCCATTGGGTTGAAACTGAAGATGTCCAATTTCAAGCGCCGATGAAGAATGGCCGGCAAACGGTTGCCCCCCGATATACAGACCAAGTCCGACACCGTGCGAAAAGAGCACCGTGGCAAACGTTTCCCCGAGTGTTTGCTCATGAGCATGGTGCAAGGCCTTGGCAATCAGTCGGCAATCGTTGTGTACGGTTACCGGCACCGCGTAACGTCCTTCAAGATAAGTACCCAAGGGCAAATTCTCGACACTGAGTATCGGCGACCACAACACATTGCCGGATGCATGTTCAGTTATGCCTTGAAAGCCAACACCGATATGCCGCAAACGCGATGCAGGTGTTGCTGTCTCCGATGTCGCGAGTACCGAGTCGATTGCGTTAGCCAGAAGTTCAAGCAACTCTTCCTGGTTCAGTTGGCGGCTGTCAAATTCTCGCTGGATGGCCGTGAGTTCGTCACCGTGATAATCCAGCAGGCGCACCTGCAGCCGGTCAATCGTGAAAATCGCGTTGACGACGCGTGCTGCCCGTGGATCGAGATGTAGTGTGTATTGGGGGCGTCCACGTCGTCCCGGTTGTTTTTCGACGGTGCTGCCAGCGGGCGGTTGATCGCTGGCCACAATGCCATCGTGACTCAAGGAACTGGTTAGGGTCGAAATTGCGGCGGCACTGAGACTCGTCAATTCACCGAGGTCCGAGCGTGTTGATGACCCAACTTTGCGTAAAACATCGAGCACCCGCAGCCGGTTTTCGGCGCGCAGGTCATCGCTTCTGATGATCGGTGGATTCGACATGGAAAAGAACTTGACATATTTTTTCGATCCCGTCACTATATTTTTCAAGTCGTGAATAAAATAATTTCAGGCCGCAGAGTGACTTGCTGCGCCGATGCTTGAAACCTGTTGTTGAAAATCCATTTGGAGAGCAAATTCGTGAAAAAACAATTGAGTGTGCTTGCAGCCGCCGCGGTGGCTGCGATGATGACCAGCAGCGTTTTCGCTGAGGGCAAGGTCATTGGTGTGTCGTGGTCAAACTTTCAGGAAGAGCGCTGGAAGACGGACGAAGCGGCCATGAAAGGCGCGATCGAAGCCGCCGGTGATTCCTATATTTCAGCGGATGCTCAGTCATCTGCAGCCAAGCAGTTGACGGATGTTGAAGCATTGATTGCACAGGGTGCAAACGCGCTAATCATTCTGGCGCAGGATTCTTCCGCGATCGGGCCTGCGGTTGAGAAAGCCGTTGCCGAAGGTATTCCGGTAGTCGGTTATGACCGACTGATCGAAAACCCTGATGCTTTTTATATCACCTTCGATAATGCTGAAGTAGGTCGTATGCAGGCGCGTGCCGTGCTCGAAGCCATGCCAGAAGGTAACTATGCCTTCATCAAAGGTTCGTCGTCGGATCCAAACGCTGACTTCCTGTTCGGTGGTCAGATGGAAGTTCTTAAAGAAGCCATGGATGCCGGCAAGATTGTCAATGTTGGCGAAGCCTACACCGATGGTTGGAAGCCTGAGAATGCACAGCGCAACATGGAGCAAATCCTGACCGCCAATGAAAACAAGATTGATGCGGTTGTTGCGTCAAACGATGGCACCGCCGGTGGCGTTGTTGCAGCACTAGCCTCGCAAGGCCTGGATGGTTCGGTACCGGTTTCCGGTCAGGATGGTGATCATGCTGCACTGAACCGCGTGGCCTTGGGCACGCAGACGGTATCGGTCTGGAAAGATGCGCGGGAACTTGGCAAGAACGCCGCTGCCATTGCTGCGATGCTGGCTGATGGCAAAGCCATGGCTGATATTCCTGGTGCCGTTCAGTGGTCTGGTGGCCCGGCTGGTGTTGAAATGAATGCGGTCTTCCTGGCGCCAGTACCGATTACTGCGGACAAGCTGGATATCGTTATCGATGCTGGCTGGATAGCCAAAGACAAGGTGTGTCAGGGCGTCGCTGACGGCTTAGCTGCCTGCGCTAACTAAGTTTGCGCCAATCAAGTTGTAGTCAGGTCCCCTGAGGTCCTGTTCAATCAGGCGGCAGACGTCACAGTCTGTCGCCTTTCTTATTCCCGTCTTTCTACCATTGAAGGTGCACTCATGGTCGATCCTGCGGTACCACCACCTCCATCAACAGAAGTTGCCCGCAAAAGTGAGCAGCGCGGTGCTGCGTATTTCCTGCGCGCACTTGAAATCGACACCCGCATGTTGGGTATGGTCGGTGCCTTGTTGGGGATCTGGATACTGTTTCATTTTTTTTCCAATGAACGTTTTCTGACACCGCGCAACTTATGGAATCTTTCGGTGCAAACTGCATCGGTGGCCGTGATGGCAACTGGCATGGTGTTGGTCATCGTCACTCGGCATATTGATTTGTCGGTCGGCTCGATCCTCGGCTTTGTCGCCATGATCATGGGCGTCACACAGATCGAATGGTTACCGCAATGGCTCGGTTATGGACATCCCATGTTGTGGGTCGCCGCGCTGGCCGTCGGCATTGTTCTCGGTGCCTTGATTGGTGGTCTGCATGGATACATCATTGCTTACTTGAGCGTCCCGGCGTTCATCGTGACCTTGGGTGGCTTGCTTGTCTGGCGTGGTGCGGCCTGGTGGGTCACCTCCGGGCGAACCGTCGCCCCGATGGATCCGACCTTTCGTTTGATGGGTGGCGGTTCTCATGGTGCGGTCGGCGCATTCTGGAGTTGGGTGATCGGTGCGCTGGCCTGCGCATTGATTGTCGCCATGATCTTTTTTGGTCGCCGCAATCGGCGTCGATTCAATTTTCCCTTACGCCCGGTCTGGGCAGAATTCACACTGATCGGTGCAGGCTGTGCCTTGGTGCTTGGTGCCGTTGCCATTGCCAACGCCTATCCCTGGCCGGTCGGTATCGTGCGTCGCTATGCACAAGCGAATAACATCGAGATACCCGAAGGGGGCCTGTTCATCTCGCACGGTATTGCCATCCCGGTGCTGATTGCTCTGGGCGTCGGCATTGTCATGTCGTTCATTGCCAAACGTACCCGCTTTGGCCGTTATGTCTTTGCGATCGGTGGAAATCCCGAGGCTGCAAGCCTGGCTGGAATCAACACACGCTGGGTGACGATGAAGATCTTCATTCTGATGGGAGCACTGTGTGGCATTGCCGGTGCCATATCGACGGCTCGTTTGAATGCAGCAACCAATGCACAAGGGACGCTTGATGAGTTGTTGGTCATCGCGGCGGCAGTTATCGGTGGTACATCACTGGCCGGTGGCCTGGGGACGATCATGGGTGCCATGCTCGGTGCCTTGGTGATGCAATCCTTGCAGTCCGGCATGGTACTGATGGGTGTCGATACGCCGTTGCAGAACATTGTTGTCGGCACGGTGCTGGTGTTTGCCGTGTGGCTCGATGGTGTTTATAAAAAGAGGGCGGCCTGATGAGTGCGCAGATACAAGACGATTACGCCGTCAGCATGCAAGACATCTCGATGTCCTTTGGCGGAATTCATGCGGTTGATCACGCCTCCATCACCTTGCGCAAAGGCGAGGTTATGGGTTTGCTTGGACATAACGGCGCGGGTAAAACGGTGCTGGTAAAAATTCTCTCTGGCGCGTTGAAGCGCGACAGCGGCGAAATACGCATCAATGGTGCCGTGGCCAAAATCGATACACCGCGCGATGCCAAGCGCTATGGGGTAGAGACCATTTACCAGACGCTGGCCCTGGCAGACAACGTTGATGCCGCTGGCAATCTTTACCTTGGCCGCGAGTTACTGACGCGCTGGGGTACGCTCGATGACTTTGCCATGGAAGCGAAAGCGCGTGAAGTGATGGGGCGATTGAACCCGCGTTTTCAGCGCTTCAACGAACCGGTCAAAGCGCTTTCGGGTGGTCAACGCCAATCGGTCGCGATCGCGCGGGCCATCTTGTTCGATGCGAAAATCCTGATCATGGACGAGCCCACAGCGGCACTCGGTCCGCAAGAAACCGCTCAGGTCGGTGAGCTGATCAAACAATTGAAAGCCGAAGGGATCAGCATCATCCTGATCAGTCACGACATGCACGATGTGTTTGATCTTGCTGATCGTGTCACCGTCATGAAAAACGGTCAGATTGTCGGCGATGCAAAAACAGAGGACGTTACCACTGATGAAGTACTTGGTATGATCATCTCGGGTAAATGTCCCGCCTCTGCAACGCCCGGGCCGGGTGCAATAGGATAGAAGCCATGACGACAGGTTTTTTTGGTGACATCGAACGTGTACCGTTCAAAGGTCCGGATAGCGTCGATCCTTTAAGCTTTCGTTACTATGATCCTGACGAGCGGGTCTTGGGCAAACGACTTGCAGACCACCTGCGCTTTGCCGTTTGTTATTGGCACAACTTCGTTTGGCCAGGCAGCGATCCGTTTGGTGGTCAGACCTTTAATCGTCCCTGGTTCAGTGATGCCATGTCAGACGAGATGGCAGCGGCCAAACTCAAAGCGGACGTCGCCTTCGACATGTTTACGGCGCTCGGCGTACCTTATTTTTGCTTTCATGATGTTGATATGCGTCCGGAAGGCAATTCGTTTGCCGAGAACACTGCCAACCTTGAGGTCATGGTGGACTACCTAGGTCAGAAAATGGACGACACTGGCATCAAGTTGTTGTGGGGTACGGCCAATCTGTTTTCGCACCGACGTTTCATGTCGGGTGCATCGACCAACCCGGATCCGGATGTCTTTGCTTTTTCCGCCGCCACGATCAAGACCTGTATCGACGCCACGCACAAGCTTGGCGGCGAAAACTATGTGTTGTGGGGTGGTCGAGAAGGTTACGAGACGCTGCTCAATACTGATTTGTCTCGCGAGTTGGATCAGTTGGGCCGATTTCTGAACCTTGTTGTCGAATACAAGCACAAGATCGGCTTCAAGGGCACGATACTGATCGAGCCAAAACCACAGGAACCCACCAAGCATCAGTACGACTACGATGTCGCCACGGTCTATGGTTTCCTGAAACGCTATGGTCTGGAGAACGAAGTACGCGTCAATATCGAGCAAGGCCACGCTATCCTCGCAGGCCATTCGTTTGAGCATGAGCTGGCCTTGGCCAATGCGCTAGGCATATTTGGCTCGATCGACATGAATCGCAACGATTATCAGTCGGGCTGGGACACGGATCAGTTCCCGAATAATGTGCCGGAGATGGCTCTGGCCTATTATTACATTCTGCAAGGCGGTGGATTTGCCTCGGGTGGCACGAATTTCGATGCGAAACTCCGGCGCCAGTCCATCGATCCAGAGGATCTGTTGATCGCGCATATCGGTGGCATGGATTGTTGTGCCAGAGGGCTCAAAGCGGCCGCGCGAATGATCGAGGATGGCGCGCTGTCGGCACCCCTTGCGGAACGTTATGCCGGTTGGGATACACAAACAGCTAAAGACATGCTTTCAGGAGAACTGGGTCTCGATGACATTACGAAGCGAGTGCTGGCCGAGGACATCAATCCGGAGCCGCGATCAGGTGGTCAGGAAAAGCTCGAAAACATCGTCAACCGCTACGTCTGATGCCGCGAGCGGCAGCGCTAGAGGCTGGCTGGGGAGCAAGACATGTCAGGTATTTGCCGCTAGCGCTTTTGCCGCCCTTGGTTTTCTGTCGGCTGCTCCAGCGCAAGCGGAACTGGCCATCTGCACGACACCGCAGCGTCCGGATTGCCCGCAGGCCCTGAACCGACCGAGCGATCAGGAATTCACCTTTTCTCGCCTGATTTTCGCCGACAACCAACAAGCCATTAATGATCTGGGTGATCGTATTGGCTATCCGCATTGGCAGGCCGACTGCTCCGAATCAGAGCCACATTTCATCGCAGCGTTGAAACGACTTACTCATCTGGATACCAATGACCAAAGTCAATCGATATCCCTGCTTAATGAAAATATCTTCGACTTCCCGTTGTTGTATGTCGTCGAGGCCGGGTTTGCTTCGTTCAGCGACCGTGAAGCTGACACGATGCGCGAATATTTGTTGCGCGGTGGCTTCTTGCTGGTCGATGATTTTCATGGCAGTTACCAGTGGCAACAATTTGAAAACTGGATGGCTCAGGTATTCCCGGATCGTGAAGTTGTGGATATTCCACCAACGCATGAAATATTCAATGTGCACTTTCCCATAGATGAATTCATCCAGATTCCCGGCTTGCGCGCCTTGTGTCTGAATCCGGGTGAGACCTGGGAATTACCGATCATGAAATCCAGCGCCGTCATCGAGAGTAATACTTCTCGCCAGCAACCACGTTGGCGAGGGGTGCTGGATGACGATGGCCGAGTCATGGCCATCATCAACTGGAATATGGATTTGGGCGATGCCTGGGAGCATGCCGATATGGAAGAGTACAGTGCTCTGTATACCGCGACCGCTTACCGCTTGGGTGTCAACTACGTCATGTATGGCATGACGCACTGAGTCCATTGATGGTGGTTAGCTGTCGCGTGCTTACGTGTAGCGGCAGGTTCAGCTCGCTGGTACGTTTGTTATATGCAGCCCGACCATATGTTGCATGACACGTAATACTTGCGTGCTGTAACCATACTCATTGTCGTACCATACGTAGAGTACGCATCGCGTGTCATCAACAATGGTCGCGACTGAATCGAAAATCGCGGGCTCGGGGGTGCCGACAAAATCTGTCGACACAACCTCTGTCGAGTAGGAATAGGCAATCTGCTGCTTGAGATCCGATGTGAACGCAGTCTGTCGCACATGATCGTTCAACTGCTCGCGCGTTGTGTTTTTCCCGAGATTGAGATTACATACTGCCATCGAGACATTGGGTGTCGGAACACGAATCGCGTTACCTGTCAGCTTTCCCGCCAACTCTGGTAGTGCCTTGGAAACCGCTTTGGCCGCGCCTGTAGAGGTCAACACCATATTCAAAGGGGCACTACGTCCGCGACGCTCTGCCTTGTGATAGTTATCGATGAGGTTTTGATCGTTGGTATAGGAATGTACCGTTTCTACATGCCCGTTAACAATGCCGTATTCATCGTTAATGACTTTCAATACCGGTGTAATAGCATTGGTGGTACAACTAGCAGCACAAACGATCTTGTCATTGTCATCGATCATGTGCTCGTTAACGCCATACACAATATTCTTGATTGAACCACCGGCCGGGGCTGTCAGCAACACCTTGGCGGCACCTTTGGGTATCAGGTGACGTGCGAGGCTTTGTTCATCCTTGAATACGCCTGTGTTATCGACAATCAAGGCGTTGTCAATACCGTACTCGGTGTAGTCAATATCTTCTGGCTGATTGGCATAGATAACCTTGATGAAATTCCCGTTGGCAATAATCGCGCTGTTTTCTTCATCGATCGTGATATGCCCATTGAATGGTCCATGTACCGAGTCGCGACGCAGCAAACTGGCCCGTTTGCGCAAGTCACCGTTACTTCCACCACGGACCACGATGGCTTTGAGCCGAAGCGGGTTACTGGACGTGGTACGTTCGATCATCAGGCGCGCCAGGATGCGACCGATACGGCCGAAGCCATACAGCACGACATCGCGAGGCTGATCCAGCACGCTGGTCCGATTCGGTATTCCAGCAAGCTCGGTGCTTAGAAAGGCATGCAAGGCAGCGTCATCATCAAGCTTGCCTTGCTGGCGGGCTGCAAAGGCCAGCAAGCCGATATCCACGCGAGAACTGCCGGGTGCGATTTTTACGATTGTATCGAGCACACGGCTTGTTTCCGCCACTGACACGCTGTCATTGATGACTTGCGGTGCCAGGCGATGCGCTTTGATAATATCGATGGTCGAGCCATTCATGAGCTTGCGACCAAATACCGTGATAATCACACCACGTTTGCGGTACAGCGTACCCACCGCGGGGATCATACCCTCGGCAAGACCTTGTTCGGCGATGTAAGCTTCCAGATGCGAATTTGTGCTCACGAAAATTTCTCTGTTGCGTGCCGGAAATTTGACGACACGGTGCGTGCTGAAAAATATTGTGTTTACAACAGTGTAGTTAGCGTCGTTCTTCGCGGATAACTGAGCCGCCAACGGTGCGGTCTGCTTGTTTCAGTGGGGCTTCGCGGCAATGTGTGATGTATATCGCAGCCGCCGTTTATTACCGAGTGCGCCAAGGAGTTATCGAACCGCATTGATTTTCTTGAGGTTTGATAACATCATCCACTTATTCGCCTACGGCCAAAGCCGCATTGATGGAATCCACCACACCGTATCGCTCGCTCCGCCCGGGAGAGATGCTGAACTGGTATCGCATCGAGCGGATACTGGGGCGTGGTGGATTCGGTGTGATCTATCTGGCGACCGACACCAATCTGGCGCATCAGGTCGCCATCAAAGAATATATTCCCAAAGACGTCGCTCACCGTGACAGCGATAGTCGTGTTTTACCGATCACCGAAAAGCACGGTGATCTGTACCGCTGGGGTCTTGAGCGATTCATCAAGGAAGCGCGCAATCTGGTTCGTTTCAAGCACCCAAATATCGTGCGTGTGATGTCGGTTTTTCAACAGAACAACACCGCCTATATGGTGATGGAGTTCGAGGAGGGTGTTGACCTCAGGACCTACCTGAAACAGCACAGCGGAGTCGATGAAACAGCCTTGCGTGCGCTGATAATGCCTGTGATCAAAGGTCTTGGCGAAGTGCATCGACATGGCTTCATTCATCGAGATATCAAGCCGGCAAACATACTGATGCGAAAAAACGGTTCGCCGGTATTGCTCGATTTCGGTTCAGCACGCAATGCCACTCGTTATACGGCGTCTCAGATGACCGCACTGGTGTCGGCGGGTTACGCGCCGCTAGAGCAATACAATAGCGATGCCGATGAGCAACAAGGTCCGTGGACCGATATCTACGCAATTGGAGGCGTGTTGTATTTTGCGGTTACCGGACGCGACCCGGTAGACAGTACGCAGCGCGGCTCGGCATTACTCAACGGCGGCAAGGACCCACAAATACCCGCATCGGTGCTGATGCGTGGTCGTTATTCGGCGGCGTTTTTGTACGCCATTGACTGGGCACTGCGTTTTCGCATCGCTGACCGTCCTCAAAGTCTCAAGGATTGGGTACCTGCATTGCTTGCCCAAGACATTGACCCTGCGTTGACCAAACTGGATCTGAACACCGGTGACACGGGGAAGCCTACGACTGGCGTTGGCAGTACTTATCAGGATTCGGAGTTTTCTGATGCCACCATTTTGTCCGCCAGAAAACTGGTGTCGCCTGAAACGGTGGCACCCGATGAGGATCCGTTTGCCGATTTCGATTTTGCTCAGCGTCCGAAGACTGTGCCCAAAGTGTCTTCGCCACGTAACAGCCAATCCGCGCGCAAGCCGTTGATGATCATGCTAGTTGTCGCGGGGCTTGCGGCGGGTGTTTACTGGTATACCGATCAACAGAATCAGCGCCTGGCCAGAGAGCGAGCGGCGTCAGATGCCTTGCGTCTGGAGGCGATAGCGCGGGCTGAACAGGCTGAGCAAGCGATGATGGCCATTCGCGAAGCCGAAGCCGAGCGCATTGCTGCGGCAAAGCTTGCCAGTGCCGATGCACAGAGACTGCAGCGCGAGGCGGCACAAGCTGCGGCCGCGGCTGCTGCCGAGCGTGAGGCGCAACAGGCGATTCGCGAGGTGGAGGCTGCCAGCAGACTCAAGCGGCGCTTTGAGGCCGCCTTGCGAGAAGCTGACACGGCTCTTGATGATGGCAGATTGCCAGAGGCGGCAAATGCGTTGACGCGTGCACGAGTCATCGGCCTTAGTGACTCGCGGCTGACGGAGTTGTCGTCTCGATTGACGCGCGCCCAACGAGAACAGCGCATCCCTGTCAGCGATGCCGACTTTGAAAACATGCTGCACCGATTCAATGCCTTGCGTCGGGCTATAGAGAACAAGGACTCGTCCACGATCAATGCCATGACGGAGCGGTCGAATCAAAACGCTTTGTTCGAGCAGTTGAATGCGCGCTTTGACAAGCTGAATATGGAAATAACCGGTATCCGGGTGCGCAATGCCGACAAGTCGATTTCGGCGACATTACGTATCCAAAGCATGGTGCGGAAAAATGGTGATCGTGCAATTCCGTCCACCGCATACCGTGACCGGGAGATCGTCAGCTCACGAATCAATGGGCAATGGTCAGCTATTCGCTGGTAAGTTAACGCGTGTCAGTTACGTTTTCGCCAGAGCCATCGCATTCACCAGCGCCTTCGCTAGAGCTTTTACCAACACTACCTTCGCCAGCGCCGGATAAAAAAGCCCGCGATCATTGCTGATTGCGGGCCGATAATACTTTCAGAAATTCAAACTCTACTGGCGTGTCATCAGTGAAGCAATAGTCTGATTGTCTACCTCGGCGCTCGTCTCACCGATCATGACGACTCGACCAGAACCGTCAGGAATAAAGAAAACGACACCGTTATAGACGTTACTGTTCCATTCGAAGCTGATCAGAGCACCTTCACTGAAGTCACTCAGGGTTCCGGCAATCGGCACGATAAAAGTGTCTTCACCGTCTGACTGAACCACACGGGTACTCCCGGTGACACTGCTACCGTTAAAGTTGATATCGGTCACCAGCTCCGGGCAGTCATCCGGCGTAATGCAGAAACGGTGACGTCCCTGGAAGTCTCCAGCAAGGCTTGCGGCGTCGGCAACCATGACGGTGCCGCTTGCACCAATAAGACTTGCACTTGGGCCACTGAGACTTTCAATGGTCTGACCATTGACGATATTCAGATCGTAGTTTGCAGATATTGTTTGTGGGTCACCTGCAGCAAAAATACCGGCTGTTGATGGTGTGCTGGCGGGATGGTTGTACTGGCGGAATGTGCCATTGAAGCTGTTTCCGTCACCGACATTGCCAAACAGCGATGTGGCCGAACCGTCCGCAGCGACAGCGAGACCTGCGAGGTTGTTGTCGTTGTCGATCACGTAAACGCCATCACCAAAGCCGAAGGTGCCGAAATAACTTCCTGCTTTTGTGTCCGATACCGGCGGCAGATCACCACCCGGTGATGGTGGTGCGGTTGGCGTCTCTGGTGGTTCAGCCGGGGGGGTGTCAGTTGCGGGTGTATCGCTACCGCCACCACCGCACGCTGCGAGCGTGATAGCGAGAGTGGTCGTCAAGGCAATTGTCAAAATGTTGGGTGTCATCTAGGGCGTGTCCGGTTCAAGAAGGTTGGGAAATCCAATAAGGATTAAAAATAATGCCCGTATTCTTGACGCAAGCGTCGTTGATCAGCGTGACGTTTGTCGCATTGGTTCAGTCTTGTTTTTATTTATGCTACGTACTTGTGGGTGAGTTCACGCTAAATTGGACAGATTGAGACTTGCGTTGCATT
>CAYUZB010000069.1:0-8519 GCA_964449565.1 uncultured Granulosicoccaceae bacterium | reverse complement strand
CTTCAATCTTCAGCGATTACGATCTCGCCAATCAGCAAGGCCCATTGTGCGCCATGCATATCGCGATCAAGCCTGTGTCCCTGAACGACGGGACGTGGCAGGCTGAACTTGATGACATTCAATGATTCGATGTCAAAACGTTTGATGCTGTGTTCTGCTTGTTGTAGAGCTATCGCAAGCTGCTGTGTGTTCAGGCCATGAGATAAACGTTTGAAACTACTGGCGTTGCCGCAAAAAATATCGATGGTGACCCAGAAAGGACCGGCATTTTTTGAGCGGATGGTGTCAGCCAGACTGCTGACTGGCACGCTCATGTCGCCGTGTACCTTTGTTCAGCAATACGAAACACTTGCATCGGCGTATCGATTTCCAGAACATGGTTCAAGGTGAATTGATAAAGCGGCCCACGTGACATCTGTGCAGGTGAAAACGGAAAAGCAAACGTGGGTAATGCTTCGTCATCGGTCAGTGGGTAATGCAAAACAAACGGGTTCATGTATTTCGCAATGTCGTCAGCAATGTCCTGGGTGTCTGCAGTCACGATACCAAGCACACCCACCTCATGAGACTGGCCTGTTTGAGTTTCAAGTGCTCCCAGTACGGCGTCGACACCCATAAGCCGAAATTCAATATCAAATTCGCTTGCTGACAAACCAAGACGCTGTGGAATTTCCTGGTCAAGATAACGGGTCAGGCGTGCAATCCAGGCTTTGCTATTGCTGACGTAACGCGCGTCTCGCAGAAGGCAAAGAATAACGCTCTGAAAACCTGCGCAACTGGCGCCTTCGAGTTTGACCGTATACTGATCGCTGACATGCCATTGTGAGTCGCTGACGCGAACAGTGCGTTCATCGAGCTGATGATAGATCGCCTTGCTGACATCGAGATAGCCACCCGGTTCATACAGGATATAAGGGTCACTGTTTTCATACAGCATATGAGCTGATACGGATTGTGGTGTACAAACAGCCCCGTCAGCCAGTGGAAAGACGCTGAACCCAGTCTCGTCGATGTCGACCATGATGACACCACTGGTCGGATTGCTTGAGCACAAGGCACCGCATTCGGCAATTTTTGCTGCATGCCATGCCGCACCCGGGTGGCAACCTCTTGTCAGTGCAAGTGCTGCGATGATAGCTGTATCGGTCGTGCGACCAGCGAGCACGATGTCAGCACCGGTATCAAGTGCGGCTTGAATCTGCTCGGCGCCAGCAAGCGCAACAATGTGCTCATTGGCTTTGATCGATTCTGCACTTATGGGTACTTCTGGTTCGAGCGCAACTAGCTTGTCTTTGGTGAATGCATCGGCAATAGCGTGCTTTTCCTGCTCGCTATATAAACAAGCGATATGAACAGCCAGTTTCAGTTCTTCTGCGATCTCGCGGGTAATCTCAAGCATCCAGTCAACGCAAGCATCACACCCTGCTGTACCCGAGGTGCCGATAACGAGAGGGACTTTCAAGGTTTCCCGGACTTGCATCAGATCCTTCCACTCGTCAAGGCAAGCTGTCCTTGAGTACTTGGATGTTGCTGTGCCAAGTGAGAATGGTCCGCTATCGGTTGAACCGCCATCAATACAGATGATGTCAGGTTGCAGCGCCGCGCCTCTGGCCAAGGCCTCCCGGTCGAATCCCAGACCGAGCACCCCGGATGGTACGAGTATGCGAGTGCTTGTCACGTTATAGGCTCATCACTCTATACGCTCATCAGAAACGATCAATCGCTGATGGCTTGTGGTTTTTTGATGAACCGGCGTAAAAAGACCGGCGCGATAAAACCGACAGTTGCCGCGACCCAGAAACCGATTGAGATGCCAGATTGAAACAGGTATTTCCAGTCACCGCCAGAGAGCACCATGGCACGTCGCAGGCTGTCTTCCATATGATTGCCGAGCAATATGCCCAGAATGATGGGCACCGTCGGGACATCGAGTTTTCGCAGGAAGTAACCGAGCAGGCCGAATGCAATCATCAGAACAAGATCAAAATAGCTGCCCGACAAGGAATAGATACCTACGAAAGACACCATGCATACGCCCGGCAACAGAATCCAGGGTGGCACGCTCAAAACCTTCACAAAGAAACGCACCATAGGCACATTCAGGATCAGTAACACGATGTTGGCAATCAACAATGCGGCTATCAATCCCCAGACAACTTCTGGTCGTTCGGTAAACAGCAAGGGACCTGGTGTGATATTTAGTGTCATCAATAACGCGAGCAAGACTGCTGTGGTGCCAGAGCCGGGTACGCCCAGCGTCAACATCGGTACCAGCGCTCCACCGGCGGCTGCGTTGTTACCGGCTTCGGGTGCGGCGACGCCGCGTGGATCCCCTTTGCCGAATTGACTGTTGTCGCGCACATAGGCCTTCTCGGACATATACGCCAGAAAGCTTCCGAGTGAGGCACCGGCGCCTGGTAGGATGCCGGCGATAAACCCGATGATGGTTGAGCGCATCATCGAACCGAATGAACGAATGATGTCTTTGGTCGGAATCGTGATCTTGTTCAGTTTCACACCTATCGCTGAACTCTTGCCATGGCTTTCAATGAAGATGAAGACTTCGGACACGGCAAACAGCCCGACAATCGCCACCAGAAAATCCACACCATCCATCAGGTGTAAATTGCCGCCGGTAAAACGACCCATGCCGGTTGAATTGTCCAGGCCGATCATGGCAATGGCGAGTCCGATACAGGCAGCCAATGCAGCCTTTCTCTGATTGTTCGAGGCAATGCCTCCGAGCGTTGAGAAGGCCAGCAGGTATAACGCAAAATATTCTGCTGGGCCAAACAGATAGGCAACTCTTGCCAGTAGGGGTGCCAACAACATCAATCCGATGGTTGCCAGAAATGCGCCGAAGAATGAAGCAACGCCGGACAGTACCAAGGCTTCGGCGGCGCGTCCGCTTTTCGCCATGGGATATCCATCAAGTGTTGTCATCAAGGCCGGTTCATCACCGGGAATGTTCAACAGGATTGATGAAATACGCCCACCATACATGGCGCCGTAGTAAACGCTGGTCATCAGGATCAACGCTTCTGTTGCGTCGAGTCCAAACGAGAAGGCCAGCGGTATCAGAATCGCCACACCATTTGATGGACCAAGCCCGGGCAGGGCGCCGACCATGGTGCCGATGATGCAACCGGCAATCGCCAGAAACAGGGTAGTTGGGGTCAGTGCGACGGCAAAACCATCAGCGAGCAAAGACAAGGTTTCCATATAAGTCCCCTCAACCCAACCAGCTACGGGGAACCGGAAACAGGCTCAACCCCAGTACAAATTTGAAAATCAGAAATAGGCCGCCCGACAAGCCGAGCCCGGTCAAAAGCGCCGGCATGGCCCGCGAGCGTATCTGGTAACTCAACACGGTTGCGGCAACCGCAGTCGGTATCAGAAAGCCTAGGGGTTTCAAGGTATAGGCATAGGCGACCAGTATCGCAAAGGCGACAAATAGTTTAAGCCAGGTCCCGGCACCAGGCCACGTAGGGTTGTCATCGGGTTTAATCAGTATCAGGACAGCGCAGAGTGCTGCGACACCACCGACAATCCGTGGAAATGTTTTTGGACCGACGGGATCAACGAGAAAGCCTGTCGGGATATCCGCCGCAGCCACGATATAGGCAATAGCGGCAAGCAGGACGATCAAGGCAAAAATTCTATCGCTCACAGCATGCCTCTAGGTGTGTTGTTGGGTATGTCGTTGTGGGGTAAGTCGCAACGGGTCAGACGTAATGGCGTAAGTCGAGATGGGAAGTTGTAAAACTTCGGGTGTTCAATCTGTTGTCAAGCGGTGGGCCAACCTAGACCCACCGCAGTCACGCTAAAACCTTACTGAATAACGCCAATTTCTTTTGACAAGGTTTTGATTTCTTCGATAACACCGTCGACATAACCCTGGAAGTCATCGCCGACTCGGGTGAAAGGTGCAAGACCGTTGGCCGTCATCTGTTCGGCCCATTCATCAGAAGCCGCAACCTGCGCCAATGCATCCGACCATTTGTTATAGGCTTCATCAGAGATATCCTTGGGTACGTACAGTCCACGCCAGTTAACCGCAACAACGTCAATGCCTTGTTCCTTGGCTGTTGGGATATTGTTGAACTCACCTGGCAGTCGCTCGTCGGTGAAAGAGGCGAGTACCCGTACATCACCGGATTTCAAGAAACCGACTACCTCGGAGATATCACCGGTCATCGCTTGGGTAAATCCACCAATGGTTTGTGTGATGGCATCTGCGCCACCATCAACACCGATGTATTTGACTTTAGTGATGTCTTTGAAACCAGTGCGCCCAAGCGCCATCAGCACTTTGAGGTGATCAAAACCGCCAACTGCGGAACCACCGGCAAACGCTACGCTGGAAGGATCTGCCTTGACCGCGTCGAGAAGTTCGGTCAGTGATTGAAAAGGCGAGTCCTTGCCAACCACGATAACGCCCGGGTCAGCGCCAATCGCACCAAGGAAGCGCACCTGATCTGCTGTCATGCCACCGTAGGCATTCTGGGCAAGGCGTGTCGCTGTCGCCGAAGACGCCGCGATGATCAGATCCTCATCGTCAGCGCGCTCGTTAACCACGTGGGTATACGCCAGGCCGCCACCGCCGCCAGCCATATTGGTGACCTGAACCGGGTCTGCGACTGCCTTGATGTCGTACATGATCTTGCCGATTGAACGGCAGGTGAAATCCCATCCACCGCCGGGGTTTGCCGGGGCGATACATTCAGCTGCCTGAGCGGCACCGCTGGCGCCGAGGCCCAGGACCACGGCTGCTGCCAGTTTTTGTAGAGTGTGCATATCGTTTTTTTCCTCCGTTGGGTGTTGTTCTGTCAATGTATCATTCATTGCGAATCTGACAACAACCTGTCATGACGAAAATTCACAGACGTCGATGCGATTTCTACTGATTGAGGACAATATTCGCCTGGCCGAATCCGTGCGCCAACGCCTTGAGCTGGATGGTCATGTGGCCGACCATGCTCATGGCATCAAAGAAGCTGATGCGTATCTGGCCGGCGCTGAATACGACCTGATTCTGCTCGATCTGACACTACCGGACGGTGACGGTCGCAGTTTCCTCAAAGCGCATCGGCGAGCCAATCACGATACCCCGGTCATTGTCCTGACCGCACGGAGTTCGGTGTCTGACCGAATTGACGTGCTGGATATTGGCGCGGACGATTACCTGATAAAGCCGTATGACTTTGCCGAACTCGAAGCACGTTGTCGGGCAGTACTGCGACGGCGTCCTGGCAGTGCACGTGCCAATCTTGTGCGCTATGCCGATCTCGAGTTTGATCCTTTGTCGGCAACGGTCACGATCAACCAGCAGACACATCGACTGCGTAACCGCGAATTACGTTTGCTGGAAATCTTGCTGACCGAACCTAAACGCCTGTTTTCCAAGACACAGTTATCGGATCGTCTTTTTTCCTATGCTGAAGAAACATCCGATAATGCCATTGAGGTCTATGTTGGTCGTCTACGCAAGAAGCTTCAGGGTTCGCAAGCAAGGATAGAAACGGTGCGTGGGGTTGGTTACCGAATAACCGAGTCATGAAAGCAGCCATGTCTCTGCGACAAAGGTTGTTGGTGCAGCTGACTGTCGTTGCGGCTTTGTTGTCGGTGATTTTATATCTGGCCGTGAGGAGTGTTGCCGATGATGCGGCAGAGGCCACTCAAGATAATATTCTCGGTGCATCAGTGGCAACCATTGCCGAGCAGATGGGAGTTGCCGATGGTGGCCTGGTGGTTGATATTCCGTACTCCGCTTTTTCGATGCTTGGTGCTGTCAGTGAGGAGCGAGTGTTTTATCGTATCCTGCAAAACGATGAAACGGTAACGGGTTATGAAGATCTGCCCTTGCCGGGAGCCTGGCCAACAACGGTTGATTCCCCTATCTATTATTCAAGCGATTATTTGGACACCCATTTACGTATCGCTGCGATTGAAAAACGGATGAGTATTGGCAGTCAGAGTGTGTCTGCTCGTGTCGTCATTGGGCAGACTCGCCTGGGCCAGGAGACTATTGCCGCCCGAGTCGCCAGCCGAGCAGCCTTTGCCGGCGTCGGCTTGTTCTTGTTGGCGGCCTTGCTCAGTTGGCTTGCGATCAACACAGCGCTGCGCCCCTTGCAACGGGTTATCGAGGCCGTCGGAAGACGAGGCCCGCATGATCTGCGGGTGATGAATTACCCGGTACCGAGCGAGTTCAATCCCTTGCTTGATGCCTTGAACAGCTTCATGGCGCGTTTAAAAAGTGCCCGTGAGAGAACAGAAACGTTTATCGCAGAAGCCGCACATCATGTGCGTACCCCTTTGGCCACGGTCCGCACACAGACCGAAATTGCCATGCATCATGCGGACAGTGAGCAAGGGCGTCACGCCTTGCGTGAGGTGATTCGTTCCGTTGATGAAAGTTCGCGTTCGGCCGGGCAATTGCTCGAGCATGCGATGGTCAACTATCGTGTTGATCAGCCAGAGCTCGTACCCCTTGATCTGGCGGCCATTGTGACTCAATCTGTTGATCGTTTCGATGTGGCAGCCGAACTCAAGGAAATTGAAATCAGTCTCGCGATCGATACTTCCTTTAGTGCTAATGGTGATCGCGTCTTGCTCGAAAGCGCGATCATGAACATCATCGATAACGCGATTAAGTATTCACCTCCTGATACTATCGTCAAGGTCTGTATGCACCAGGAGTCAAATAACGTTTGTGTCTCGGTGCTCGATGAGGGGCGAGGGCTTTCCGGGATGTCCGATGAAGAACTTACCCTGCGATTCCAACGCGGTGGTAATGTCAACGATGTCGTCGGCTCTGGTCTTGGATTGAGTATCGTGAAAGAAGTGGCCAAGGTACACAACGGTCGGTTCACCTTGTCCGCACGTCTCGATTCCGGCACAAAGGCCTGTTTGTGTTTACCGATGATCGACCTGTGAGTAAAAAAAGTGAGTAATCAAAGAATGAAAAAATTCGCTTTTCGTCTGTTTTTGCTTGTGTTCTTAAGTCCGCTGGCCATGGCGTATGACATCGAAGAAGTACACCTCTTCGAAGCTTCAACAGCGACAAGCCGTCTGACTATTCATTCGACGACAGATCTCATCTATTTTGAACCGTTGATCAAAGCCTTTCAGGAGCAGAACGCCGGTATTGATGTGGAGTACACCGTTCTCTCGAGTACGGATTTGTTCAGTGCAGTAAACGATTCCTCGGTCAGCATCGATGTTGCCATTTCTTCAGCGATGGATCTGCAAATGAAACTTGCCAATGATGGCAAGACGCTAGCCCATCGATCAAATGCCACAGATGCCCTGCCTGCTTGGGCGCGATGGCGTGACAGGGTGTTTGCGTTCACGCTCGAACCAGCCGCTTTATTGATGTCAAAACAAGCGCTCGATGGTCTGGAGCCACCACGCAATAGACAAGAGCTGACAGCGCTGTTACGTAACAATGCGGAGCGATTTGCGGGCAGGGTCGGTACCTATGATATTCGCGAGTCGGGTGCCGGCTATCTGTTTGCCACACAAGATAACCGTCAGTCTGATGCCTACTGGCGTCTTGCTGAAGTCATGGGGGGGCTGGAACCCAAACTTTATTGCTGCTCGGGGCAAATGATCGACGATATTCGTTCGGGTGAATTGATGATGGCGTATAACGTTGTCGGAAGTTATGCGGCGAAAGCGTTTGGCCCTGACGACGACGGCATTGTTGTCCCTTTGCAGGACTATACCCATATACTGCAACGTACCGCGCTGATACCGGCCAGTGCAAGCTCCGAGTCGGTGGCTGGCAGGTTTATCGATTTTCTAATAGGAGAGTCGGGTCAGCAATTACTGCGTAGCGAAACGAGTTTGTCATCGGTGAGCACGGAGGAGCTTGAATCCTTTCAGTACCTTCGGCCGATCAGGTTAGGACCCGGATTGTTGGTCTATCTGGACAAGATCAAAAGAAGGCAATTTCTACAAGAGTGGACTGAGGCTCTGAGTCAACCACACTAATCAGTTGCATCAAGTAAAAAAATCAAGGAGTAATCAGCTTGGCACGAAAAAGACTGGCCATCGAGATGGGTATGGGGACGGATTTGCACGGTATGGATTACACCAAGGCCGCTATCAGAGGTCTGAAGGATGCCTTGTGGCACAACTCCCTGTCGGTTGCGACTGCGCTCGGTTATGATCGCGAGCAGATGGACGTTGAGATCGAAGTAGGGGTCGCCGATCCGGATTCGATTGACAAGGCGGCAGTGGCTGCTGTGTTGCCCTATGGCAAGGCCACCGTGAAACCCGTCAAGGGAGGCCTGGACATACCCAATGATGAGCGTAGCAACACGACCGTCATGGCAAGCGTCGCCGTGATTGTTTACCTTGACGTTGAGGTCGCTAACGACTCAGCCAGTGATCAGTCCGGAGCATAAGCATGGCACTTAAAAGAATCATTCTTGAGATGGGTACGGGTAACGATCTCTATGGTGAGGATTACACCAAAGCGTGTCGACGTGCGATACAGGATGCCTTGCACCACA
>CAYUZB010000068.1:0-20145 GCA_964449565.1 uncultured Granulosicoccaceae bacterium | reverse complement strand
CTTAAGCTGTAACTATTTAATTGACTGCTCCAGGAACCAGGTTTATCAGGAATTTGTGATTTCTCGTTGTCGAAAAAAGTAACATCGAATATTTTCTTTTTTCGTTCGCCATTATTATTAAATTCTTTCACGCAGAATTGTAGCTGATAACAAGTAGCCACTAGATTGTTCGGTGGAAGTTTTTCTGTAATGTGTTTGACTGTTTGTTCGGCTGCCAAGGCTATGTATGATGCTAAGTTTTCATCCGCGTACTCTCTCTCATAACTTTCAGCTACGAGCTGACCGGCTTCGTGGTAATTCTTGCTATTGCCATGAGCGTATTTTGCCGCAGTGATCACACATACATTGAACATTTCTTGCGTTATGTATTTCGGCATCTTTCATCCTATGCCCTTTTGATATCAATGTCTCCATCGCCATATGCCGTCAGTCCAGCAATATTGAATACCGATCACGAATCTTTCGATCAACGGAAGGTGTCAGGTATTCTGGTTTATGATCGTTCAGAATCTGTCGCACTTTGACATTGGCACGTTGCCACATGTCGTCGGCTCCTTGCTCCTGCCAGACAACAGGCTGTGCACGATCGCTTAGACTGCTGGGCCAGAAGTAGTCCCGTTGCATAGCATCCATAGTGTGTTGGCTGCCAAGGAAATGTCCTTCACCATACACGGCTTGTTCGATGGCAGAGAAGCCCAGTGTTTCTTCATTGACCTCTATACCGCGAATAGTTCGGTAGGCTTGGGACAACATCTCGTCATCAATCAACATGGCTTCAAACGACACGCCTAGCAGACTCGCCATCATGCCGGATGATTCGTAAATCATATTGCAACCAGCGAGCCCCACCCCGAGCGATGACATGGCTTTCTCAAGACCCATCTGGGCATCAACAGCTTTTGCATCACTCATGCTTGATGCGGCTCCCGAAGGCAAGCCTAGCCAGTTTGACAATTGAGCAGAGGCAGCATTGAGCAAGATTATTTCACCGCCGCTACCCGAGAAAGATCCAGTGCGAAGATCAATGACGAAAGGCCAGTTGGAAAAAATCATTGGATAGCCGGGTGCGAAAATGTTGACCATTACCAACGCTGCAAGTGTTTCCGCCAATGTTGAAACGAGCATGCCTGCAAGCGTTGCTGGTGAAGTTGCACCGGACTGAGCCGCGACAATGTTGTTAAGCGGGACGCCACGTTCAATGCAGGCGAGGGTTACATCAAAGGCGTCTTCCCCATAACGAAGTGGAGAGATGATGGGGCTGATATGTGCCTTGCAAAATGGTTGTTCACGAAATTTACCCGGTCCGCCCATTGCCATGTCGAACATATCGATTATCGGATCGACTGAACTGGCTACCGTAAAGCTGGTACCTACGGGCTTGATCGTTCCTCTTAACAATGCATATGCGGTATTGATATCAAGCTCGGTAATATCTTCGACATCGGTTGCTACGCAGCAGCGGGTAAACCAGCTGACATTCGTCAGATAATCCGCAAGTCGAGCGAAGTCATACAGATCAGCTAGTGTTGCTGCTCGATAACGATGCGTATCGAGGTCCAGGGTTTGTACTGCCGCACCACCAGTGCCGTAGTAGACCTTATCGCCACCGACTTCAATATCGTGTCGTGAATCCCTGCCATACAAGGGGAACTTTCGGCACGCACCGGTAATAATATCTTCGACCATCGCGGGCGGGAAACAGAGTCGACCGGTCTCATTTTGTGTTGCGCCTTTGGACAAGGCTTGCTGAATCAATGCGTCGGGTGCTTCTGCCATGCCTATCTGCGACAGGACGCGAAGTGCCGTTGAATAAATTTGCTGTATATCGTTGTCAGTTAAAGGTTTATACTGCCCGCCTGTCGCGCCGGGAGGGCAGGGGTTGATTTCCGGAGCCTTGGCGCGTTTCGCGTGCATGGCCTCACGCGCGCTCAATTTGCGGCGGCGGCGAGGTTTAACGGACATGGTTGTTGTTCTCGTCATACAGGCATATCGTTGACACGAGTGCCTGGTATCGGGTGCCCAGAATTTCGATCTCGAGCGCTGTATCCAGTGCGGTGCATTCAGGGTTGACGAATGCAAAGGCGATGTTTTTCTTTACTCGGTGGCCGTAGCCGCCGGAGGTCACACTCCCGACAAGTGTATGTCCATCATAGATGGAATCACCCGCATGGGCTGCACCGATATCGCAATCAACCACCAGACACGCAAAACTTTTTTGAGCTCCGCGCTCTATCTCCTTCAACAAGGCCTGCTTGCCGATAAAGTCTTCCTTGTTCAGATCAACGAATCGTTCGAGTCCGGACTCGATCGGGTTTCGTTCGTAGATCAAGTCAGCCTTCCAGTGGCGATAACCTTTTTCCATACGCATCGATTCAGTCGCGTATAAGCCGAAGCGTGACAATCCGAATTTCTTCCCCGCATCGTTCAATAGCGTCCAGACGAGATACAGCTGCTCGTTCGGGATATGTAATTCGTACGCCAACTCCCCTGAAAAGCTGACGCTCATGGCAACAACGCTAGCGTGGCCCAATGTCATGTCGCGAACACTCATCCACGGAAAATTTTCCGACGACCAATCACACCGAGGTGATAGAAACTGCAACAAGTCGCGAGATCTGGGGCCAGCTACAACGAGTATCGTGTGGCTGGTCGTCATTTCTCGCAGTGTTACTGAATCTGGCTTGTAGCGGTTCAACCAGTCTCGGTCATGCCACTCGCTGGCCGCTGCTGATCCATACCAGTAGTGTTCATCTCCAAGTTTGGCAATGGTCGCCTCAGACAGGACATGACCCTGCTCATTAAGCAGATAGCTAAGATTTACCTTGCCAATGCTCTTGGGCAATTTCCCACAAATCATCGAATCGAGAAAAGCCGTAGTACCTGGACCTTTTATTTCGTAACGATTGAAACCAGAGACTTCCATGACGCCAACGTTGTTCGTCAGCGAGGCTACTTCTTTGGCGATAATTTTCTGTGTATCAGTAAATCGAAAGCTGTGTTTTTCGACGAAGCTCGGCTGATCTTCCGGCTTGAAACACAGCACACGTTCCCAGCCGTTGACGACACCCCAAAGTGCACCTTCGGCATCCAACGTTGGATAAAGGGGCGTTGTTCTGGCGAGTCGTGCGGCGGCGCGATGCTCATGTGGCATATGATAGTGAAACTCGTTTTGATAGTCCTCTATCGCCTTGAGGCAGGTATGCTCGGTATTCGCGTACTCGGTAAAACGACGTGGATCGAGGCACCAGGCATCCCATTCGCATTCGCCGTGAACGATCAGTTCGGCGAGGATCTTGCCGTGACCACCACCTTCACCAATACCAGCACGTAAGCCAATGATGCAGTAGGCATTTTCAACACCGGGAATAGGGCCAACCAGGGGCAGACCATCAATCGTATAGGTGATTGGGCCATTGACGACACTGTGTATGCCAGTCGTTTGCAAAGCGGGTAGGCGCTCGAATATTCGGTCCATATTATCCAGACATCGATCAAGGTCGGACGGGCAAAGCGCCTTGGTAAAGTCGGGATCTATCCCATCCATGCCAAAGGTCTTGCAGCCTTGCTCATAAACGCCGACGAGCAATCCATCCTTTTCCTGGCGACTGTAAAAATCATCGCCGGGGTCGCGAATGATCGGAACCTTGAAGTCCAGTGCTGCAATCTCTGGAATGTTCTCAGTCAGGAAATACATGTGCTCCATGGAGGTAACAGGATGCGTGACACCGAGCATCTTGCCGATTTCATTAACGCGGTAACCGCTGGCATTGACTACCTTTTCACAAGTGATGTCACCATGTCGGGTGTGTACGATGAATTCACCACTGCCTGTTCGGCTGATCTGTTCCACTGGGTTGAAGCGATAGACTTCGGCGCCGGCTTTTCTGGCTTGTCGGGCGAGCGCAAAGGTAATACCTGAGGGATCAATGTAACCGTCCATTGGGTCCCACCAGGCGCCGAGTATATTGTCGGTAGACAGTAGTGGGTGACGTTTGCCTACCTCTTGCGCATCGATGACTTCCATATCAACGCCCATGCCGCGCGCAAGACCGACATGGTAGTGATAAAGATCGAGATGGTCCTGCGTATAGGCAGTGCGCATGCCACCTGTGATGTGGTAGGCGATTGGATGATCAGGGTCGGCTGCCAGGCGTTGGTATAGCTCGATGCTGTGACGCTTCAGGGCAATCATCGTTTGATTGCCGCCGAACTGCGTGACCTGCGCTGCCGCATGCCAGGTCGAGCCAGAAGTCAATTCATCACGTTCCACCAAAACCACATCGGACCAGCCCTCTTGGGTGAGATGATAGAGCGTGGAACAGCCCGAGATGCCGCCACCGATGACAACAACTCGGGCATGAGATTTGACAGATTCGTTCAAGAAAATCACCGGGCCGCAAAGACGAGATGCTGCCGAGTTTGCACTTTTTTCCCGTAAGTTGCAGCGTCAATTACGTCACACAAAAATCCCTGTGTGATAGATGGTTGTCATTAAGCCAAATCTGTCAAGACTTGCCGCCTTATGAGGGTGCTGCAAAAGCGTTCTGTTCCTGTCCCTCAACGATCGGCTTGATAAAAATTTCGACGCGGCGGTTTACAGCGCGATCTGCTTCCGTCGTGTTGGGACGTCGAGGTTCATTTTCACCGCGCCCCTCGGTGCGTAGGCGACGTTGATCCACACCATCGTTTTGCAGGTAATTCGCCACTGATTCAGCACGTCTTTGTGAAAGGGTCTGATTATATGAGTCCGACCCGACGGTATCTGTATGTCCAACTACATGCAAGATAGTTTTGTCATAGGTACTCGTTTCGGCGGCGATCTTGTCCAAAGTCGGGCGAAAGCTGTCTTTCAATGCAGCTGAGTCGAAGTCAAATGATGCACCGTCGTTGAGCCTTACCAGCAAGACATCGTTATCAAGTCTTTCGACGTTGACTTGTTGTTGTTTCAGTTCATTTTCCAGAGCAACCTCAAGTGCACGTTGTTGTTTGTCCTGATAGTGACCTACGGCACCACCGGCCAATGCACCAATAGCCGCGCCAAGTAGCGCATTGTCATCACCGACCTGACTGCCTATTACAGCACCAAGCACGGCGCCGATTCCCGCACCCGTTTTGGCTCGGCGGTTCGGATCATCTGCTGCGCAGGCTGCAAGTCCGACAAGCATGGCGACAGACATCGTTGTTGCCAGGAAACGATTCCTTGTCAGTGTGTCAGTTTTGGTATTTCTGGTAAGGCTCATTGTGGTTCTCCCGGGATGAGGGTTGAGCATAACTGCCACTAGCTGAACGTTGGCGGAACAGGGCAAGCTCGTTGGTTTATCGTGTAGGTTATTTTAGCCTACCTCTTCGCAATGTGTAGAGTCCAGCGGCGACTATTATGACGGTGCCGACAAGCGTCCATTGATCGGGCAACTCCTGAAATATGAGGTAGCCGTATAAAGTGCCCCAGATGATTATTGTGTAATGGAAAGGTGCGACGGCGGCGGCCTCGGCGACTTCGAGTGATTTGATGATCAGGATCTCACCGAAAGCGCCGGAAAACGCGAGAACAAAAAGATAAATCCAGATGACACCGAACGTCGGTGTTACCCAGACAAACGGCAGCGGAACGCTGACGACAATGCTTGCAGTAATCGCTGTATAGGCAACAGTTGTTATGGTTTTATCTTTGTCTGCAAGCAAACGACCCATGACTTGTCTGGCGGCGAAGAATCCTGCCGCTATAACCACGAGCAACACAGTAGGGTGAATCACCCCCATGCCTGGACGAATGATGATCAGCGCACCTATGAAGCCGACAATCACGGCTGACCATCGGCGAACGCCAACATCTTCACCCAGTATCCAGGCGCCGAAAATGGTCACGAAGAAAGGGGCCACAAAACTGGCGGCTACCGCATCAGCCAAGGGTACATGACGAATGGCATAGACAAACAGAACGCTCGAAACAATCACCAAGGCACCGCGACTCATCTGCAAGGCGGGTCGATTCGTGCGCAGGACTGACAGCCCCCGACCGGCGATAATTACACATACACCGATGAACAAGCCAATCTGGCGAAACCAGATGATTTGTACCGGATGAAAATCCGTTGTCAGAATTTTTGCAATTGCATCGCCGACAGCAAAAGAAAACATCGCTGACAACATAAGTACGATGCCGAGAACACTGTTCGATCGCCTGACAGGCGACGACGAGATCGCCGGCTTTGTCATTGGATAATATGCACGTCCCGTGGAAATGTAGTCAGGCATTCCGCTCCATGCTCAGTTACCCGCACGGTTTCGCTCAGTTCCATTCCCCAGCCATCCATCCACATACCAAGCATCACGTGCAATGTCATATTGGCTTGCAGTGGTGTTTGGTCTTCACTGCGTAAGCTGACCGTGTGCTCGCCCCAGTCCGGAGGGTAACCAACACCAATGCTGTAGCCGATACGGCTTTTCTTAACCAAGCCGTGTTTGTCCAATACTTGCTGCCACGCTCGGTGAGCATCGCTTGCAACAACCCCGGCCTTGATCGATGCAAGCACGGCGTCGAGACCTTCCTGAACCGCATCGCTGGTATCGAACACGGTTTGCGATCCTGAGCCGAGTTGAAACGTTCGAGCCAGTCCCGCGTTATAGCGTTTACGTGTACCGCCGAGTTCTAGCGCGACGGTTTGCCCATCGACAAATTTTTCATCTGTCCACATGGGATGAGCGGTAGAGGCGGCTTCACCGGCTAGAACAAGCGGTGATAGCGCGGTCATGTCGCCACCAAAATCCTGATTTCCACCCACTTGAGTCGCAATGATCTTTGCCATCAAGTCGCATTGGCGTACTCCCGGCTCGATCGTTTCGCAGGCAGCCTGCATGGCTTGTTCGGCCAGTCGGGCTGCTTGTCGCATCATGTCAATCTCCGTATCGCTTTTGATGACACGGCACCAATTGACGAGCCGATCAGCATCAATCCATTGTGCAGAAGGGACACCTTTTTGCAGACAATCAAGAGCCTTCGGACTGAAAAAATAGGTATCACTTTCATAGCCGATACGCTTTTTGTTCAGCCCTGCGTCGCAGAGTGACTCCGCAACTACCTGCATGGGGTGAATGCTATTGCGTTGTACATACTGTTCGGGGTATGGCTGGATATCGTCCTTGCCAATGTACGTTGTCAGCGAAACCGCGCCGGCATCCATCTCTCGTCCCATCCAGACAGGGCCTCTATCATGGGTTAACAGCATGATCTGAGGAACGTAGAATGACCATGCGTCAAATCCGGTCAACCAATTCATGTTGCCTGGGTCGCCGATGACCAGGGCATCGAGCGATCTATCTCTCATGCTGGCTCTTACTGAATCCTGCCGAGAAGAATATTCCTGCATGCTGAATGGGGACTGCAACATATTGCGCCTGTAATTGCGATTAACGTTGAACCAATCAGGCATCTTATGGGATTGCCCAGGAAATGTGCACTGAGTCTCGATTTTCCGCTATTCACCTATCCGTTTTTATACGGAAGCCGATATTCAACAAAGGGCCGTAATCGGCGATCAACACTATCCGTCAGGAAACGGATTCAGAAGTATCTGAATGCGACATAACAACAGTAAAAATATACCTTTTAGGGTTGAAGGCCAGCATCGCTTGAAGCGTGTGTTGGATTCAAACCCCAACCTGATATGGATCGGATTCCCAGTCGCGCTTGCGATAGTTGTTGGCTATTCATTGTGGTGGTTGCTCGACACACAGTTCCATTTGAGTTCCAGTCAGACCGATACAACGGTCACATTTGTGGTTTTACTCTTACTTGGAAGTAGTTTTCTGATCTCTGCGCTACTGCGACAGATGTTCAAAAGCTATGATTTGTTGCGTTCAGCTTTGGACGTCGTGGACGCCCCGTTGATCATTTTTGATAACGAAAACAAGGTTGTTCAGTTCAATCATTCAGCATCTCATTATTATCGAAAGCGTGGTGTTAAATTGGCGAATGGTCAATCTGAAAAGGAATTGCTTGAACTCTCGGCAAAGAGGCGCTTCGATAGCGCATCTCAGAGAGAAATGTGGGTCAACGAAATGACTACCTTGCGTCGCAAGCATATTATTAGTGGTGAGCCTGTCACAGTGAAAACGCATGAGCTGACAGAAACAGGTGAGGAAATCGGTGATCTTTATCAGCAAGTCGTTTTAGCAAGGATTCGTGATAACTTCACAGTGGATATGCGTGCTGATGTCACGGCACTGAAGAATAAGGAAATTACTCTCGCTGAGCGTGAAGAAGATCTTAAAAAATCGCGTAACGAGGCAATGGTATCCAATCGTTGTAAGTCCGAGTTTCTGGCCAATATGAGCCATGAAATTCGAACACCAATGAATGGTGTCATTGGGATGTCCGAATTATTGCTTGAGAGTTCATTGTCAAGCGAGCAACGGCTTTATGCGTCAACTATTTCAAGCTCCTCCATGGCCCTATTGACGTTAATCAATGACATTCTCGACTTTTCCAAAGTAGAGGCGGGTAAACTACAGATTGATCCTGTTGCTTTCGATCTCAAAGAAGTATTCGAGGATATCGGTGCAATGTTGGCGACTCGAGCACATGTCAAGGGTGTCGAGATTGTTACCAATTACCATCCAGATCTGCCTGCTCGTTTTATCGGGGACTCCGATCGACTTCGACAGGTCATCAATAACCTTGCCGGAAATGCTGTCAAGTTCACTGACGAAGGCCATGTTGCCATGCATGTGACTGGAAGACTCGAAGATGACATGGCGTCCTTGAAATTTGAAATTGTAGATACGGGTATTGGAATCCCGGAAGAAAAGCTCGAAGGTATATTCAGTGTCTTCGAGCAGGTAGATGGTGCATCCAATCGTCGATTTGAAGGCACTGGCCTTGGGTTGGCTATTGCACGCCGTTTAGTCAATTTGATGGGCGGCGAGATAAGCGTACAGTCGACGCTCGGAGAGGGGTCACGATTTGAGTTTGAAATATGCCTGCCCGTCGACGCCAATTATGTTCATGTTGATAATTCAAGTGATTGTCTTGAGCTTAGCGGGAAGAATATTCTGATTGTTGATGATTTGCCATTGAACTGCGAAATATTGAGTCGACGAGTCAAAGCGTGGGGAATGCATCCTATAGTGGTTGGTAGTGGCGAAGAGGCATTAAAATTATTTTTTAGTGATTCTGATGAGATGCCGAACGTCGATATCGCGATATTTGATTATCAAATGCCCGGGATCGATGGTCATGAGCTATGTAGCCGTTTCAAGACAGAACCTGCTCTCGCCGACATACCCATACTGATGCTCTCTTCTGTTGATCATTCAATTCAGGGTCAACGGGTTCGCGAACTGGGCTTTGTTGGTTGCCTGATGAAGCCAGTTAGATCCGATGTTCTGCATGAACACTTGCTGCGGGCGCTCAACCCCTTGCCCAAAGTCGCGGCCAATGATGAAAATTTGCCGGATAATGTCGTTGAGCTAGCGTCAGAGCGCGTCGAACATGCTGAAAAATCCAAAGCGTATTCCGATAGCAAATTACTTGTTGTAGAAGACAACATGGTGAATCAGTTGGTTATCAGCAGCATGCTTGAATCTCGCGATTATGAATTCGAGATGGCGGACAATGGAGTTCTTGGTGTGGAAGCTTATATTGCTCAACAACCTACCATGATATTAATGGATATTTCCATGCCGGAAATGAACGGCATGGAGGCGACTCAAAAAATTCGTGCCTATGAAGAGAGTCAGCAATTACCGCGGTGTCCGATCGTGGCGCTGACAGCGAATGCAATGAAGGGTGACCGTGAACGTTGCCTTGAAGTCGGTATGGATGATTTTTTGAGTAAACCGGTTGTTATGGAGGAGCTGTTCGCCTGTATAGATCAATGGGTTGAACTACAAGCGGCCCCCAGACGCGGTAATGATCGCGCAGTGTAATTGATAAAACGCGAATATCTCGCGAAATCATAACTTGCTCAAGACGTACATACGTCATATACAACTCAATGGAGTTGATCATCGTTCTTTTCAGGATGCAACAGTTGATTTGATGACCGTTGAGCATCTTCTGCTTCGAACTTATTCCAGCTTGGCCTACATAACTGAATGCGACACTGACGCTACCATTCCGTCAATAAGTATTGTCATTGCCAGCGACATGATATATATCAACATATGAGTGGTGAATCGTGGGGGCAGCTGGTATGAGTGTATTGACGCGACGTCAGCGAGATCAATTCTGGCACGATGGATATCTGATGGTTGCAGATGCAGTAACGCCAGCTCAGTTGAACAACCTTCGAGACGTGTTTGAGCATTGGGTTGAAGAGAGTCGTGCTTATGATGACGACTATGGCGAGACGCTTGATGGTCGTCCACGATTTGACCTGGAACCCGGTCATGGTGCAGACGCTCCAGCGTTGCGCCGTGTGCAATCACCCGAAGAGGTGTCCGAAGTGTACGCCACTGTGATGCGCAGTGCGCGTACCGTTGACATGGTTGCCGAATTGATTGGACCTGCGATCAAGTTTCATCATGGAAAAGTTAATTCGAAACTACCAGGAGCGGCCACCAAGGTAAAGTTTCATCAGGATTTTCCGTTTCAGCCAATGAGTAACGATGATCTGATTACTGCGTTGCTTTTTATCGATGAAGTGACGTTGGAGAACGGGCCACTAGAAGTTGTACCGGGTACACACAAGGGTCCGTTGTATCCGTTGTGGCATAACGGTGTGTTCACTGGAGCAGTGAGTGATGATGTGTATGAAAAACATCAGAGTCAGATCGTCAAATGTACGGGTAAGGCGGGTTCCGTCTGTTTGATGCATTCAAGTTTGCTGCATGGCTCGGCTCCCAATCTGTCTGATAAGCCACGCACCTTGTATATCAGTACCTACTATGCAGAGGATGCTATTGAGCTGAGCCCGAATGCGTTGCCAAGTACTTTGACACATGAACTGGTTCGCGGGGAAACTTCCGGTCGAGTTCGTTGCTCGGCTTTTGAGTTACCATTGCCCGAAGTACCGAAAGAGACTTCATTCTTTGCGCAGCAGGCACTGTCTGACGAAGCATAAGTAGTATAGAAAGTTCATTTACATGTACTGTCTGGAAGTCGATCGGTTTAAAAAGCCGGAAGGAAATACAGGTAGTGGTATCATGAATACACCTATCTGATCAATACCATCGCAGCAATAGTAGATGCTCGTATTGATTAACTTCCTTGCCTACACACACGATAAACCGAATACTGACATGAGTGATACCTTGAGAAATGATCGACTTACACAGTGGGATCAAGATCATTTCTTTCATCCGTCAACTCAGGTAGCGCAGTTTGCGCGCGGCGAGTTACCCAATCGTATCGTGACAGGTGGTGAAGGAGTCTATATTACTGATCGTGAAAATAATCGATTGTTGGATGCCTTTGCTGGCTTGTACTGCGTGAATGTCGGTTATGGCAGGCAGGAAATAGCCGAAGCAATCGCCGAGCAGGCCCGTGAGCTCAGTTACTACCATTCATACGTGGGTCACGGTACCGAGGCGTCAATTACGCTTGCACGAATGATCATGGAACGCGCGCCAGAGCATATGAGTCGTGTTTATTTTGGACTTGGTGGATCGGATGCCAACGAAACCAATATCAAATTGGTTTGGTACTACAACAATGTGCTGGGCCGGCGGGAGAAAAAGAAGATCATCTCTCGTTGGCGGGGTTATCACGGCTCGGGTTTGATGTCGGGCTCCTTGACCGGGCTTGAGTTGTTCCACAATCAGTTTGATCTCCCGTTATCACCTGTTCTCCATACTGATGCACCGTACTATTTTCGACGTGACGACAGATCATTGTCCGAACCCGAATTTTCTGAACGGTGTGCGCAACGTCTTGAAACACTTATCGAGAAAGAAGGTGCGGATACCATCGCGGCATTTATTGGTGAGCCGATGCTGGGAACCGGTGGGCTCGTGCCGCCACCAGAAGGTTACTGGGCAGCCATTCAAGCGGTATTGAATCGGCATGACATATTGTTGATAGCAGACGAAGTGGTTACAGGTTTTGGGCGGCTGGGTAGCATGTTTGGGTCAGATCACTACGGGATGACACCCGATCTGATCACGATTGCCAAAGGGCTCACCTCTGCTTATGCTCCATTGTCCGGCTCCATTGTCAGTGAAAAGATGTGGAAAGTGCTAGAGCAGGGCGCCGACAGGTTTGGCCCGATCGGTCATGGCTGGACCTATTCAGCGCATCCGATCTGCGCAGCCGCTGGTGTTGCCAATCTGCAACTCATCGACAATCTCGATCTTGTAAACAACGCTGGCGCGGCAGGTGCCCATTTGAACGAAGCAATGCATCAGGCCTTGGCTGATCATCCACATGTCGGTGACATTCGTGGCGCCGGGCTTACCTGCGCGGTTGAACTGGTACAGAACAAGAAAAGGCATGAGTTTTATGATCCAGCGAATAAGATCGGGCCGTCGATTGCTGCCGAGATGGTCAAGCGCGGCGTAATTGCTCGTGCCATGCCACAGGGCGATATTCTAGGTTTCTCACCCCCTTTGTGTATTAACGAATCGGAGATTGAGCAGGTCGTCAAAGTGACCGTGGAAGCGATCAACGAAGTGCTTTGACACTAATTGCCACGCAGCGCGTATGAAGTGACCGGTGCGGGTTATATCGGATATGCTGAGGCTGAGCAAGTAGCGATAAAAGCACGCAGATCGTTTGATTTATAACTTCGCAGATATTTTTAGTTTCACATTTCAGGAATGTCTTCATGGGACTTTTGCAAGAAGGTAAGTGGGTCGATCAGTGGTACGACACCAAGTCGACCGGTGGTCGTTTTAAGCGCAAAGCTCCGCAGTTTCGACACTGGGTGACAGCTGATGGGTCAGCCGGGCCTAGTGGTGATGCCGGGTTTGAGGCAGCTTCAGATCGTTATCACTTATATGTGTCACTTGCCTGTCCGTGGGCTCATCGAACGCTGATATTTCGTGCACTGAAAGGCCTGGAGGACATCATTCCTGTCTCTAACGTGCATTGGTATATGGCAGATAAAGGGTGGACGTTTCAGTCAGGCGATGGCGTTGTGGAAGATACGGTCAACGGTGTTGACTATATGTATCAAATATATACAGCGGCGATGCCGGACTATTCCGGACGAGTAACGGTGCCGGTGTTGTGGGATAAAAAAAACCGCACCATTGTTTCGAATGAATCGCCAGAAATAATTCGCATGTTTAATTCTGCATTTGATCAGGTGGGTGCGAAAAGCGGTGACTACTATCCTGAAGCACTACGCGCTGAAATTGACACCTTGAATGAACGGATTTACGAATCTGTCAACAATGGTGTTTACAAATGTGGTTTTGCGACCACGCAAGAAGCCTATGAAGAGGCGATCTCACCACTATTTGAAACTCTTGACTGGCTAGACGAGCGTTTGTCGAAACAACGATATTTGACAGGCGGTACGATTACCGAGGCCGATTGGAGGCTGTTTACAACGTTGGTTCGGTTCGATCCTGTGTACGTTGGTCACTTCAAGTGCAATATCAGGCGAATTGAAGACTATCCGAATTTGTCAGCTTATGTACGTGATCTTTATCAGCAACCTGGCATTGCGGAGACAGTGAATATGGAACATATAAAGTGTCATTACTACGCGAGCCATGAATCGATCAACCCCTCGCGTGTGGTGCCAGTAGGGCCTGATATTGACTTTATGGCGACCCATGATAGAGCGCGATTTGATTAGGGGTAGTGCTGATTTTTTACATCGTCGATTGGGTACTCGAATCAGGCCATCAATTTTCACGCCGTGGAAGTATGATAACTCGATGCGCCGGTGTCAGTGGTTTTCAGGCCAACTGTGGACTTTGGAATTCACTGCCTGAAGGTCCATTCATTGTTTGCGTTTGGCGAGAAAAGCTTGATGCGATTCAGGAGTCCCGTCGTGAAACGATCCCGTCCATTGATCCCAAGGAATCTCCAGCCCACCATAGTTGCAGGTGAAGAATCGATGGTGCAACTGGTGGTGGAAGGTGCCGAGAGGTAGTACAAGTTTTCCGTTTAATAAAATACCCTGGTATCCCGAATGGGTGGTTGCGGCTGAAAGCGTGAAATACATCAGATGGAAGGCAATCAAAAAAGGTGTCGATGGAATAACGAAATGAATCAAAACGGTACTTAAATAGACCAGGTGCTCTATCGGGTGCATGGACATTCCTGACCAGGGTCCTACATTGGTATTGCGATGGTGTAGGGCATGAACACGTGCGTATATTTTGGAACTATGTATAAGCCGATGAATCAAAAAGAAATGCGTGGTTTCCCATAGGGGAATCAACAGAATCATCAAAACTAACCATGCCCATTGAGCTGGCATGGACAATTCGGGTGCGTAGTTGTTTGCGATTGCCCATAGCATCAGCGCCTCATATAGCGTCCAGATCATGACGCCGCTGGTCAATGTCCAGAACATATTGTCGCGAACCTGTGATCCAAACGTGAATACACGACTTGAAGTTGCAAATGGGCGAGCGTCATAGCGACGCTCGTTATCTTGTTTACGCGCTATATAGAAGTACCAATGTAATCCACCGGCGACAAAAGACATCAGCAAAAAATTGCGCACATAGAGGCCGGCGATCCAGTCCAGCGACAGTTCTTGAGTAGCCGCGGGGGAGGGTTGAAAATACAAGCTGGACAGAATAGCCAGTAACAGAATGATCAGGCGTTCTGATAGCGGAAACCAGCCACCCACAATCCATTTGACCACCTGCCCGACATTTGGTGGCCACCGAAAATAGGGTGATACAAGGACCGGTAAGGTCGGTTTGTAATGCCAGCTGGTTCTTGACTGCCTGTTAGAAGTTGCGGAGCTGGTCTTGTCAGTTTGCTGCACAGCTCTTCTCCGGCTGACCGTTTGATATGGCGTCGTATTTGTGATGGATGGCTTGCTGAGTGAACGAAACCCGAGCCTTAAGCCCAAACTAGTATAATCATTGGAACCGCTACCGTAACGATCACCATGTCCAATGGTAATCCGAGTCGCCAATAATCGCTGAATTGATAGCTGCCAGGGCCCAGTACCAGTGTATTGGATTGATGCCCAACTGGGGTGAGATAGGGTGAGGCTGCGCCAATCGCCACAGCCATCAGTAATGGGTCTGCAGACATGGAAAGAGTATCTGCCAGACTCAGGGCAATAGGTGCCATCAAGATTGCCGTCGGTGTGTTATGCACGAGATCCGAGAGTCCCATGCTGGTAACCAGAATCAATGTCAATAAAACCCATAGCGGGATATCCTCGGCAATCGATACCAATGCTTCAGCGATCAACGCTGTGGCGCCGGTCGTTTGCAGCGCTTCACCTACGGGTATCAAAAAGCCCAGGAGCACGATGACCGGCCACTCGATGCTGCGGTATGCCTCGCGTAAAGACACGGCTTTGAGTAACACTAGTGCTCCAACCACCGTAGCGAAAGCTATTTGCACGGGAAGCAATCCAAATGCGGTGGCTAATATTCCAAGCGCAAAAACAAATGGCGTGGTCAAGGCAGCACGTTTTGGCGTGATTTCCATGCCTCGGTTTTTTATAGCAAGACATCCAAGATTGGCACAAAACTGTTCCAATGCCTGTTTCTCTCCTTGCAAGAGCAAAACATCGCCAGTTTTGAATCGAACGTTTTTCAAACGAGCGACTGTTGGGTGGTCCTCTCTTGCGATTGCCAGCAAATTGACGGCGAAGCGCTTGTGTATATCGATACTACGGCTTGCGAAACCTTCGATCATGGAGTTAGGCATTACCACAGCCTCGATTACAATCACATCGGGCGATTTAAGCCAACCGGGGTCAGTCAGTTCGGCGCCAGCGTGCACCAGTGATGTGTCTTCGAACAATGGTTGCAAGGCCTCACTATCACCATGCAGTATCAGAACATCATTTGGCTGAATAGCTTCGTTTGTTCCAGGCGCCAGGCGTCTGCCGTTGTTGCGAACAATAGCCATGACGGAAGCTTCGTTCTCGCACATTGTTTCGAGGGAGCCTACTGTTTGGCCGACCAATTGTGATGTTGGCGGAATAAGGACTTCGGTCAGGTAACGAGCGATGCGAGATTGCTCGGCGCTGTCTTGTTGTTGGCGTTTTGGCAATAGATACTTACTGGCTATCACGAGGAATGAAATGCCGGAAATTGCTACTGCCAAACCAACTGGAGTAAAGTCGAACATACTGAATGGCTCGCCAGAATGATCTGCACGAACGCTGGCTATTATTATGTTGGGCGGTGTGCCAATTAGTGTAACGAGGCCGCCTAATAGACTCGCAAAAGACAATGGCATCAGCAATGTCGAAGCGGCGCGCTTTGCTTTGCGGGCATCTCGAACTGTGATTGGCAACATCAACGCTAATGCACCTATATTGTTCATGAACGCTGAAAGAATGGATGTGGTTATACAGTTGGCGGCGAGTTGAGTTCTGGCTCTGCGCCGAAATAGAGCAAGGTAGCTAAGAAAAAATCCAACTACCCCCGAGGACTGGAGTGCCTGGCTGATCACCAATACACACGCTACCGTGATTACAGCTGGGTGCGAAAAGCCCTCGAAGGCATGATCAACCGGCACAATGCCGGTATAGACGCTTGCCATCAACGCTAACCCGGCAACTATGTCATACCGCCAGTGATTCCAGATAAACAGCGACATGGTCGCAGCCAGAATAATGAAGATACTGATTTGAGCGGTTGTCATAGACGCCGTGTGCAATATACCTTGCGTAGATTGCCTTCCTGTGCTGTTTGACTGATCTGACTATCCACGCATTTACTCTTCATGATTCACGTCAATTATACTGTAGAAAATAATCGGCATGCCAGTGTATCTTCTAAAAATGACCCGATTGCGGTGTCAAGACGAATAAGAGTCGGTCATTACTGATGTTTAGTGTACGCACGAATCTAAGGTGTTTAAGATCGCTGTTGTGAAGTGAACCACCAAGTGACGTTTGTCGGGTTCATGTAGAATGTTTGACGATATGAACCGGCGGCGAGGAGGAATCACGGGTTCTGTTTATCAAGCCTGGCCAGAGTAGTTTCTCGAAAAACGTGTCAGCGGCAATTCAGCCCAGTCAGGTTTTTAGTGATGCACATCACAGCTTTGCCCCTATGATAAAGCCCAACACGATTAAGTGGAGAGCCCAGGCTCCAGGATAACCACCTGTCAGTTCAGGGTGTCGAGTACTCAATCAACAAGTGCGGGAAACCTTCGAGATCAGGCAGCGTGTTGTTCGGAGAATCCACTTTGCAATTCAATTTGCTTAATCGTGGCTACCAGTTCATTTGCAGAGACCGGCTTGGAATAGAGATATCCTTGGATATGATGAACTCCCAGCGATCTGATGCTCTGATTTTGATCATCAGTCTCTACACCTTCTGCTACTGTCTGAAGGTTGAACAATCTTGCTAACTGGACGATTGAATTGGCAACTGAGTTTGTTGGATCACTATCGTTGAGCGCAACTATAAACGCGCGATCAATTTTTAAAGTGTCTAACGGTAGTTCTTGTAAGTATTGTAATGACGAATAACCCGTACCGAAATCGTCTATCGCTATCGCAATGCCTGAATCTTTAAGCGTATTGAGGATGGAAACCACGCGACCGACATCACTCATAACGATACTCTCGGTAACTTCTAACTCTAGACTCTGATGCTTCAGATTATTTTTACTTAGCGATTTGAAAACGTCATCGACAAAATTTTCATCGCCAAATTGCTGGGTAGAAATATTAACCGCAACTTGTAGATCAGGATGGATGCTCTTTTGCAAATGTGATAATTCACGACACGCCTCGTTTAAAACCCAATGACCTATACAACCCATCAACCCAGTGTCTTCCGCAACAGGTATAAAATCTGCAGGAGATACGAAGCCTCGTTCTGGGTGCTGCCATCGAACTAACGCTTCTACACTATTTACTTTACCTGTCTGAGTGCATACTTTGGGTTGATAGACAAGAACAAACTCTCCATTGTCAATGCCTTTTTTCAAATCCAGTTCGAGTTGTAATCGTTGTGCATGGTCGTTGGCTATTTCTTCGTTATAGCGGTAGGGGCTTTCAAGTTTGTGGGCTTTGCTATGGTACATCGCAATATCTGCATTTTTTACTAGTTCAACTCCGCTTTTACAATCAAATGGTGAAATACAAAACCCAACGCTTGCGCCGACCTTCAGGCCGAGCCCTCGTACCATGATGGTTTCTTGCACGGAAGCTGATATTTGTAACGCAAGTTTTTCAACTTCATCTGTTGAAGAAGCATCAGGTACCAATACCGCGAATTCGTCACCTCCCATTCGTGCGACCAAATGTGAATGATGACGGTTTACGTTCAGTCTTATCGCAAGTTCTTTGAGTAGCTCATCTCCCAAGGAATGACCGTAGTTGTCGTTAATCGCTTTGAATCTATCCAGATCAATAAAAATTACAGCTTGCATCTGCGAATCTGATGTAGATAAATTCCGCAATGTTGATTCAAAATTCATACGGTTGGGAAGTTGTGTCAAGCTGTCGTAGTAGGCATAACGCTTAACTTTTCGATTGATAGCAACAGAAGCTATTGTAATCGCGACGCATAGGAATATAAGAAAAATATCGATTATCAGATTTCTAGTCGATTTTATTCTATAGTTTTTGGAAATTTTCTCCAATGATAAATGAGTTATCTCGCCCAGTTCAGTCATTAGATTTGAAACGTTAAGAATGACTGTTTTTAATTCGCGATGCTTATTGTCCTCATGACTAACCAACCCATTCAGAGAGTGGAATCTTCGTTCATCCTGATAGCGACTTTGTCGATAAATATCTCTTGAGCGAACAGCGATTGGCAACAGTTTCGAGGAATCGTCGCTAGCTTGAGAAAGAGACACAATTTTGTCAAGGCGTTGCTCAAGAGTTCGACTCTGAGCGGCGATCTGTAACTGATTTCCAGGGTTGGTTATACGGTTGCCTGAGGAAATATTATTCCAGAAGGCATATTTATTAGCCAATTCTACATTTGCCGCAAGAATTTCATTCAACAGTGAGTGGTAATGAGAGATAGCGGAAGCGTTGGTGTTTGGTAGGTATTTCAAGCTTCTGGCAAGGTCAACAAGTACGTTGATTATATCCGTTTGACTCATGAACAGTAGATTGAATGTTTCAGGATGACCTGCGTTAGCGTTAGAAAGCTGTTGTGAAATCGAGTGACTTCGACGTTCTTGTAGTCTGGCATGACTTATTTCCAATTCCTTTAATTGCATCTCTAGAATTGACGAGGTTGTCGCCATACGCTCGTATTGATAGTTCTCGAGTTGACTATTAATTTTTGTGATTATTGCGTCGAGAATTGAATCTGTATTTTTTCCTAAGCTTTTTAGAGCTTGGACCTGTTGGCCGCGTTGATCCACAGATGGTTCGGGAGAATTTAAGTGCGTAGTGAACTTGTTGCGCTCTTGCGCTAAAGCTCTATTCGCTTGAAATAATAGCCTTTCAGTTTGAACATTAGCTTGCAAATTTTCAGCATCCACTCGTTGGACAACAGCTATGTAGAGAAAGCTTATTGTCAACCACAGAATCAATGCGATAACTATCAGATTGATAAAGATAAGGTTGCCACGAATGGTTAGAAACGATTTCATATGTAGTTGTGATTATCGGTTCATTGCTAGAAATACAATTTACTCATTACTCACTAGAAATGGGCCTGCAAAATTTACAGTGGCTTGAATTTAACGAGTAATCCACCGTGAAGAATTATGATCGTTGCGTTATTTATCGGCAGACTTGTTGATACAAGTACGATTTCCGGGTTACAAGCAGTTGGAAATGCGAATTTTGCTCACAGAAATGAAGGATGTAACTGTTATACGGGGGTGATAACATCGCCGCATATCACGCTGGCTTCATATGGTTTGGGTTATATTTGATTGCGAAGCCGCAGTTTGAGATTTTGCGGTGGGATGTTTTTTTGGGTGGCAATCATCTGTCGTCCAGCACCGGGTATATTTTGGGCTGTTTTGATAATGTTTGAGTGGAATCCAGGTGGGAATTTCAGCTCAGCTGAAAAATATTCTGGGCACTAGTTGCTCTTCAAATGGTTGAAGTTCAGATTCAGAAC
>CAYUZB010000067.1:14916-20496 GCA_964449565.1 uncultured Granulosicoccaceae bacterium | reverse complement strand
TTGTCATCCTGAATCAGCAGGTACACAGGCGTTGCCGAACGCCCTTGCAAAATCAGCAAATCGTATCCGGCAAACTTGAGTTCGGCGCCAAACTTGCCACCAGAGTTGGAGCAGGCAATGGCATTGGTTAACGGTCCTTTGGTTACTACGGCATAGCGTCCGCCAGTCGAGGCCATAGTGCCTGTAAGTGGGCCAGTGGCAAAGATCAACACATTGTCTGGCGACATAGCATCGGCGGCTGGATCCATCATCTCCATCAGATACTTGGAGGCCAGCCCACGTGAACCGAGATAGTCGTTCGCCCACTCCTCATTCAACGGTTCAATGAACGTTTCATGCGTGGTCAAATCAACACGCAGTACTCGTTTATGCCAGGTCATGTTGCCTCTCCGTAGACAATCGCACCGGTTGGGCAGGCATCAGCACATTTTGGATCGCCATCACACAGATCGCACTTGGTTACCTTGCCACTGCGTGTGTTGAAGTTGATGGTCCCGTAGGGGCAGGCAATTGTGCAAACCTTGCAACCAACACACAACGCATCATTGACAACCTTCGTCCCCAGATCTTGATTGATACTGATGGCATCGGTCGGGCAAGCCTGCATGCACCAGGCTTCTTCACACTGTGTACAGGTATAAGGAACATTGCGTCGACCGTGCTCGAATTCAAAAACCTTGATGCGTGAGAATGCCGGAGCAAACAAACCTTCATGCTCGAGTGAGCAGGCTATTTCACATTGCAGGCAACTGGTGCACTTGTCTGCATCCAGAATCAGTTGCTTGGTCATACAAGCTTGCTCCTTTTGTTTGGATAACTAATGCTCTTTTTTACTTATTTATCGTTATCGCAACATGGTTTTGGCGGCCATGCCAAGAACGTCATCCCACACAGAACCGTCATTGTCACCATCGAGCAGAGAGGTCAACAAACCGCCTGAGCTACTGCGATTGACTGCACCGCGATTGCCGCCAATGACTTTCTTGCTCAGGCTGCCCATGACCATTGTCGCGACAATGGGCAGCATCTTCTTGAGAATGGTGGAACTGATGCCAGACTTGTTTGACGCGCGTTTTGCTACTTCCCGGCTGACATCCTTGTTACCCAGGATATGTCCGAGGATGTCGTTACCGTCTTTAGTGGTCGTCGAATTGCCGAGCGAGCCTGGCTGTTCCATATATTTGGCGTGTTCACCGGTCCGAAGCGCTTCCAGCAAATCATCCATTCCGGGAGCTTCCCGGGTATTGTTCTGCAGTCCACGTTGTAGCGCCGGTATCAGTTCCTCGACCGCAACGCGAGTTTCCTTTTCGGACAGATCAAACTGTTTTTGCAGCTGGCTGAGTGCCGGGTTGTTACCCGCACCCAGAAGCTCGTTGAGGATTTTGTTCATTTGTTGACTCGTATAGGGTGGATAAGCCGAGAGTTACAAGCCTATCACCTAACGTCAGGTCAGGAGCTCATCGTCGAGCATTGGATCATCGAGCTGATCATCCAGTATGAACGCTTCCCAGTCTTCCAGGATTTCACGAAAGTGCTTCAAGGCCACGTTATAGGGATGGTCTGCCGCGCTCCCGTCATCTCCCTCGAGGTTGCCATCGTGCAGCCTGTCGATGACTACGCCGTCCGGGGTGATGGTCACACTGTGAGCATTGCCGATGAATTCGCGCGAGTCATCCGACTCATCCTCGATGGCCGTGAGGTCTTCCATCAGGTCGTGACAAATATGGTCGCTGCCCTGTACGTCCACTTCAAGGAAAGTCATTAGAACCTTTTCAGAGGCAGGGCCGCGAGCACGGGGACTTCCGTCCTTGTCAAAGTAGAAGTTATGGTTTCGTGCCATGGGTCGTCGGGTCGGTAGCCGTCGAGTCGTTGCTCTATCCTACTAAAATCAGTACGAATTGCCAGCCTTATCACAAAATCATGTGCTGATGTGCGCTAGCTGACTGTAAATACTTTGGAAAATCGCCTTTTATCCACTCTCAGCCTACTATGAAATCATTTGGGTTACGATTATCCTGCTTGGTTTGCTCGGAACTATTGTTCGACATCGTCATGCGCTTTATCATCAACAAAACAAATCCCTTGGCGCGGTAAGGGTTAGGAACTGACACACATGCGGCTTTTGCTGGTCGAAGATGATCCTGATCTGGTTGCTCTGCTCAAGAGCGATCTCGTCAAGGCGGGGTTTGCGGTAGACGTCGCCAACAACGGCGTTGATGCTGAACATCTGGGTAATACCGAGCCTTATGACGCGGTAATACTCGATCTTGGCTTGCCGCAAAAACCGGGAATGGACGTGCTGGAAACTTGGCGCAAGGCCAAGAACAAGGTGCCTGTCATCGTACTCACAGCCCGTGATCAATGGTACGAACGTGTTGATGGGTTCAAGGCTGGTGCGGATGACTATCTGGGTAAGCCGTTTCATACCGAAGAACTGATAGCAAGGGTCCGCGCATTGATCTATCGCCGCCACGGCCGCACGGCCTATCAGATAGAAACCCGCAGCCTGAAACTTGACGAGGACATACAGGAAGTCGAGGTCGGTAACAAGGAGCGTTATCAGCTAACCGGTACGGAATTTCGTTTACTGCGCTACATGATGTTGAACAGTGGTCGCATCTTGTCCAAATCCGTTCTCGTTGAACATGTCTATGATCAGGAGTCCGAACGCGAAAGCAATCTGATCGAAGTCTATATTCGTCGACTGCGGGAAAAAATTGGCACCCAGATGATCCTGACCAAACGCGGGCAGGGTTATGTGTTCAATGATCCAGTAGCCTGACAGACCCTGCGCGAGGTTTCGCTTGAACTCCCTTGAGCGCAGCCTGCAGGCGGGTATGATTGCAAGCCTTGTCGTTCTGATGTTCATCTTCTGGTGGGCTGGCACCTTGACCAGCCGACAACTCAGTGAGAGCTTCGTTTATTCACGCCTGCAAGTGGAAGCGCGAAATCTTGAACGCTCTCTTTTTATCGATCAACTAGGCATCAGCGCTTCAGCGAGATTGACCGGCTACGTTGATTATCGGTATGAGTTACCGGCGTCTGGTCGTTATTTTGTTATTCGCCTTGCGAATGACAATAAGCTGATGTCTCGATCCGCCTGGGATCAAAATCTCATCACTCCGATGCTAGCGGCAGGTCAGCAAGTCAAGCGTCGAATGCTCGGGCGTGGTGAATCACCGTTACTGCTCTGGTCTGGTGGCTATTCACGTGAAGGCCAGACATTCACGATAACGGTTGCCGAAGATGTTTCACCGATCCAATCCCGATTACGTGTTTTTCAATGGTTGTTTGCCGGTATTGCGCTCGCCATACTTGCGGCGCTGGTCGCTGTACAGCATTACATTGTCAAAGGATCGGTTTCGCAACTGGATGCGATACGACACGACATCAACCGTCTCGAACGCGGCAAGGTCACCTCCTTGTCAGAAGATGTGCCGGTTGAAATCATGCCGTTGGTACGCGAGTTCAATCGTCTTTTATTGCGTTTCGATCAGCGCTTGCGCCAGTCGAGAAATGCGGTGGGTAATCTGGCGCATGCTGTCAAGGGGCCGATGAATCTTTTGCTGCGAGCGGCCGATAAAGAGAGTGATGATTCCGTACACCTGCATGCGGAACGGATCAGCACGCTGATTGATGGTGAACTCAAACGAGCGCGCTTGGCAGGTAGAGGCACAGTTGGCCAACGTTTTGATATCGACGCAGAGTTACCCCCCTTGATCGGATTGTTGCAGCAGGTGTACGCTGAGAAAAAGATTGATGTGCGCTACAGCATCGGTCCGGATGTGCAATTGCTGCATGACCGACAAGACATGCTGGAGTTGATCGGGAACCTTCTGGATAATGCCGTGAAGTGGGCAAACAGTGTTGTGATGGTCAATGTACGTGCTGCCAATGGCGTGTTGTTTGAAGTTGAGGATGACGGTCCGGGCTGTTCACCCGAAGAAATCAGTCAGTTGACCGATCGAGGCGTGCGACTCGATGAATCAATATCAGGGCATGGATTAGGACTGTCGATCGTCAAAGACATTGTCGATACTTATGATGGCAAGCTCGACTTTGACAAGTCATCCAGGCTCGGTGGGTTCCGGGCCAGAGTTCACTTGCCAGATGTTGTTGAAACAAAAGCCCGTTAGCGCACTTTGCCGGCTGTTTTACAACAGTGTGATAACAGGTTTTTTCTGATTGCGTCGAAACAGGCAAGCAGTATGTCCAATCGATTGCACGGTGACGGCTCTTGTTGCCTTGCACAGGGCGTCGAGTTGCTCAGCCCTGGCATCTCGTCCATCGGCGTTGAGCTTGATTTTCACCAATTCGTGATGTTCCAGTGCACGGTCAAGTTCTGCGGTGACCGCGGGCGTTAGTCCGTGCTGCCCCAGTCTGACGACCGGTTTCAGTCCGTGAGCGAGGGCCCGCAGCTGTTTGATCTGGTCCTTTTGCAGGGGCTTTTCATTTTTCATGGTTTTTGTGGGTGATCGGTGTAGGTTAGCTGGCCGTATCTAATACATGTGTAATGCATCACGGGATGCTAGTGTAATGGTTCGGCGATACGCCTTGGGTGCTAAAGGCTTTGCGACAAGGGTCAAAAACAGTTTTGCGAAGTAAAAGCAGTGATCGATGGTTGAAGGAACATGTCAATGACAGCCATGTCCAGCGGGCGCAAGCGGATGGCTATCGTTCCCGAGCGGTTTATAAACTGATCGAGCTTGATGAAAAAGACCAGCTGATCAAGCCATCCAGCATCATTGTCGAGCTCGGGGCAGCGCCAGGGGGATGGACGCAATATCTGGCATCAAAAATCGGTTCTGAAGGAAAAATCATTGCTTCTGATATTCTGCCAATGGACAGCGTGGCGGGCAGTGCAGATGCGATGATCTTCATTCTGGGCGATTTTACTGAACAAAGTGTGGCCGATGCGATCGAAGCAGAGGTGGGGAAAAACGGCGCTGACCTTGTTTTGTCTGATATGGCGCCTAACTTAAGTGGGGTGGCTTCGAGTGATCAGGCTCGAGCCATGGGTCTTGTCGAAATGGCGCTGGATACCGCCTCCCGAGTGTTGAACCCCGAGGGGGCTTTTGTGGCGAAGGTTTTTCAGGGCGAGGGTTTCGACCCATTCGTGCGGGAACTCAGGTCTCAGTTTCAACAGGTAAAGATCCGAAAGCCGGATGCCTCGCGATCTCGTAGCCGTGAGGTCTATGTGGTGGCAAGGAACTTGATATGATGGTGGGTCTCCCGCCATTTTTGGCAATCATGAGGATGGGCATGGGCCCGGACTCCTTGGGGTAATTCTTTGAGCGATCTACTGAAAAACGTCCTGTTGTGGGTTGTCATCGCAGTCATTCTGATGACGGTGTTCAACAATCTGGGCAATCAACGTGGTCCGTCGGACCAGATTCCATACTCTGAATTTCTGGAAAGCGTCCAGAACGGGCAGGTCGAGCGGGTGAAATTCGATGATGTCGAAATCACCGGTTTGCGCGGCGACAAGCCGTTCACCACCTTCAGCCCGGAAACTGACAACAGTTCGCTAATTGGTGAGCTGAACCGCGCCGATATCGACTTCGAGCGCGTTCCACCCGA
>CAYUZB010000067.1:0-14816 GCA_964449565.1 uncultured Granulosicoccaceae bacterium | reverse complement strand
CGCTAATTGGTGAGCTGAACCGCGCCGATATCGACTTCGAGCGCGTTCCACCCGAAAACCCGAGCATGCTGATGCATATTCTGGTTAGCTGGTTCCCGTTCATTTTTCTGATTGGTCTGTGGATCTTCTTCATGCGTCAGATGCAGGGCGGTGGCTCGGGGCGTGGGGCGATGTCGTTTGGCAAGAGCAAGGCGCGCCTGCTGAATGAAGACCAGGTCAAGGTAACCTTCGCCGATGTTGCTGGTGTCGAAGAAGCCAAGGAAGAAGTCTCCGAGCTTGTGGAATTCCTGCGCGACCCGGGCAAGTTTCAGAAACTCGGTGGCAAGATTCCGCGCGGCGTGTTGATGGTGGGTTCACCGGGTACCGGTAAAACCTTGCTGGCCAAGGCTATCGCTGGTGAGGCTAAAGTCCCTTTCTTCACTATTTCTGGCTCAGACTTTGTCGAGATGTTTGTCGGTGTCGGCGCAAGCCGTGTACGCGACATGTTCGAGCAAGCGAAAAAACATTCACCTTGCATCATATTTATTGATGAGATCGATGCGGTAGGTCGCCACCGTGGTGCAGGCCTCGGCGGTGGGCATGATGAACGTGAACAAACACTGAACCAGTTGCTCGTGGAAATGGATGGTTTTGAAGGTAATGAAGGCGTCATTGTCATTGCCGCGACCAACCGTCCTGATGTTCTGGATCCGGCACTGCTGCGTCCCGGTCGCTTTGACCGACAGGTCGTCGTGCCGTTGCCCGATGTACGCGGGCGTGAACAGATTCTGCGTGTACATATGGCCAAGGTGCCCATGGCTGATGATGTGCGCCCAGAGCTGATTGCTCGCGGAACCCCAGGTTTTTCTGGCGCCGATCTCGCCAATCTGGTCAACGAGGCTGCCTTGTTTGCGGCCCGAGCCAACGAGCGACAAGTCGATATGGGTGATTTCGAGCGGGCCAAGGACAAGATCATGATGGGTGCCGAACGGCGCTCGATGGTCATGAGCGAGAAAGAAAAGAAACTCACCGCCTACCACGAAGCTGGACATGCGATCGTCGGCAGATTGGTGCCTGAACATGATCCGGTTTACAAGGTCACGATCATTCCTCGCGGCCGTGCTTTGGGTGTCACCATGTATTTGCCTGAAGGAGATCGATACAGCCAGAGCAAGATAGAACTTGAAAGCCGCATCTCATCCTTATACGGCGGACGCATCGCTGAAGAGCTTATTTTTGGTGCAGATCATGTAACAACGGGTGCCTCCAGCGACATAGAACGTGCGACCGAAATTGCTCGAAACATGGTGACCAAGTGGGGCTTGTCCGACAAACTGGGTCCGCTTGCCTACAGCGAAGAAGAGGGCGAAGTTTTTCTTGGTCGCTCATCGACACAGCAAAAACCGATGTCCAGTGATACGGTCACCACGATCGATGCGGAAATTCGGGCCTTGATAGACAACAATTACGATCGTGCGGAAAAGTTGTTGACCGACAATATGGACATCCTGCATGCGATGGCTGACGCCTTGCTCAAATATGAAACGATTGATCAAGGGCAGGTTGACAGGCTGATGGCGCGCGAGGAGCCTGGGCCTCCCGCTGACTGGGGTGGCGATGATTCTGCCGGCAACCGGCCGAAAAAGCCCGAGGCACCGGATGCCAAATCGGATGATGAAGCACTCGGCGATGATGAAGATCCCGCCGATGATCCGACACCAAGCCTGCACTGATCGATGGTTGAAGACTTGGTGCCGGCCATGTCGGCACTGAGTTCGACCTCTAAAACGGTGCTGCAGTGTGGGCCGCGAATGCTGGGCTTTGATCGTCCTCGCATCATGGGAATTCTGAACGTCACTCCGGATTCCTTCTCTGACGGTGGTCAATTTTCAACGTTTGATGATGCTTTGCGTCAGGTCGAACGGATGCTCGCCGAAGGTGCCGATTTGATCGATATAGGCGGCGAATCAACACGTCCAGGGGCCGACCCAGTCTCGGTACAAGAGGAGCTCGACCGGGTCATTCCGATTGTGGAGGCCGTGGCAGCCCGTTTCGACACCATCATTTCAATTGATACCAGTAAAGCTTTGGTAATGACCGCCGCAGCAGGCGCTGGTGCCGGGCTGATCAATGACGTTTGGGCGCTGCAACGAGAGGGTGCGCTTGCAGCGGCAGCCGACACTGGCCTGCCGGTTTGTCTGATGCATATGCAGGGCCAGCCGACGACGATGCAATCAGATCCCAGTTATCACGATGTCGTTACTGATGTCATTGAATTCCTTGAACAAAGGCGAGATGAAGCTGTAAATGTCGGTATCTTGCGTGAGCAGATTCTTCTGGACCCCGGCTTTGGTTTTGGCAAGACTTTCGCACATAATATTGCCTTGTTGCGGGGTCTGCCGCGTCTGGTGGCATCTGGCCCCGTCCTTACCGGCCTGTCCCGCAAGCGTATGCTCGCCGAGATGCTTGATGATCATGAGTCCGATCGGACAGTCGCTTCGGTAATGGCCGCCATGCGATGTATTGAACAAGGGGCTACCATAGTCAGGGTTCATGATGTTAGGCAGATGGCCGATGCCATAAAGGTATGGCTCGCGACGCGTTGATGTAGACGACTTGAAGTATGAGCTGGAACGCTCTGTTACCTGGCTGAGAGTGGGTATAAAAGATGGCAAGAGAATTTTTTGGCACCGACGGTATTCGTGGGCGTGTGGGCGTATTCCCGATGACGGCGGAGACTGTGCTGAAGCTCGGTTGGGCTGCGGGAATGGTATTGGCATCCAAGGGTAATCGCGAAGTTCTGATAGGCAAGGACACGCGCATTTCCGGCTACTTGTTCGAGTCAGCCCTCGAAGCGGGACTGGCGTCGGCTGGCATCAACAGTCGATTGTTAGGGCCCATGCCCACACCGGCGGTCGCCTACCTTACCAGTACGTTCAGATCAGCCGCCGGCATTGTCATTAGCGCATCGCACAATCCGTTTTATGACAATGGTCTGAAGTTCTTTTCAACGGAAGGCAGCAAGTTGCCCGATGAGGTCGAGCTTGAAATCGAAGCCATGATGAAACAGGAAATGACCACGGTTGATTCCAAAGATCTTGGGCGTGCCCGACGAGTCGATGATGCGGCCGGTCGCTACATAGAATTTTGTAAAAGTACTTTTCCATCCGGTTTTCGTCTCGGGGGCATGAAGGTCGTTGTCGATACAGCGAATGGTGCCGCTTATCATATTGCCCGAGAAGTATTCGAAGAACTCGGGGCTGATGTCGTCGCAGTTGGTGCTGAACCCAACGGCACCAATATCAACAAGGAATGTGGCGCTACAGCGCCTGATAATCTTCGTGCTCACGTCTTGCTGGAACGTGCAGATGTTGGTATCGCGCTCGATGGCGATGGCGATCGCTTGATCATGGTCGATCATCGTGGCGAGATCGTGGATGGTGATGAAATACTTTATGTGCTGGCGCGGGCCAGACAAAATGACGGGAAGCTCAAAGGCGGCGTTGTCGGTACCTTGATGACCAATCTTGCGCTCGAACATTCACTCGAAGAGATGAATATCCCGTTTGCACGCGCCGGTGTCGGTGATCGTTATGTCATGGAATTACTGCGCAAGGAAGGGTGGGAGCTTGGCGGTGAAAACTCTGGACATATCATCTGTCTTGATCGTGTCACGACAGGTGATGCGATCGTTGCTGCGCTAGCAGTTCTTGCTGTGATGAAGTCTACTGGCGACTCACTGGCCAAGCTGCGCGCCGACATGCAGCTATACCCTCAGGTGTTGCTCAACGTACCTGTCTCGAAAAAGGTGGACTTGAGCGAACATGACGAGATACAAACGGCTGTAGAACAAGCGGAAAAGACCCTCGGTGATAACGGTCGTGTCCTGCTCAGGCCTTCGGGTACCGAGCCACTGGTGCGTGTCATGGTTGAAGGCAAGGTTGCCAACGATGTAGAGCGCATTTGCCAGCAGGTGGCAAATGCGGTCGGGGACGCGCTCGACTGAACGCAAATGTCCCCTGTGCTGGACTATGGCGCCGCTGCTAGGTATCCTTCCGCGGTTTACCCTCAAACGCTGAAGGTGCGATGTGTCATCACGGCAGAAAATTGTCGCAGGTAACTGGAAACTCAACGGAACGATCGATTCTGTCGTCGCGCTCGCCAAAGGCGTCGCGGATGGTACAGGCGGCTTGTCTTGCGAGGTGGTTATCTGTCCTGTCAGCCTACATATCAATGATGTCCGTCAGGTGCTCGATGAGGCCAATGTAACGCTTGGCGCGCAAAACTGCAGCGACGCATCGACTGGCGCTTTTACCGGTGAAGTAGCCGCGAGCATGTTGGCGGAATACGGCTGTCGCTATGTCATTGTTGGCCACTCTGAGCGTCGTGCCCTGTTTGGTGAAACCAACGCAACGGTCGCGTTGAAATGCGAGGCGGTGCAGACAGCTGGGTTGACTCCCATTTTGTGTGTGGGTGAAACCCTCGATGAGCGTGAAGCCGACAAGGTCGATGCTGTGATTGGCGCGCAGCTCGATGCGGTGGTCGATCACTGCGGCATCGATGCGTTCCAGAACATGGTCGTAGCCTACGAGCCAGTCTGGGCGATAGGCACCGGCAAGACGGCCAGTCCGGCGCAGGCACAAGCTGTCCACAAGTTGGTTCGTGAACGCCTTGCCCGGCAAAGCAATTCCATTGCTGACGAACTTCGGATTCTGTACGGCGGTAGCGTCAAGCCGGACAATGCGGAGACCTTGTTTGCAGAGGCCGATATCGATGGTGGGCTGATCGGCGGGGCGTCGCTTGAGGCTGCTTCGTTTCTGGCTATCTGTCGTGCTGCGTCCTGAGAGAACGCCTTTAACTTCTAGTCACAAGCGTAACGGGCACAATCAGCCTAGAATACGCGCATCAGATTGAGATATAGACACTATGCAGTCCTTGGCATTGGTAATTCATGTAGTACTGGCCGTCGTGGTCATTGGTCTCGTGCTTATGCAGCATGGGAAAGGCGCAGATGCCGGTGCTGCTTTCGGCAGCGGTGCGTCCGCGACCGTTTTCGGTGCGCGTGGCTCTGGCTCGTTCCTGGCTCGCGCAACCACCATTGCGGCTACACTTTTCTTCCTCACCAGTCTGGCGCTATTTTACATGGCGGCAAATCGTGACGGCGCGATTCGCTCAGTTACTGACACCGGCAGCGTGACAGAGTCGAGCCCGGCGAGTTCCGATCTGCCTGGCGGTGTTGGCAGCGATGACAGCGAACTGGCAGCACCTGCAGCGGATGGCGCCAGCGAAGACGCGACGCCGGCATCCAGTGGTACCGATTCCGAGCTGCCGAAACCCGCTGAATAGCCGGTTTAATAACCTTCGGTAGCCCACAGATCAAAAGTTTTACGCTATAGTTCTTCGGCTGACCGCAGTGGTCTTTTTTGTTTGTAAATCGCCGACGTGGTGGAATTGGTAGACACGCTATCTTGAGGGGGTAGTGGCGCAAGCTGTCCCGGTTCGAGTCCGGGCGTCGGCACCATCGTAATTTAGTAGCCCTCGGTTTTTTTCGAGGGTGGCATAAGCCATGGTCTGAGCCAAAAGCGGGAGGCGTACGTGTTAGCAAATTATTTCCCAGTGCTGCTGTTTATTCTTATCGGCCTGGGTCTCGGCGTCGGGCTGCTGACCGCCGGCCGCCTCATCGGTCCGTCCAATCCGAGTGCCGACAAAAATTCACCCTACGAATGCGGCTTCGAAGCCTTTGAAGATGCGCGCATGAAATTCGACGTGCGGTACTACCTCGTCGCAATCCTGTTTATTATTTTTGATTTGGAAATTGCCTTCCTCGTACCGTGGGCTGTGGTTCTGGATTCGATTTCCGGTGCAGCCTTTGCTGCCATGGGAATTTTTCTGTTTATTCTGGTTATCGGTTTTATCTACGAGTGGAAAAAGGGCGCGCTCGAGTGGGAATAGCAAGATGGGTATAGAAGGTGTTCTGGAAGAGGGTTTTGTCACCACTTCGGCCGACAAGCTGATCAACTGGGCGCGTACCGGTTCGATGTGGCCAATGACTTTTGGTCTCGCCTGCTGCGCTGTCGAGATGATGCACGCGGGAGCCGCTCGCTATGATCTCGATCGATTCGGCATTATTTTTCGTCCGAGCCCGCGCCAGTCCGATGTGATGATCGTTGCGGGTACGCTGGTTAACAAGATGGCGCCAGCACTGCGCAAAGTCTACGATCAGATGCCCGATCCCAAATGGGTCATCTCGATGGGTTCCTGTGCCAACGGTGGTGGCTATTACCACTATTCCTATGCAGTGGTCCGGGGTTGCGATCGTATTGTCCCGGTCGATGTCTATGTTCCCGGGTGCCCGCCGACGGCTGAGGCACTGTTGTACGGCATTCTGCAATTGCAGAAGAAAATCCGTACCACCAACACGATTGCGCGGTAGGTTCATGTCAAGAATCGATTCCATGTTGGCGTCCTTGCGACAAGCCTTTCCCGACAATGCCAGCATTGCCGAGTCAGTCGATCTCATCGTCATGGATGTAGCGCCAGAGGAGCTGCTGACGGTTGCGAGAAAACTGCACGATGATGAGTCCCTGCGCTTTACGCAGCTCAGTGATTTGTGCGGAGTTGACTATGCAACCTTTGGCGTCGGTGAGTGGTCAACCGATACCGAAGGCATGGCAAGCTTTAGCCGCGCCGTAGATTCAAGTTCTGTCGGCTCGCTGACCTTTGACACCGGTATTGATTTGCCAGATACCGGCAAGCCGCGATTTGTCGTGTCGTCCCATCTGCTTTCCATGGATCACAATGTGCGCCTGCGACTTCGTTGTGCCGCAGCAGATGATGATATGCCGGTTGTTCCTTCTTTGACTCCGATCTGGAACAACGCCGATTGGTACGAACGTGAAGCGTTTGATCTGTTTGGCATCTTGTTCGATGGCCACAAGGATCTGCGACGCATCCTGACGGACTACGGATTTACCGGTCATCCTTTCCGCAAGGATTTTCCATTGATCGGTAATGTCGAAATGCGTTACGACCCTGTCAAGCAACGAGTTGTTTATGAGCCCGTCAGTATCGAACCGCGGGTATTGGTACCACGAGTCATACGTGACGACGCCCGCTACGTAGAGGGTGCTACCCCGGACCAGGACGATGCCTGAGATACGTAACTACACACTGAACTTCGGTCCGCAGCATCCTGCGGCGCACGGTGTTCTGCGACTCGTTCTGGAGATGGACGGGGAAGTCGTTGAACGGGCTGACCCGCATATCGGTTTGCTGCACCGTGGCACCGAAAAGCTTGCCGAGTCCAAACCGTATAACCAGACCATCGGTTACATGGACCGTCTCGACTATGTCTCGATGATGTGTAACGAACACGGCTATGTCATGGCCATCGAGAAATTACTCGGTGTTGAAGTGCCAGAGCGTGCGCAATACATCCGCGTCATGTTCGACGAAATTACGCGCATTCTGAATCACCTGATGTGGCTCGGTGCTCACGGGCTGGATATCGGTGCGATGTCTGTGTTCCTCTACTGTTTCCGCGAACGCGAAGATTTGATGGACTGTTACGAGGCCGTATCCGGTGCTCGTTTACATGCAACCTACTATCGTCCGGGCGGTGTTGCGCGTGACTTGCCTGATCGCATGCCGCAATACGAATCATCAAAATTCACCAGTAAATCTGCCGCATCCAAACTCAATGCAAACCGCCAGGGTTCCTTGCTCGATTTCATCGAGGATTTCACTAAACGCTTTCCAAAATGCGTCGATGAATATGAAACCTTGCTGACGGACAATCGCATCTGGAAGCAGCGCACAGTTGGTATCGGTGTCGTGACACCAGAGCGCGCCTTGCAGCTCGGTTTCACCGGTCCGATGATTCGAGGTTCGGGTTTTGAATGGGATCTGCGCAAGAAGCAAGCGTACGAAGTTTACGACAAGGTCGATTTCGATATTCCGGTTGGCACTAACGGTGACAGCTACGATCGTTATCTTGTTCGGGTTGAGGAAATGCGTCAGTCGAACCGAATTATCAGCCAGTGTGTTGAGTGGTTGCGCAATAACCCCGGTCCGATATTGACCGAAGATCACAAGGTCGCTCCTCCAAAACGCGGTGAGATGAAAGGGGATATGGAATCCTTGATTCATCACTTCAAATTATTTACCGAAGGTTTCTGCTTGCCGGAGGGTGAAGCTTATGCCGCTGTTGAACATCCCAAGGGCGAGTTCGGTTGTTTTCTGGTATCAGATGGCGCCAACAAACCTTACCGACTGAAAGTTCGGGCTCCTGGATTTCCGCATCTGGCGGCGTTGGATGAGATGGCCCGTGGACATATGCTCTCCGATGTTGTGGCCTTGATTGGCACGCAGGACATCGTTTTTGGCGAGATTGATCGATGAGTACCTTACCTGCAGATGTGACCTTGCCAGCGCCTGAGTCGGTGCTGTCCGAGCATTCCTTACATGAGATCGATGAGTGGCTTTCACGCTTCCCGGATGATCAGAAGCAGTCAGCGGTACTGGCGGCATTGAGCATCGCCCAACATCAGAATCAGGGTTGGTTATCGACCGAGTTGATGGATGCGGTTGCTGCCAAGCTCGAGATGGCGCCGATCGCCGTCTATGAAGTGGCCAGTTTTTATTCCATGTTTGAAACGCAGCCGGTTGGTCGTCACTGTGTTGCCATTTGCACCAACATCAGTTGCATGTTGATGGGTTCGGATCGTATCGTCGATCACGTTGAGAGCAAGCTTGGAATCAAACTTGGGGAATCAACAGACGACGGACGTATTTTCCTCAAGGTCGAAGAGGAATGCCTGGCGGCTTGCGCGGGTGGGCCAATGATGCAAGTCAACCACGTCTATCACACCGGACTGACGCCTGAAAAGGTTGACGCCATTCTGGATACTCTGGAGTAGCGCCATGACAGACAAGCCAATGAACCAGGTGTGTTACAGCACCTTGCAGTTTGATGAACCATGGACTTATGAAAACTATCTGAAGATCGGTGGTTACAAGTCCTGGCAAAAGATAATCGATGAAAAACTGACGCCCGAAGATGTCGTACAGATCGTCAAGGATTCAGGTTTGCGCGGTCGTGGCGGCGCTGGTTTTCCGACCGGTCTGAAGTGGAGCTTCATGCCGAAGGACAGCCCACAAAGTTATTTTGTCGTTAATTCAGATGAATCAGAGCCGGGTACTTGCAAGGATCGCGATCTGATTCGATTCAATCCACATGCCCTGGTTGAAGGCATGCTGATCGGTTGTTACGCCATCCGGGCCAATGCAGGTTACAACTACATGCGCGGTGAATTCATGGATGAAGTCTATAAACGTTTCATGGATGCATTAAAAGCTGCCTATGACAATGGTTGGGCAGGGGATAATATTAAAGGTAGTGGTATCAGCATTGATGTCATCGGCACTCTCGGTGCTGGCGCTTATATTTGTGGCGAAGAAACTGCCTTGCTTGAATCTCTTGAAGGCAAGAAAGGTCAACCACGATTCAAGCCGCCATTCCCGGCTAATTTCGGTTTGTACGGTAAACCCACCACAATCAACAACACTGAATCGGTTGCATCTGTTCCGGCCATCATTCGCAACGGCGCTGACTGGTTTCAGTCCATGGGCATCGAGAATGCCGGCGGTCAGAAATGTTTTTCGGTATCCGGTCATGTCGCAGCTCCGGGTAACTTTGAAATCAATCTCGGTACACCGTTTGCCGAATTGCTGGAGCTCTCTGGCGGTATGAAAGACGGCATCCCGTTGAAAGCGGTTATCCCCGGTGGCTCATCAGTACCCGTCGTCCCAGGCGACATCATGATGAATACCAATATGGATTACGACTCGATTGCCAAGAATGCAGGGTCCATGCTCGGCTCAGGTGCTGTCATCGTCATGAACGAAACTACCGACATGGTGCAAGCCTTACGACGTATATCGCGTTTCTACTTTTCAGAAAGCTGTGGCCAATGTACACCTTGCCGTGAAGGCACTGGCTGGTTGTATCGCATGTTGACACGTATCGTTGAAGGCAAAGGTATGCCGGAAGATGTCGCCAAGCTCGAAGATGTCGCCGGCAAGATCGCTGGTCGCACCATCTGTGCCCTGGGCGATGCGGCGGCGATGCCGGTGCAGAGTTTTGTCAAACACTATCGACACGAATTCGAGTATTACATTGAGCACGGGCGCAGCCTCGTGAAAGAACACACCGGTCGGGCCGCCTAGGTCGGGCTGCCCGGATGAGCAATAAAGGCATGAGTGACGACGACACGATTCAGATTACGGTAGATGGCAAAGCCGTCTCCGCAAAAAAAGGTCAGATGCTGATCGAGGTAACTGATGCCAATGGTATCGACGTGCCGCGCTTCTGTTACCACAAGAAATTGTCAGTGGCTGCCAACTGCCGTATGTGTCTGGTGGAAGTGGAAAAAGCGCCTAAGCCACTGCCGGCTTGCGCAACGCCTGTCATGCCGGACATGGTCGTGCGCACAGCGTCCAAGCTTGCGCGAGATGCGCAAAAAGGCACGATGGAATTTCTGCTCATCAATCATCCCCTTGACTGCCCGATCTGTGATCAGGGTGGTGAATGCGAATTGCAGGATGTGGCCATGGGTTATGGCAACGGCGCTTCGCAATATACCGAAGGCAAGCGGGTGGTCTTTGACAAATATATCGGTCCCTTGATTGCGACCGAGATGACACGCTGTATTCACTGCACCCGCTGTGTTCGTTTCGGTGAAGAAATTGCTGGTATACGAGAACTGGGTGCCACCGGCCGAGGCGAGAATGTCCGTATCGGTACTTATATTGAAAAATCCGTTGTCTCTGAAGTCTCAGGCAATGTTATTGATATCTGCCCGGTAGGTGCGTTGACCGCGCGGCCGTCACGTTACTCGGCCCGTTCCTGGGAGCTGCAACAAAAGCCATCGGTATCGCCGCACGATTCAGTCGGCTCCAATGTGTTCGTCCATGTCGATGGCAACAAGGTCAATCGGGTTATTCCGCGAGACAATGAAGCGATCAATGAAGTCTGGATTGCTGACCGCGACCGTTTCAGTTATCAAGGGCTGCATAATGAAGATCGTCTGACGACACCCATGATGCGGGTTGATGGGGAGCTGCAAGCCTGTGATTGGTCCAGTGCCTTGCTCGCAGCGGGTCGCGCACTCAAGGATAGTGGTGAAAGCCTGGGTGTTCTTGCTTCGGCAACCATCACACTCGAAGAACTTTTTCTGACGCAAAAATTCGGCCGTGCCTTGGGCTCGTCAAATATTGATCATCGTCTTGGCCAGACCGATTTCAGCGCGCAGGATGCAGCGCCTGTCATGCCGTGGTTGGGTATGCAGCTCGCCGATCTCGAAACGCTTGATGCAGCGTTGTTGGTGGGTTCTAACATTCGTAAGGATCAACCGATCGCGGCGCTGCGTTTGCGTAAGTCTGCCTTGAAAGGGGCCAGCATCAATTTTATCAATCCGCGTCACTTCCCCTTGCATTTTGATGCGGCAGAAATCATTGCTACACGCTTTGATGCAATGGCCGCAGAGTTGGTTTGTGTGGCCAAAGCTGCCGGTGCGGATATCTCGGCCATGAAGGATGTGCCGGAAACCACCTGTGATGAACGCCACCAACGTATTGCCGATGCCTTAAAGTCAGGCGAACGTTCAGCTGTCTTGCTTGGTAACATCGCCGTGCATCATCCGAACTATGCGCAATTACAATTCCTTGCTGCCCGTCTTGCTGAAGCTACAGGTGCAACACTGTCGATGTTGCCCGAGCGAGCAAACACGGCGGGTGCCTGGCTTGCCGGCGTCACACCGCATCGTTTGCCTGGCGGACAAGCTGCACAGCGTACTGGCAAGAATGCTGGGGAAATGCTCGCGTCGGGTATGGATCGGTACTTGTTGGTGGGTGCTGAACTCGAATACGACGCAGCGAATCCTTCGGAAGCCATTAAATCCTTGCAAGCGGCGAGTGGTGTGGTGGCAATCAGCGCCTATCTATCTCCCGGTCTTGCCGCGCATGCCGATGTGGTTCTGCCGATGGCAACCTTCACGGAAAGCTACGGTACCTACGTCAATGCTGCGGGTACCTGGCAAACCGCCAAAGGCGTCATTGCCCCTCCTGGTGATGCGCGACCGGCCTGGAAGGTTATGCGAGTGCTTGCCGAGGAACTCGAACTCAGTGGTTTCGAGTACGACAGCCCGGAGAGTATTACGCGTGAACTGCAGTCGATGTGTGCCAACGTTGAACTTGGCAATATAACAACGTTTGATTCCGTGCCAAGCTTCACGGCACGCGACGAGGCATCATTGATGCGCGCTGGCGAAACGCCGATTTATGCGACCGACCCGCTTGTGCGCCGCTCACAACCGTTACAGAAATCATTGGATGGCAAGCAAGCGTTTGCTTCGATGGCCGTCAGCGAACTGGCCAAGCTCAATGTCTCGGACGGTGACACCGTCGCCATAAAACAAAATGGCAGTAGTGTGAGTTTGACAGCCCGCGCCGATGACAACATTCCTGAAGGTTGCGTTTGGGTGCCATCTGGATTGGCAGAAACCAGTGAACTTGGCACCACCTTTGGTCCGATCGAGGTAAGTAAAGCATGATCGATGCAATCCTCCTGACGATCGTCACGCTGCTCAAGATCGTAGTGGTCCTCGTCCCATTGATTCTCTGTGTAGCGTATCTGACGCTCGCGGAACGTAAGGTCATTGGTTCCATGCAAGTACGTGTAGGGCCAAACCGAGTCGGTTTCCGGGGCCTTGGTCAACCGTTCGCTGATGTCTTCAAACTGTTGTGCAAGGAAGTCATTGTCCCGACCAATGCATCGCGTTTTCTGTTTCTGTCCGCGCCGGTACTTTCACTGGCACCGGCCTTAGCGGCCTGGGCTGTTATGCCATTTGCCGATGGTTGGGTGCTTGCCGATGTCAATGCGGGGCTTTTGTATGTACTTGCCATGACATCAATCGGTGTCTATGGCGTCATCATCGCAGGCTGGGCATCGAACTCGAAGTACGCCTTTCTCGGTGCCATGCGTTCAGCTGCGCAGATCGTTGCTTACGAAATCGCGATGGGCTTTGCCTTGATTGGTGTGTTGATGATGGCAGGCAGTTTGAATCTTGGCGATATCGTACGCGCGCAATCAGGCGGCTTCTTCAACTGGTATCTCTTTCCCTTGTTTCCACTCGCGATCGTCTACTTCATCTCGGGTGTGGCGGAAACCAACCGCGCACCGTTTGATGTAGCTGAAGGAGAATCGGAAATCGTCGCTGGTTTCCATGTCGATTACTCGGGTATGGCTTTCGCGCTGTTCTTCCTCGCCGAATACGCCAACATGATCATGATTGCTGCGCTTGCAGCTGTCATGTTCCTCGGCGGGTGGTTGTCACCGATCGACGGTGTTGGTGATGGTATTCACTGGTTTCTGATCAAGACAGTGGCCATGCTGTTTCTGTTTCTGTGGTTACGCGCGACGTTCCCGCGTTACCGCTATGACCAGATCATGCGCCTAGGCTGGAAGATATTCATACCGATAACCATCATCTGGATTGCGGTGGTCGGTTTTGCGATTTACTTTGACTGGGGCCTCTGGTTCAGTGGTGTAAGACAATGACAGGTCAAATATCCAAATATATAAAGAGCTTCACGTTGTGGGAGCTGCTCAAAGGTATGAGCCTGACCGGCAAGTATTTTGTGTCTGGCAACATTACCGTGCAATACCCCGAGGAGAAGACGCCTCAATCACATCGATTCCGTGGCCTGCACGCCTTGCGTCGTTATCCGAACGGTGAAGAACGCTGCATTGCCTGCAAACTCTGTGAAGCGGTATGCCCGGCATTGGCAATAACCATCGACTCTGAACAACGCGATGACGGGACACGTCGCACGACACGCTACGACATCGATCTGTTCAAATGCATCTTCTGCGGTTTCTGTGAAGAAGCCTGTCCGGTCGATTCAATTGTGGAAACGCGCATCTTCGAGTACCACTTTGAAAATCGAGGTGAACAGATCATGACCAAGGACAAGCTCCTGGCGATTGGCGACAAATACGAAGCCGAGATCGCAGCCGATCGCGCTGCTGATGCTGCCTTTCGCTAACCTACAGGACCGCCCCAGTGACTTTTGAGCATGTAGTCTTTTATCTGTTTGCGATCATCATGGTGTTCGCGGCAGTGCGCGTTATCACGGCGTCCAACCCCGTGCATGCGGCCATGTTTCTGGTTTTAACCTTTTTCACTTGTTCCGGCATCTGGCTGTTACTTGAGGCTGAATTCCTCGCCGTCACATTGGTACTCGTGTATGTCGGTGCGGTTATGGTGTTATTCCTGTTCGTGGTCATGATGCTGGATATCAACACCGCTCCGTTGCGCGAAGGATTTGTCAAATACCTACCGGTCGGTTTATTGGTCGGTGTCATCATGCTTGTAGAGATGGTCTTCCTGATAACCCAACGCTTCTTCCAAAGCGAAAACTTCCCGGCACCTGCCAGAGCGGATGCCGATTTCAGCAACACGGAATTTCTTGGCCGCCTGTTGTATGACGAATATCTGTTTCAATTCGAGATTGCTGCCATCATCTTGCTGGTTGCCATCGTTGCCGCCATTGCGCTGACCATGCGCCGACGTCCTGATACGAAGTATCAAAAGCCAGCGGAACAGGTCGAAGTCAAAAAGGGCGATCGTTTGCGCATTGTCGAGATGCCTGCTGAGAAGCAGGGTGGGGCGCAATCATGATCTCTTTATCGCACTACCTGACATTGGGTGCCATTCTCTTTTGTCTAAGCGTCGTTGGTATATTCCTGAACAGAAAGAACGTCATTATTCTGTTGA
>CAYUZB010000066.1:10689-20865 GCA_964449565.1 uncultured Granulosicoccaceae bacterium | reverse complement strand
TATGGTCACTTCGGTCGTGAAAACCCGGATTTCACCTGGGAAAAGACAGATCGCGCAGACGCGCTGAAACAAGCCGCTGGTATCGCCTGAAATAGCTGAAAACAAAGGGGACGACAAATTCCAAGCGTCGACAGTTAGTAACTTTCAATAATTACTGGAAATCAAACACACATGAGTGCAACCGCAAAAAACTCGAGCGACGACTTTAAAGTCGCGGATATAGATCTTGCCGATTGGGGCCGTAAGGAAATTCGCATGGCAGAACATGAGATGCCTGGTCTCATGGCATTGCGCGAAGAATATGCCGGCAAGAAACCTCTGGCAGGTGCGCGTATCGCTGGATGCCTGCACATGACCATTCAGACGGCTGTATTGATCGAAACACTGGTCGATCTTGGTGCGGATATTCGCTGGTCATCGTGCAATATTTTCTCCACTCAGGATCACGCAGCGTCCGCGATTGCAGCCGCGGGTATTCCGGTTTTCGCCTGGAAAGGTGAGACGGAAGAAGAATTTGACTGGTGTATTCATCAGACAATCAAAGGCCCTGATGGCTGGGTACCAAACCTCATTCTTGATGATGGTGGCGATCTGACGGTCATGATGCACACTGACTATCCAGAACTGATGGCCGGCGTTAAGGGTCTGTCTGAAGAAACCACTACAGGTGTCCATCGTCTTGTTGAAATGGCCAGAGAGGGCACACTTAAAGTGCCTGCCATCAATGTCAATGACTCAGTCACCAAATCAAAGTTTGACAATCTGTACGGTTGCCGGGAATCGTTGCTTGACGGTATCAAGCGTGCAACTGACGTCATGGTTGCCGGCAAGATAGCCGTTGTCCTTGGCTATGGCGATGTCGGTAAAGGTTGCGCACAAGCGTTCCGCGGTATGGGGGCGACAGTATGGGTAACTGAGGTCGACCCTATCTGCGCACTGCAAGCTTCAATGGAAGGCTACCGTGTTGTACGCATGGACGATGTTGCGGACCAGGTGGATATTGTTGTTACTGCAACCGGTAACGTCAATGTCGTTACCCACGATCATATGAAAGCGCTGAAGAACGAATCCATCGTATGCAACATCGGGCACTTTGATAACGAAATCGATGTTGCTGGCCTTCGCCAGTACACCTGGGAGAATGTCAAACCTCAAGTAGATCAGGTAATCTTTCCTGATGGCAAACGCATCACTTTGTTGGCTGAAGGTCGACTGGTCAATCTTGGTTGTGGAACCGGGCATCCTAGTTTTGTCATGTCCGCATCTTTTACCAATCAGGTGTTGGCGCAAATCGAGCTATGGGAACGCAGTGACCAGTACTCGGTGGATGTCCATGTGCTGCCCAAAGAACTGGATGAGAAAGTAGCCACATTGCACTTGCAGAAGATCGGTGCGCAGCTTACCGAATTGTCCAGCGAGCAGGCAGGTTATCTTGGTCTGAACCAGACGGGTCCGTTCAAGCCGAATCACTACCGGTACTAAAAGTAGTTAGCTCCGCGGAGGCTCTACTCCGCGGAGCGAATTGCCCAGTCTCTCAAGCACTCTTGGTCAAACGTTGCTGTTCCAGAACTTGCTCGTGAGCACTGATTTGTTTGGCCAACAAATCGATGTGTTGGCGTAATACATACAGTTCATAGGCATAGCCCAGGGGCACTTCTACTGTTCTGACCTCGTCTTCGATTTTATCCAGATTAGCCAGGCACCGCTCAAGGTTGCTTTCAGTTCCCAGCTCGTTTGCGCTCTGGTCGATAAGCTGTATTTCGTCGTACCATTTGTATATCTTCTTGCGTACAGTCCAACGGTAGGTGGGTGGCAGAATCTTGAACAGCGGTATCAATAATGCCAGGAGCGGAACCAGCATCACTTTGAGTCGATCCAGTAGGGTCGCTGCCCAAAATGGCAAATATCGCTGTAAAAACGGTGCACCCGATTTGTAGAAACGCCGTGCTTCAGAGCTGATCGGAAAGTCTACAAACGCATCACTTGGAAACTGACCTGCTGTTGAAAACAAAGTGGATTGTGAAAACAGTCGAGCGCTGATCTGCAAAAGTAAATCGTTGAGCGCGGGATGCAGATCGGTGTGCGCAACCAGGGTGGCGGCCGCTGATATCAAGGCGACATCTTGTGGCGGTATGTTGCGGTGTAAATCAATAACGCCTTCGGGTAAAACCATACTGGACAAATAAGGTAAGCGCTTTGCATAAGCAGGTGCGCGCCGAAAATTCAGTAGCTCTGCATCGGTTTCACTCAGCATTGCCTGAATGCTCGCCGCGTTGTGAGAACCAACACTAAAGATAACGTCCAGCTGGTTTTGCCTGAACGCATCGACCGCATCCATGCCACTAAGCTCAAAGATCTCCGCATTAGTATCGTCGAGTAGGTTATCAGCCAGTATTGCGTTGGCTACAGAGCGGGTACCACTGCCTTTTTGGCCAACGGCTATTCTGGCGCCGTTCAGCTGGTTCAATTGTTCAACACCGTTTCCCTTGCGTACGAATACCCAAACCGGTTCAAAGTACAAACTGCCCAGGGCTTGTAGTTCGGGATGATCTGCGCTTTCAACGACGCCGCTCTGTACGAAAGCCACATCAGCTTGATTGCTTTCGAGCAAGTCGATATTTGCAATCGAGCCACTGGTTTCCAGAATAGTGAGTTCTATCTTCTCTTTTGCCAGTTCTTTTTTGAATTGCTGTGCATACGCATAATAGGCACCGTCTGTGCGACCGGTTGCAATAGTCAGGTTATCGGGTGGGGCAGGCTGCACAAACTGATAAGTTATAAAGAACGCTGCAGCTGTGAGTAACAAAGCACCACCGTAAACTTTTAGCGTGTCGGAAAGGCTTCGAGTTTTTTTGGTTTGCGGTGGCTTGATGGGGGCCTGTTCCCGAGATTCGTACTTTTTAGCGTACACAGGATGCAAAGCCTTCTATGATCGAGTTGAACGGAGTATATAACTGATCGAAAAAAAATCCGGTCGACGATTCCTGACCTCAGACGTGTGACAATGATGCCCATGCGCTACGCACTGATCATCCCGGCCTGGAACGAGGCTGACTTCCTCGGCAAGACACTCGATAGCGTCAAGGCGGCAATGACCAAGCTCGCTGCGCAGACTGTTTATCGTGGGACCTTGATCGTGGTAGATAACAATTCCACTGACAACACTGCCGCTATCGCAGAAGAGTTCGGTGCCACGGTGGTGTTCGAGCCTTATAACCAGATTGCGCGGGCGCGAAATGCAGGCGCCAAGTCAATTGATCCTGCCATCGAGGCATTGATTTTCCTCGATGCGGATTCCTTGTGCTCGGAGACACTTCTGGGTGCCGCGCTTGAGCGTCTTGCCAGTGGCGAACTGGTCGGGGGAGGGTCGATTATTGCACCCGACAAACCGGTCGCGGGCAGTGCCTTGCGCGCGATATCCGGCTGGAACTGGATTTCGCGTCGTGCGCACCTTGCTGCAGGCTGTTTTGTCTTTTGTCGGCGTGATGCCTTTGACGATATTGGTGGTTTCAGTGACAAGGTTTATGCGGGTGAGGAGCTCTTTTTGTCTCGCCAGCTGAAACGCTGGGGGAAAAAACGGGGTCAGTTTTTTCGAATTCTGGATGTGGATCCGGTCGTCACTTCAGTGCGCAAGATCGAATGGTATGGGCCGATGCAACTTTTAGGTCAGACCTTGCTGATTTTGATCCCGGGTGCTCTTTTCAGTCGTCGTTTGTGCCGTATGTGGTACGACAAGGGCACCCCTAGAAACTCTTCGCGAGACTCGCCGAGACCCTCCTGAAGGCGCGACGCAATGCCGATCTGAGCGCAAAATGCGCCCGCGGCCACAATACAGGGTGGTCAGACGCTCGAATCGGCTGGGTTCCGTGCTTGAGCTCGGCGTATAATAGGGTTTTTCCAAGCAGTGCCCTCCATGACGAAAAAGGTATTCATCAAGACACACGGTTGTCAGATGAACGAGTATGACTCGGCGAAGATGCTCGATGTGCTCGCTGAGAACGAGCCTGTTGAGGCAACCAATGATCCAGCGGAAGCAGACATTCTGTTGCTCAATACGTGCTCGATCCGCGAAAAGGCACAGGAAAAGGTTTTTTCCGAGCTGGGACGCTGGCGCCCACTGAAAGATGCGCGTAAGGATGTGATCATCGGCGTAGGTGGTTGCGTTGCCAGTCAGGAAGGCGAAATGATCAATGCACGTGCGCCATTTGTAGACGTCGTGTTTGGTCCGCAAACCTTGCATCGCCTGCCAGAGCTTGTCAGCCAAAGTCGCTCGCGACAAACTTCGGTGGTAGACATCAGCTTTCCAGAGATCGAAAAATTTGATGCCTTGCCAGAGCCAAAGGCCGACGGCCCATGTGCGTTTGTATCGATCATTGAAGGTTGCAGCAAGTACTGCAGTTTTTGTGTGGTGCCTTATACGCGCGGCGAAGAGATCAGCCGACCGCTGGATGACGTGCTCGCTGAAGTCATGTCCTTGAGTGAACAAGGTGTCCGCGAGATTCATCTTTTGGGTCAAAACGTCAATGCTTACCGTGGTCCCATGCATGAAGGAGGAACTGCCGACCTTGCTTTGCTGATCCGTTACGTGGCAGCGGTCGAAGGTGTCGAGCGTATTCGTTTCACGACATCGCATCCGGTTGAATTCAGCGATTCATTGATTGACGCCTACGCGACGGTTCCTGAACTTGTAAGCTTTTTGCACCTGCCGGTACAAAGTGGTTCAGATAGAGTTCTGGCTGCGATGAAGCGTGGCCATACTGCGATTGAATACAAATCCAAGATCAGAAAGTTGATGGCGGCCAGACCTGATCTGACCTTATCGTCAGATTTTATTGTCGGTTTCCCCGGCGAGACCGAAGCGGATTTTGCCGCGACCATGGATCTTATCCGCACGATCGGGTTTGATCATTCTTTCAGTTTTATTTTCAGTGCGCGTCCGGGTACCCCAGCGGCGAGTCTTGCGGATGACACACCCATGTCGGTCAAAAAGGAACGGCTCGCGGCGCTGCAAGCACTGATCACAGAGCAAGCTGCGAGGATCAGCGCGTCCATGGTGGGCAGTACGCAGCGCGTGCTGGTTGATCGACCTGCGCGCAAGAATCCAAATGAGATCAGCGGGCGTACCGAGAACAACCGGGTGGTCAATTTTGCTGGGGATAAAGCCTTGATCGGGCAGTTTGCTGATGTACTTATCACTGAAGCGCTGCCAAACTCGCTTCGCGGTGAGTTGGCCCAGGCTTTGCCGGCAACGTCAGATGCCAGTCACCAGGCTATTGCATGTCACGACTAGAATTTCGTTTAAGCCCGCCTGACAATCAACGTCTGGCTGAACTCTGCGGTCAGTTTGATGAGCATCTGAAACAGATTGAAGAACGCCTTTCGGTACAGATCAGTAATCGTGGTGATCATTTTACTGTCGCGGGTTCAGCATCGGCCGCTACCAGTGCGGAAGCCGTTATCAACCATTTATATGCATTGACCGAAAGTAACAAATTGCTTCCGGAACAAGTTCATCTCTCACTACAGGAATCGGGATTGAAAGCCATGCAGGAAGCGACGCCAGTAGCGTCCGACAAAACCATCATCAAGACGCGACGAGCCACTATCCAATGTCGTGGGCCTCGTCAGCATGCTTATGTCAGCAGTATCAAGGAGCGTGATCTGACGTTTGGAATCGGGCCGGCCGGGACTGGAAAAACATTTTTAGCCGTTGCTGCAGCCGTCGAAGCCCTCGAGGCTGACCAGGTGCAGCGACTCGTTCTGGTTCGGCCAGCGGTTGAAGCCGGTGAACGACTCGGTTTTCTGCCCGGGGACATGATGCAAAAGGTGGATCCTTACTTACGCCCGATCTACGATGCCTTGTATGAGTTTCTGGGTGTCGAGCGTGTTGGCAAGTTGGTGGAACGCAACGTTATAGAGATCGCTCCGCTTGCGTATATGCGTGGGCGGACCTTGAACCATTCCTGTGTGATCATGGATGAAGCGCAGAACACGACAGTGGAACAGATGAAGATGTTCCTGACTCGTATCGGTTTTGGTTCCAAGGCCATTGTCACCGGTGATATCTCGCAGGTAGATTTGCCGAGGCATCAACTCTCTGGCCTGAAGCATGTGCAAACCGTTCTGGAAGGTGTCGAAGGACTGGGGTTTTGTCACTTTACGGCATCCGATGTTGTCAGACACCCACTGGTGCAGCGCATTGTTGCAGCTTACGATGCTGTCGAAGAAAACGACTGACGCCGTTGATGCTTACCCTGGAGTTGCAACGTGACGAAGCCCTGCCCGATGCGCAGGTGAAGGCTTGTCCGGATGCTGCCTTTTTCGAACTCTGGTGCCAACGAACTGTCGACTACCTTCGTCAGACCAGTGAATTGCTGGTCGCTGATCGACTTGAGATTTCACTGCTGTTGACCACACCGGATGCCATTCGATTGCTAAACCGAGATTATCGGACCAAAGACTCGGCCACCAATGTATTGAGTTTTCCATCCGGTTTACCTGTGCTGGATGTACTGGACGAAGACTCCTCGAGGGGCGGCAGTAGCTTGCAGGCGCTCGGGGATCTGGTTTTCTGTGCCGAGGTCGTGCAAACGGAGGCTCAGGCGCAGGACAAGGCCCTGTTGGATCATTGGGCTCACTTGACCGTGCATGGCGTTTTACATCTGGCGGGTCTTGATCATGAGAATGATAAGGAAGCCGCCGCAATGGAGGCAGCCGAAATTCGAATACTTTCGAATTCAGGCGTGGAGAACCCTTATTAGGCACTCTATACTGTTGTTATGACGGATGACTCAGCTGAAGGCGGCAGTAGTCGCTCCCTCATGGACCGACTGGTCCATGCCATGGGGGGTGAACCACGGGACCGCGAAGAATTGCTGGAACTGTTGCGTGACGCTCAGGCACGCAAGATTTTCGATGCCGACACTCTGCAGATGGTTGAGGGGGTGTTTCAGGTTGTCGAAATGCGCGTGCGCGACATCATGATCCCGCGTGGCCAGATGGTCGTCATCAAACACGAGATGTCGATCGAAGAAATACTGCCCGTCATTATCGAGTCCGGGCATTCGCGTTTCCCGGTCATCGATGAGGATCGCGATCATGTTGTTGGCGTGTTGCTGGCAAAAGACGTATTACGCTTTACCGCAAGTAACGCTCAGCAAGCATTCAAGATCGATGATGTGGTGCGCAAGGTTACATTTACACCTGAGTCAAAGCGTCTGAATGTATTACTCAAGGAATTTCGTGCAAAACGTAATCATCTAGCGGTCGTACTCGATGAATACGGTGGTGTCGCGGGTCTTGTCACGATTGAGGATGTGCTCGAAGAGATTGTCGGCGAGATCGATGACGAGCACGACACTGAGGATGGGGTTGATATTCGCGATCACGGTGATGGTAATTACTCGGTTCGTGCGTTGACGCCAATCGATGAGTTTAATGAAGCGCTAGGTACACAACTGAGTGAAGAGGGATTTGACACGATAGGTGGGCTGGTCATGCAGCACATCGGACATATGCCAAAGACGGGTGAGAAGGCTGAAATCGAAGGCTGTCATTTTCGCGTTCTGTCAGCTGACTCGCGCCGCTTGCACTTGTTGCAAGTCACACTGCCCAGCGAAAATTAAACGTCGTGCTTGCGCGAGGATTGGCATTACTGGCGGGCCTTGCCTTGCCATTTTCCTTTGCACCGACTGAGTGGTGGCTTATCGCACCCCTGTCGATTGCCTTGTTTTACTTCCTGTTACAAGAGCAAACCCCACGCGAGTGTTTGATCCGCGGTGCCTTGTTCGGTCTTGCCTACTTTGGTATTGGCGTACATTGGGTTTATCACAGCTTGCATTTGTTTGGCGCTGCCATCGCACCGCTGGCAGTCTTGCTGACAATGGTATTCGTGATGGTCATGGCGGTTTTTCCGAGTCTGACCGCTTGGGTCTGGGCTCATTGGCGTCAGCCTTCGAGTCAGTCATCTTCTTCATCATCTCTGATACGCAACGCGCTACTGTTTACCGCCTTGTGGGTGATAGCCGAATTGCTTCGAGGCAAGATCATGGGAGGATTTCCCTGGATACTGGTCGGCTATAGCCAAACAGCCGGCCCGTTGGGGTCATTCGCCCCGTGGATAGGTGTCTATGGCTTGAGTGCCTGTGTGGTGTTGTTCGCAGCGTTTCTTGTTTGCGTGGTATTGACTCGAGGCGTCAAGCAATTCCTGGTCGCGGGTGTGATGGTCATGCTTGTGCTTGTTGCTGCACTGGCCAATCGTATCGAAGTTTCAACACCTGTCGGTGATCCGCTGGCCGTACGTCTGGTTCAGGCCAATATCCCGCAGGAATTGAAATTCAGCCAGGAGCGGCTGAATAATTCCTTACGCCAGTATGCCTCGTTGACGCAGCAAAACCTGGGTAGCCACTTTGACAATGGTGGTCTGGTTATATGGCCCGAAACCGCCATACCGACTTTCTTTGATGTGGTTGATGATTACTTCGAGCCGTTTACAAGTGCTTTGTCGGCGCGTGGTATTGAGGTGTTGTCGGGTGGCTTTTATCGGGAAGAAGACAGGACCTACAACAGTGTGCGCCAACTCGGTGGTGAAAAGGCCTTGTATCAAAAACGCCATCTGGTGCCATTCGGTGAATTTATGCCGATGCGCTTTCTTCTCGACTTTGCCGCAGCCTTTATCCAGATTCCAATGTCAGATTTGTCGCCAGGAACCGGACCGCACGTGCCATTGTCATTGCGTGGTGTCGAGGTCGGTGTATCAATCTGTTACGAAGATGTTTATGGGGAGGAGATGCGCGCCTTGTTGCCAACCTCAACCTTGCTGGTCAATGTATCCAACGATGCCTGGTTCGGACCCACGGCGGCACCTCATCAGCATGAACAGAAAGCGCGTATGCGGGCCCGCGAATTTGCCCGACCACTGGTCCGTGTAACCAACACGGGGGTGTCGTCCTCTATCAATCATCTCGGTCAGGTGGAGGGCCGTATTGCACACGACACCCAAGGAATCCTTGATGTGACAGTACAACCTCGTGAAGGCATGACCCTCTATGCGAAAACGGGCAATTGGCCGGTTTTTCTGTGGGCCCTTGCCGTGTTGCTGGTCGCAATATTTCAGAGACGCTTTACTTTCACGCGGTAGTCAAATATTCTTGTCAGCACGACGCAAGCATGTTGGGAGAGACCGATTCTGGACTTATGGGTTCGAATCGGCGCCGAAGGCGCAACAGCCCGTAAACGCTCAGGCAAAAGGACCATCACAGCTAGTCGACTCTGGAGAGTGGTAGTTACGCTACCCGCCCAAGGGGAAAGAGTGCATAGCATGGTTGCACTCCAATCTCTCAGGTTCCCGGACAGAGGGGCATCGGTGCATATTGCATCGATCGCCACTGACGGAGCCATAAAATAATGAGTAAACACACACCACTACATGCTGCGCATGTTGACGCTGGCGGAAAGATGGTTGATTTTGCCGGCTATTCGTTGCCGGTTCATTATGGATCCCTGGTAAATGAGCATCACGCCGTACGCCAGTCTGCGGGTGTATTCGATGTGTCACATATGACCATTGTCGATATATCGGGTAACGATGCGATGCCATGGCTTCGCAAGCTGCTTAGTAACGACGTGAAGAAACTCGTGCAGGGAAAGGCGCTGTACAGCTGTCTTTGCAATGAACAGGGCGGCGTCATCGATGATCTCATTGTTTATTGCATGGGCGACAACGACTATCGCTTGATCGTGAATGCGGCGACAAGAGAAAAGGATCTTGCCTGGTTTGAAAAGCAACGCTCTGGTGACGTAAAGATCGATGTCCTGGACAAGCTTGCTTTGCTGGCCGTGCAAGGGCCCACCGCTGTGGATACCACGGCGTCGGTCTTGAATGCACGGGATCTCAATGGTGATGCGGTCAAGGCATTGAAACGTTTTAGCGCCTGGCGATCGGATGATTGGTTCATTGCCCGTACCGGTTATACCGGCGAGGACGGGCTTGAAATTGCTCTGCCTGAGTCCGATGCCACTGAATTCTGGCAGGCCTTGGTCGATGCAGGTGTCACACCAGCGGGGCTCGGTGCTCGAGATACCTTACGACTTGAAGCCGGAATGAGCTTGTATGGGAATGATCTCGATGAAGAGCATACACCGGCTGAATCGGGTATTGCCTGGACCATTGACCTT
>CAYUZB010000066.1:2092-10589 GCA_964449565.1 uncultured Granulosicoccaceae bacterium | reverse complement strand
GGTGATCTCGTGTTTGTTGAAACCCCCGAGATTGATCACAGTTGTGATGCTGAAGAGGGCATTGCCGTAGTCGAATCGGTCAAGGCAGCGTCGGATATCTATGCGCCTGTCGCCGGCAAGGTGATCGATACCAACGGTGAGCTTGGCGACAATCCGGAGCTGGTTAACAGTGACCCTTATGGCGAGGGCTGGATCTTCAAACTGCAACCCAATGATGCCAATGATATCGAAGCATTGATGGACCCTGACGCATACGAAGCCTTTGCCGACGCTGGCGAGTAAAGAAACAAGTAACCAGTCAATAACGAGCAACAAACGAGTAGAACACCATGACGGGACAAGACCTGTTAAGCGAATTTGTAGCCCGCCATATCGGCCCGCGTGAGGCTGACATCAGTCGCATGCTTGATACACTTGGCGTGTCGTCGGTTGATGAACTCATCGACAAGGTCATACCCGAGGGTATTCGTCTGCGCGATGAGCTTGCGCTTGATACGGGCCTGAGTGAGGCCGCTGCGCTGGCTGAGATTCGTGAAATCGCCTCAATGAACGAGGTCAAACGAAGTGCGCTGGGGCAGGGTTACAACGACTGTTATCTACCTAGTGTCATTGCCCGTAATGTCTTCGAGAACCCGGCCTGGTATACCGCATATACACCGTATCAGCCTGAAATTGCGCAGGGGCGCCTCGAAGTTCTGTTCAATTTTCAGACGCTGATTACAGAACTGACTGCGCTGCCAATTGCCAACGCGTCACTACTTGATGAAGCAACAGCGGCGGCGGAGGCCATGGCGATGGCACATCGCGCACTGCGCGGCAAGCGTTCCGTCATGCTGCTTGCTGATGATTGTCACCAGCAATCCATTGATGTCATCAAAACACGGGCTGAACCGTTAGAACTTGATGTGCGTGTTGTTGCGATTGATTCAATACCGGCAATACTCAATGAAGAAGGTGCGGATGTCTTTGCCGTTCTGATTCAGTATCCAGGCAGTTTCGGTGAAGTGCATGACGCTGCATCCATCGCGACGGCGGTTAAAGCGTCGGGTGCCATGACGATTGTCGCTGCGGACCTTTTAAGCCTGACCGTGCTGGCCCCACCGGGTGATTGGGGCGCTGATATTGTGGTCGGCAGTGCGCAACGATTTGGTGTGCCAATGGGATTTGGCGGGCCGCACGCGGCGTTCATGGCAACCACTGACAAGCACAAACGTAGTCTGCCGGGACGACTTGTCGGCCAGTCATTGACGGCCGATGGCAAACCGGCCTATCGACTTGCCTTGCAAACGCGTGAGCAACACATCAGACGGGAAAAAGCTACGTCGAATATTTGTACGGCACAGGCACTACTTGCGATTATTGCAACCTTGTACGCTTGTTATCACGGACCGTCTGGGCTGATTACCATTGCTCGTCGCGTGCGATCATTAACCGATCAGCTGGCAGCCAGGTGTGAAGCATCGGGATTGAGCATCAATAACACGCACTGGTTCGATACCTTGAGTATCGGGGTTGCGGATGGTCCTGCGGCTGTCGCCCGAGCACTGGAAGCAGGTTACAACATACGCTTGATCGATGACACTGTCGTCGGCGTCAGCCTGGATGAAACCACGACGCTTGATGATGTGCGCAAACTTGGTGCGGCGCTGACCAATCAACAAGAAGATGCGTGGGCACTTGTCAATACCGAAAGTCGTGATCCGGCGCTTGATCGAATGCCCGACTTCATGTCACAACCCTGTTTTCATGCGTATCACTCGGAAACCGAGATGATGCGTTATCTGAGACTGCTTGCGACAAAAGACATTGCGTTGGATCAAGCCATGATTCCGCTGGGTTCCTGCACGATGAAGCTTAATGCTGCGTCGGAAATGACACCTTTGTCCTGGCCTGAGTTTTCGGCGATACATCCGTTTGCCCCGAGCTCGCAAACACAAGGTTATGCACGCCTGGTCAGTGAACTTGAGAACATGTTGTGTGCGTGTACCGGTTATGACGCTTTATCATTGCAACCCAATGCTGGCAGTCAGGGGGAGTATGCCGGCTTGCTGGCTATTCGCCGTTACCATGAAAGCCGGGATGATACCGCGCGAAATATTTGTCTGATTCCAAGTTCCGCCCATGGCACAAACCCAGCCAGTGCACAAATGGCCGGCATGGCCGTTGTCGTGGTTGCCTGCGACAATGACGGCAATGTTGACCTGGCCGATCTTGATGAAAAACTGGCGGCGCATGAAGGCCGTGTCGCGGCGATCATGATTACCTATCCATCAACTCACGGTGTCTTTGAAACTGAAGTCCGTGACGTGTGTGAGCGGGTTCATGCAGCAGGCGGTCAGGTCTATATTGATGGCGCGAATCTTAATGCAATGGTCGGTACTGCACATCCGGGTGAGTTTGGTGGCGATGTGTCACATCTCAATTTGCACAAGACCTTCTGCATTCCTCATGGCGGCGGTGGACCCGGCGTTGGTCCCATAGGTGTCAAAGCACATCTGGCCGAATGGTTGCCGGGCCATCATGTATTGGGTGATAGCGCGGGTGTGGTCAGCGCTGCGCCTTACGGTAGCGCTTTGATCCTGCCGATCACCTGGATGTACATTCGTATGATGGGGGCAGCGGGTCTCAGGCGTGCTACCGAAATTGCCATACTCAACGCGAATTACATCGCGAAAAAACTTGAGTCAGCTTATCCGATTCTGTATCGCGGACATGAAGGGTTTGTCGCGCATGAATGTATTCTCGATACCCGTGTTCTCAAGGACGAGACGGGAATAACCGTTGATGACATCGCCAAGCGCTTGATGGACTATGGCTTTCATGCGCCAACCATGTCCTTCCCGGTAGCGGGAACCCTGATGGTCGAACCGACAGAAAGTGAATCGCTTGGCGAGATTGATCGGTTTTGCGATGCCATGCTTGCGATTGCCAGTGAAGCTGCTGATGTTGCCAAGGGTATTGATGGTCAGACGGCCGAGGACAACCCATTAGTCAATGCCCCGCACACCGTGTCGATGCTTGCCGAAGAATCCTGGACACATGCCTATAGTCGAGCAATTGCCGTGTTTCCATCCGGTGTCAGCCCGGACAGCAAGTACTGGCCGCCGGTTCGGCGTATCGATAACGTCTATGGTGACAAGAACCTGATTTGCTCCTGCCCTCCGTTGAGCGACTATCAAGCGCCTGGGGAGACAGCTGAGGCGTCAGCCGTGTCCAAGGGTGCCGCCTGAGCCACGGTTTTTTGCCAAAAAGCCTTGCTGTTCAGAAAGGGTTCAGTCAAAGATGGTTACAGTTGTAGCCATCTTCTTGTACCGTATGAACAGTATGAATATCACAAAAAAATACCTTAGCTATCTTGCGCCTCTGATCATGCTTGTCGCAAGTGCGAGTAGCCAAGCCTCGGATGCGCAAGCTGGACCTTACCTCGGTATTGATGGCAGTGCGTTTTCCCTGGACGGCAGTAGCGACGATGACTTGGATCCGCGCGGTGTGCGACTACGTCTGGGTTTGCCGATAAGTCGCGTATTCGATGTGGAGGCGCATTTTGGCTTTGGCACAGAGGACGACATCGCAGCGTTTGACGAGATCGATGTTGTCTTCTCAAGTGTGTTTTTGAAAGCGCATGCACCGCTAGGCGCTCGCACCACAGCCTATGCAATGGCTGGGCTTACGGCTCTTGAGCTTACCGAGACTATTGGTAGACGAGAGTTTACCGACGAAGATGCTGGCATTTCATTTGGCTTTGGACTTGAAACCGTCTTGAGTCGACGAGTAGATCTGTCAGCAGATTATGTTTTTTACAGCCAGGATGTAGGGATCTTTGAAGACTTGTCCGCGATCAGTCTTGGCTTGAAGTTGTATTTCTAAGCGGTCTTCGCAACCACGATTAAAGTGTGTGTGCACTCATAATCTGGTAATGAGCTTGACACGAATCAACTATCTGTTGCTGTTCCGGTGACAAGGTCAATGGCTTGTTGTTGACAGGCCCAAAGCCTGTGGACTGGATAACTGCATCGTACCAGTGACAGGCCCAGAGGCCATCACTGTCGCGTTGGCCGGCTGGCCAGTGCAGCATGGCATCTTCAAAGTCTATTTCCAGATGCTCGCATACCGCCCGCAGCTGCGATTCAGGATCTTCTAGAAAACGAGCGCTGTCGATAACTAGTGGAGCCCTACCTTGCTGTTCACTAATAAGGTCAAATAGCATCGCTTGTTGCGCATAGCCAAGATCAAATGCAGTCAGGCCCCGCCGCTTGACTGCATAGGATGCAACTACCCGCGATGGTTCGCGAATCAGGAAGACATGTTTGATATCCGCCAACCAATCAACAGGAAAGTACTCCATCCAATGCGTAGTAATGTGCTTTTGATAAAAGATGCCTGATGCCGGAGCTTGGCGAAGCTTCTCGATAATATCTTTGAGGTCGGTATTTCCAGCGGCTATAACTTCTCTCGCCATCGGATGATCAATACCTGTTTCCTTTAGAAAATGCGCATAAAACGGTTCATCAACTACCACCGTATCGCTGCGGTTCTCCCAGGAACGCATCATGGCCGTTGAAATATTTCGCGGGCCTGACCACATCGCTACGCACTGTCCACTCATGCTCTGACTCAAGTATCAGGCGATAGATTTGAAAGCGTGGGCCGCAGCATCGATAGTAAGTGAGAAATCTTCGTCGCTATGCGCGGCGCTCGTGAAACCTGCTTCAAAAGCCGATGGTGCGAGATAAATACCGGATTCAAGCATTGAATGGAAGAAGGCCTTGAATCGCTCACCGTCACAAGCCATGACATCTTCAAAGCTGGTGACTTTATCCTTGTCGGTAAAAAAGAATCCGAACATCCCGCCTGCGTGTGCTGTACAGAAAGGCACACCGCAATCGTCAGCGGCTTTTTTCATACCCACCAGGAGTTTTCCGGTGCGTTCATGCAAGCGATCATGAAAGCCAGGTTCGGATAACAGCTCAAGTGTCTTGATACCGGCACTCATCGCGATGGGGTTGCCGGATAGCGTGCCTGCCTGATACACCGGACCGACAGGAGCGATCTCATTCATGATGTCGCGCCGACCACCGAATGCACCGACCGGCATACCACCACCAATAACCTTACCCAGTGTTGTCAGATCGGGTGTCACCTTATAGCGCTCCTGTGCACCGCCCGCCGCGACTCTGAAACCGGTCATGACTTCATCGAAAATCAACACGGCGCCATGCTCAGTACAAAGCTCGCGCAAGGTTTGCAAATAACCGGGCAGGGGCTCAATGAAATTCATATTGCCGGCAATCGGTTCAACAATAACGCATGCGATTGAATCGCCACGCGCTTTGAAGAGCTCTGTTATCGCATTCCTATCGTTGAATGAAACGGTCAGGGTGTGCTTGGCGAAATCAGCGGGGACACCGGGTGAATTGGGCACACCGAGTGTTAACGCACCGGAACCGGCTTTTACCAACAGGGAGTCGGAATGGCCGTGATAACACCCTTCGAACTTGACGATGTCGTCACGACCAGTGAAGCCTCGCGCGAGGCGAATAGCACTCATGGTCGCTTCAGTGCCGGAACTGCACATGCGCACCATGTCCATTGAAGGCACCAGTGCACAGATGCGTTCGGCCATCTCGACTTCCAATTCGGTTGGTGCGCCAAAACTCAAGCCATTGTCCGCCGCTGCCTTGACTGATTCGATAACCTCCGGGTGCGCGTGGCCAAGTAGCATCGGACCCCAGGAACCGACGTAGTCCACGTAGCGGCGTCCATCGGCATCGAAGATGTGGGCACCCTGTGCACGGGTGATGAAGCGCGGCGTGCCACCGACGCTGCCAAAGGCCCGTACCGGCGAATTGACGCCACCAGGAATGATCTCCCGGGCGCGGGAAAATAGTGTATCGCTCAAAGCTGAACCCTCAAAAATCATGCGATCATGAAAACTGGATGATACGGTAACTTTACGGGCTAAATGCGACAATCAATCGCTGGCACGGAACGAGCAAACTGTGGATGACAAAATGGTGGAATTATCAACATGAAGCTCGGAACCAATCTGACCCAGTACCTCGTTGAATGCGGTGCAGAGGAATCGGCAGCCAGCGGCGCCTTGAACGCGCTACTCGATGATGTCGCGACTGCCTGCAAACGTGTGTCCAATCTGGTTCGTCTTGGCGAGCTTGCCGGGGTGCTTGGGGCCGCCGGGCAGGAAAACGTCCAGGGCGAAGATCAAAAAAAGCTCGACATCATTGCCAACGATGTCTTTATCGAATCCTTGCAAGGTTCTGGTTTGCTGGCTGCAGTTGCCTCCGAAGAGATGGATGCGCACTACGCGATTCCGGCGCAATACGCACGTGGGGACTATCTGCTTGCCTTTGATCCGCTGGATGGTTCCAGCAACATCGATGTCAATGGCTCAACGGGTACCATTTTTTCCGTCACGCATCATGGTAAAAGTGAAGCACCCACCGATACAAGCTTCCTTCAGAAAGGACACGATCAAGTCTGCGCTGGCTATTGCTTATATAGCTCGGCCACCATGATGGTTCTGACGATCGGTAAAGGCGTTGCCGGTTTTACCTTGGACAACAGCATTGGCGAATTCATCTTGACGCATCCGAACATGAAGGTGCCTTCCAGTACTAATGAGTACGCGATAAACGCAGCCTACTCGCGTCACTGGTTACCTCCTGTGAAGCGCTATATTGATGAATGTATTGCAGGTGAGGAAGGTCCACGCGAGCGTAATTTCAATATGCGTTGGGCGGGCTCCATGGTCGGGGATATACATCGCATACTCTGTCGAGGCGGCGTATTTCTGTACCCGAACGACGCACGTCTGCAGGCAAGCGGGCAGGCAGGCAAGTTACGTCTCTTGTATGAAGCCAGCCCAATGGGCATGTTGATAGAGCAGGCCGGAGGGCTTGCCCATACGGGTGAACAAAGCATCCTTGATATTGAACCGACATCCTTGCATCAGCGTGTACCGGTATTGATGGGTTCGAGCGAAGAGGTGCAACGCTTGATTGATTATCACAGTCAGCCCAGTGTGTAGTTACTCGATTGATGGCTGACCGCATAAACTTCTGGGAAGAAAAATCACTCGACGAATTGAGTGATCAGGAGTGGGAATCCCTGTGTGACGGTTGCGGCCGTTGTTGTTTGCAGAAACTTGAAGACGAGGATTCGGGTGATATCCGATATACAAAAGTCGCTTGCGAGTTGCTTGACGGGAATACCTGTCGATGCACAGACTATCAGCATCGCTTTCAACGAGTTTCAGATTGTCTTTCGGTGCGGCCATTGACTGCGCAGAAAATTTCCTGGTTACCGAAGAGCTGTGCTTATCGGCGCCTGGCCGAGGGTCGTACCCTGGCGCCGTGGCATCCGTTGATTAGTGGAGATCCTGATACGGTGCGACAGGCTGGAATCTCGGTTGCTGGCTATTCGGTGCCGGAAAGTGAGGTTCCTCTGGCGGAATATCACCAACATGTCATCAACTGGGTCGATACCTGATTTCTAGTACTTTGCTAGTTCACGATACTGTAAAGTCAAGTTTAAAAACTCAATATTTTTCATTCGCTTACATTAACGAATAAAGAAAATAAGTTAACAAATATACGTGACTTTCCGGGTTTTCTTGTGTTTAAATTACAGCAGCCGGATGGCAGTATCCTTGCTTGTCTCAGGCAGCTGTAGATCCGAACCGATGTCGTTTAAAAATATGTCTGCTGGAGAGCCTGATGTCTGCAAACGCTGAAGCTAAACCTGATGGCACAACACAAGGTGTAGAACGCCGCGGTCGACTGCAACAGACGATCAACTCATTGATCAAATTGCGCCAGGAAATGGTAATTAGCTATTGCGAGCTTTCCGGCGTCAGTTCTTTCGACAAACGCGATCTTGAAGATCACTCGGTCAAGCCCGATCAGTTACGCAGCTTCTGCCAGATCATGGTTGACTACACGGCGATGGGGCATTTCGAAGTGTACCAACGTATCATTGAGGGCAAGGAGCGACGACGCGCTGCGAAAGATGTTGCCCGGGAAGTGTATCCGGCCATTGCGGAGACAACCGATTTTCTGGTCGATTTCAATGACAAGTACGATGACTATGAAGGCACCGCAGAAGATGTCGAAATGCTCGCCGGCGACCTTTCTCGTCTCGGTGAAATCATTGCCATTCGCGGTGAGCTTGAAGATCAGATCCTCGCTGCATTGAAGCGATAAGCTTCAAACAACAGCCTTCGGCATCGCATGGCGATGATTACATTGCGCTTGAAAAAGCGCGAGCAGCGTCGTGTTGCCGCTGGACACGATTGGATTTTCTCCAACGAGATTGATACTGCTGCGACGCCCTTGAAAGGCGTTACGCCTGGTACAGCTGTTGTTGTGGAAAGCGCCAACGGTCAGTTCATGGGCCATGCCTATGTGAATCCACATTCTCTGATCGCATTGCGAATTACCAGTCGGCGCGCCAACAAACCCTTTACCGCGGATACGCTGCG
>CAYUZB010000066.1:0-1992 GCA_964449565.1 uncultured Granulosicoccaceae bacterium | reverse complement strand
GGTGATCCGGTTGAGAGTCTTGTTGTCGTCGAGAACGGTCTGAGTTTCGAGGTACCTGCCGAGATTTCACAGAAGACGGGTTGGTTCTTTGATCATCGGGAAAGTCGTGCTGCTTTGGCCCCCTGGGTCAAGGATTGTCGGGTGCTCGATGTTTATACCTATCTGGGTGGATTCGCATTGAATGCGGCACAGGCCGGTGCGCGGGAAGTCGTTGCGATTGATTCATCCGACGTTGCGACAACTGCGGCCTCCGAAAACGCTGAGCGTAATGGGTTTGGTAAAAAATTTAGTGCCATTTGTGGTGATGGTGTTGAAACCATGCGTTCGCTATTCAAGGCCGATGAGCGCTTTGATGTTGTTGTGCTGGATCCGCCTGCCTTTATCAAGCGGCGTAAGGATCGTGAAGCGGGAACGCGCCATTATGCGCTGAACAATCGTCTGGCCATGCGCCTGTTGAAGCCCGGTGGCATCCTGCTGACTGCCAGTTGTTCGCAAGCGCTTAGTGACAAGGAGCTCGTGCAGGTGGTTCGACAGAACGCGCCGCCCAAATCCCGAGGGGTGCAAGTGCTTGCGCCATTGAGCCAGGGGCCTGATCACCCTGTACACATTGCCATGCCGGAAACGCATTACCTCGGTGGCGTGATCGCTCGGATTTTGCCCAATAGCTGAGTTTGATGATGTTCAGATAGACGGCGCGGGCGGGTATAATCAGGCAGTTGCTCTTTTACTCATTCGCCAGCCAGACAATCACCACCATGCTGCAATACCCGAACATCAACCCCGTTGCAGTCGATATCGGACCGCTCACGATTCATTGGTATGGCATTACCTATCTGGTGGCCTTTGCAGTGGGTTGGTGGCTCGCCACGCACCGTGCGAAAAAACCGGGATCGGGTTGGGAGCCCGATGAAATAGGCGATGCGGTGTTCTATATCGTGCTGGGCGTCATCGCAGGCGGCAAGATCGGCTCGCTGCTTTTTTATCAGACTGATCAGCTGTTATCGGATCCATTGTCTGCTCTGAACCCCTTCGGTCCGCATGGTTGGCGCGGCATGTCGTTCCACGGTGGCTTTATCGGCGTACTAGTTGCGTTCTATTGGTATGCAAAGAAGACCAATCGCACCTTCTTTCAGGTTGCTGATTTCTTCGCCCCGGCATTTCCGATCGGCCTTGGGGCAGGGCGTATCGGAAACTTCATCAATGGTGAGCTGTGGGGGCGGGTAACCGATGTACCCTGGGGCATGGTGTTTCCACATGCCGGTCCCGATCCACGACATCCCAATCAGCTGTATCAGTTTTTCTTCGAAGGCATCGTATTCTTCGCCATAATCTGGTGGTTTTCGTCGAAGTCACGACCCCGCATGGCCGTATCAGGCTTGTTTGTTTTGTTGTATGGCATCTATCGATTCGCGGTTGAGTTTGTACGTGAGCCTGACGATCATCTCGGCTTCGTCGCGTTCGACTGGATGACGATGGGGCAGTTGCTCTCGTTCCCGATGATCATCTACGGCTCAAGTTTGTTGTATCTGGCATATCGGGGTAAAGCATCTGTGCAACGCACATAAGGAATAACCCATGCAAACCTATCTTGACTTGCTAACTCATATTCTGCATGCCGGCACCGACAAGGAAGATCGCACCGGTACCGGTACGCGTTCCGTGTTCGGTTATCAGATGCGCTTTGATCTCGATGATGGCTTTCCCGTTCTGACCACCAAGAAGTTGCATTTGAAGTCCATCATTCATGAGCTTCTATGGTTTCTGGCCGGGGATACCAACATCGCTTATCTGAACAAGCATGGTGTCAGCATCTGGGATGAATGGGCCGATAAGGACGGCAATCTCGGGCCGGTATACGGCAGCCAGTGGCGTTCATGGCCAACACCTGATGGTCAGCATATCGATCAGATCAGCGCGGTGGTGGAGTCCATCAAGTCCAACCCCGACTCGCGCCGATTGATTGTCTCAGCCTGGAATGTGGCAGAAATCAAT
>CAYUZB010000065.1:17594-21091 GCA_964449565.1 uncultured Granulosicoccaceae bacterium | reverse complement strand
CCAGGCGCCAGCCACTGTAAGCAATCACACCGATGAGTACTGTCCACGGCAGCCACAAAAAGAAATTGCGTAGTGGAATCAACATTTCTACCGTGATGAAATCACGCGTGGGGTTGATGTAGGGGTAGGCATTTTTGGAAAATGCACGCACCGCAACATCAAGTTCCTTGCCCAAGGTGAAGGTGTATTTTTTCGGCAAAACCGCAAGCTCGCGAAAAAAACTGGATGCGATAAAAGCGATGATCAACACGGCAATGAAGATAAACAAATGCTTGTGCCGATCCATCCAGCTGGCGCCGAACATCTTGTGCGCATCACGCCGGGCATATGCCTGAGTCAATCGATCAAGGACAACGGCAATCAAAACAATGGCAATACCTTGCTCGACAGCAGCGCCAAGCTTAAGTTGTTGAAGTGAATACAGAAGTTTCTGCCCCAGCCCCGACGCCCCTACCAGCGAGGCGATAACCGCCATGGCAAGCGTCTGCATCACCACCTGATTCAAGCCGAGCATCAGGGTCCGTTTTGATGTCGGTAGTTGCACCTTCCACAACAACTGCCGTGGCGTGCAACCTGACATTCGCCCGGATTCAATAACCTCTGATGGCACAGTCTGGATTCCCAGAATGGTGCATCGCGCCATAGGTGGCATGGCAAAAATTACGGTTGCCATCATGGCCGGTACCTGGCCAAAACCAAACAAGACGACAATCGGCACGAGATACGCCATATGCGGCGTCGCCTGCATCAAATCAAACATCGGGGTAATAACGGCGGCGGCCCGTTTTGATCGGGTAACCCAGATTCCCAGTAACAGGCCAATGATCGCGGCAAACGGAACCGACACCAGCACGATCGACAAGGTCCGCATGGAATCTCTCCACAAGCCGAAGATTGCGAGATACAACATGCAGCCAGCGCTGAACAGCGCCAAACGCCAGCCACCGACCCAATGACCGAGAATTCCCACGCCGATAACAACAGCAACCCACGGAATAGGCGGTGACTTGTAGTCACTGGAAAATTTGATACCGCGATACAACAGATACTCCGCCCACTTCAGTGGCACAGCGAGAATGGCAGAGATGGAACGAGTAAATTCCTTGAACTTGTAATCACCGATGGCTGCTTCCTTACCCAGCCAATTGAAAAACTCAGTAATCCAACCACGTAGCGGTATAACCCAGGAATCTGGCCACACTGACAAGAAAGGGATAAATTGGGCAGCCAATACGCCGACGACAATAATGGCAACATACGGCAGTGTGCCATTGAATCGATTCATGAACGTCGGATAATCAACTGTCGACGAAGGAATCGTTGTCGCGGTCGAACTCATGCGTGCAGCTCACCAAAAAGCGCATTGGTTACTGACTTACGCGTGATTTGACCGACGGCTTGATTCTGCTGATCAATCACAGTGACCGGTGCGTCGGCATTCAGAACATGCTCGGCAATACTGCCAATTCGATCGCTACTGTTAACAGTTTGCGATGAGACGCTACCGTTGACAGGCTCCATGATGGCGCTGGCGGTGATGATCTGATCACGCGGCGCATTTCTGGCAAATTCAGCAACGTATTCATTGGCTGGATGCAGCACCATTTCTTCCGGGGTCGAAAGCTGTACCAGGCGACCATCCTTCATGATGCCGATTCGATCGGCCAAGCGTGTGGCTTCTTCAAAATCGTGAGTTATAAAGACAATGGTTTTCTTCAACAATTGCTGCAGGCGAATGAATTCGTCCTGCATCTCGCGTCTGATCAAGGGATCAAGTGCAGAGAAAGGCTCATCGAGAAACCACACATCGGGTTCAACCGCCAGTGAACGTGCAATTCCAACACGTTGCTGCTGCCCACCGGACAGCTCACTAGGGTAATAGTTTTCGCGCCCCCCAAGACCGACCAATTCGATCATTTCCTGGGCTCGCTGATGTCGCTGTGTGCGTTTGATGCCCTGCACTTCAAGCGGAAAAGCAACATTTTCCAACACGCTGCGCTGTGGTAACAAACCGAAATTCTGAAACACCATGCCCATCTTGTGACGCCGCAGGTTGATCATCTCCCGCGGCTTGGCTTGCAGAATATTTTGCCCTTCGAAATCTATCTCACCCGTAGTCGGATCGTTCAATCGAGTGATACAACGAACCAGGGTTGATTTACCCGAGCCGGACAAGCCCATGACAATCAGGATTTCACCCGGAGCGACATCAAATGACACATCCTGAACCGCACCAATGTAGCCCGCTTCGCTTAAATCTTCCGCGCTTGGCTGATTACCGTGAGTACGCATGAATGCGGCAGGATCATCCCCAAATACCTTCCAGACATTGCGACAGGAAATAATGGGACGTTCGCTCATGTATTACCTCTGTCTTTTAATTTTTTTAATCAAGAAAGCGAGTACAACCTGGCGCTTTACCGAGTCAGCAAGATGCCAACCCGGTAAAGCACCACTAGCAAATCTGACGCAAGCGTCAGTCGTTAAGCGACTTGATCAAGAGGCGCTCAACCAGCCAGCAATAACGTCAGCGTTGTCGGCAGCCCACTGCTCAGCCGCTTCCTCAGGCGACAGACCATCAACATCTACCAACAAGGCAGCCGCTGCGATTTGCGCATTGGTGAAATCAATTTTCTGCATGACACTCCATGCAGCTGGATACTTGTCAGCAAGGCCACTCCAGGCAGCTTTTTTCAGCCAACCTGAACGAGGTGCGCCACAATCACCCGTCGCGTCCGGATTTGGTCCCCAGGAAGCATCGCTTTCACACTCAGCCACAGGCTCTGGAAAATCGACAAACGTACCTTCGAATTTTGACTCGATAAAGTTCGGCGTCCAATTAAAGAGAACAATTGGCTCTTTACGATCATAGGCAGATTGCAATTCAGCCCACAAGGTGGCTGCCTGCCCGACGTTGATTGCTTCAAAATCCATCTGCAACGCGGTGACACGCTCAGAATAGTTCTTGCCCCAGTCTGCCGGTGGCCCGACAAAACGTCCCTTCGGTGATGTTTCGGCTGTCGCAAACTGATCAGCACAAGCATTCAAGCCTTCCCAGTTTGTTGCATCAGGGCAGGTTTCCAGCACGTAGTTCGGAATCCACCATTCTTCACGTGTCTCGGCAGAATGTGATCCCGCATCAACCATGCCTTCTTCCAACGCCTTTTCAAACGCAGACTTCATCGAGCCTTCCCATGCTTCTACCTGAAAATGCATATCGCCATTGGCAATCGCAGTGAACTGCAGCTGTGAGTCTGATGGTGTGTACTCAACCTCATAACCCATTTCCATCAATACATTACCGACCACATGCGACAATACAAGCTGACTGGTCCAGTTATTCTGAACTATCAGAATTGGATCGTCAGACTCAGGTGCTGCAGCAATCGCATTTCCGACCAGCAGCGCTGATACGGCAGCTACGCTCAACGTTTTTTTAAATTTGTGCATATTCAACTCCTCCAAGTAAATAAAACAACAAAAACGACTAAAACGAC
>CAYUZB010000065.1:0-17494 GCA_964449565.1 uncultured Granulosicoccaceae bacterium | reverse complement strand
TTCAACTCCTCCAAGTAAATAAAACAACAAAAACGACTAAAACGACTAAAACGACGTCATTTGTATCAATCAAAAACTCGCTCTCTAATGCGCGCCACCGATCGATGGCGTGGCACTACTCTTATCCCAGTCCGGTTCGAAAGCGAGAACGACTGTTTTGGGGTGTAGGCTGGGATTGAACAACAGGTTATGCCACAACGTGGCCTGATACAACGGGTGATTCTCCGAAAGCCTGCGAGACTGGCATTGCAGGCTGAAACTCTGGTTATACGCATCAAAATCAAGCGTACATTGACCCGCTTCCACGATGGTTTTTGCACCGAGCGAGTCTGGTGGGAATGTTGCGGTCAAGGTGTCAGAAAATTCACGTGCCTGTTGATACCAGGTTTCTGAAAATATGCTGATGGCCTTATCACGCCGCTGAGCCGGGTCGTTCATGCTTTTGACAACATGTTTCAGTTCTGACGTTCGACTACTTGCACCCCACTTCGATATAAGAGTAATGATATGCCCCATCGGCTCTGACGCATCGTTCAACGTCAGAGCCGGCGTGATGGCATCATCCGGACGGCCTTCGCGTTCACGCATGGCCATCTGGCGAACCCGGCACTGCCAACGCAAGAACGCATCTTTCAAGGCGTGGTCAACAGGACGTTTCCCAAACACTTGAACCACTTCGCCCATGGCTTCGCTGCCGCTCATCGTTACAAAAAACCTCAATCAGAACTTCATGTATGCCTTGCGCAAATTCACCATCGGATGCCTGTCAGACATCTGAAACTTGATAAGAAGTTCACGGGCAATCATGTCGCGATCCTGTTGATTATCCGGCAACTCCATGGACTCGGGAATACGCACCCAACCATTGATATTGCGATCAAATACAGCAGCATTGCCTTCTTCATAGCCCATATGGATATCCTCAAGCCAGTTCAGATCATCCCACCCCATGGTTTCCATATACTGCTTCAGGAACGGTGTGAGTCGCTCGTAGTCGGGCACAAGGTTAACGTCATAGCGATAACCAATGTGCTGGCCAATCTCCTGCTCTCGTTCACTGGCGAGACCTTTTGCATCTTTACGAAACTGATCAACATCATCAATCTCGGAGCCTCGATATTGTGTACCTGCCATTGTGATTCTCTCCGATTGACCCTACAGGTGGTGATAGTCTTCAACGCCAACCGTATGGTCGGTGCCAGCAAGTGGAACACCTGCCATCGCTGAAGCTTCCATTGTCAGTGCTGCAAGATCCTCAGGTTCAAGCGAGTGAAGATTAGTCTTGCCGCAGGCACGTGCGAACAGCTGCGCTTCGATAGTCAGGGTATGCAAAAAGTTGTACACACGTTCTGCCGCATCATCCGGGTTCAAGCGTTCACGCAGTTTTGGATCCTGTGTAGCAACACCTACCGGGCAACGACCAGTATGGCAGTGATAACAGTATCCCGGTTCGACGCCCATCTCTTCCGGATAATTTGCCTCTGGGATGTCCTTGTTGCAGTTCAGCGCCATCATCGCCGAATGGCCGATAGCGATGGCGTCAGCGCCCAAGGCGATCGCTTTGGCGACATCAGCACCGTTACGAATACCACCGGCATAGATCAGCGTAATGTCCCCGCGTTTGCCGATGTCGTCAATGGCTTTACGTGCCTGACGAATAGCCGCAATGCCTGGCACACCTGTGTCTTCTGTTGCCAGGTGAGGACCGGCACCGGTACCACCTTCCATACCATCGATATAGATCGAATCCGGATCGCATTTGGCAGCCATACGCACATCGTCATAAACACGCGCAGCACCGAGTTTCAACTGAATTGGGATTTGCCAATCTGTGGCTTCACGAATCTCCTGAATTTTAAGCGCCAGATCATCAGGGCCCAACCAATCCGGGTGACGCGCCGGTGAGCGTTGGTCAATACCCGCTGGCAATGAGCGCATCTCGGCAACCTGATCGGTTACCTTCTGACCCATCAAGTGTCCACCAAGACCCACCTTGCAACCTTGACCAATAAAGAACTCACAACCATCAGCGAGCATCAGATGATGAGGGTTGAATCCATAACGCGACTGGATGCACTGATAAAACCATTTTGAGGAATAGCGACGCTCGTCAGGAATCATGCCGCCTTCACCCGAACAGGTGGCAGAACCTGCCATCGTTGCGCCACGCGCCAGGGCTGTCTTCGCTTCATAGGACAAGGCACCAAAGCTCATGCCCGTGATGTAAACCGGTATATCAAGCTCGATGGGTTTCTTGGCACGTGGACCGATAATCGTCTTGGTCTCACATTTTTCGCGATAACCTTCGATAACAAATCGTGTCAGCGTGCCAGGCAGGAATGTCAAATCATCCCAATGCGGAATTTTCTTGAACAGGGAAAAGCCGCGCATTCGGTAACGGCCCAACTCTGATTTGATATGAATATCGTCCATAACCCGTGGAGGGAATACAAACGATTCGCCCAAGCGATTGACATCGCGAGACAGGGTCTTGTTTTTTACGTCATCCATTTGTTATTTCCCCTGGATTACAGAATGAGTTTCTTTTCGTTTGGCTCAAGATTGTCGTAATTCCACAGCTGCTTGCCCGCAACAATCTTTGTGTAATTATCAACGCCCCCTTTAGGCATCAGATCGTATTGCTTGAGCTTGCGCGTCAACCACTTCTTGTCCAGATCAGTCAATTCAGCTTCAACCGCATCCACACCGCAGGATTTGATTTCACCGCCGACAAAAATAGTACCGTCGTACATGGAATCGCCAAGATTCTTGCCAGCGTTACCACAAACAATCATGCGACCACGCTGCATCATGAAACCGGACAAGGCCCCGGTGTCACCACCAACGATAATCGTGCCGCCTTTCTGATCAATGCCAGTACGCGAACCCACTGAGCCTCGGCAGACGAGATCGCCACCGCGAATCGCAGCACCGAAGGTCGAACCAGCATTCTTCTCTATAACGACGGTGCCTGACATCATGTTCTCACCACAGGACCAGCCCACACGACCTTTGATACGTACATTAGGCCCATCGATAAGTCCAACCGCGAAGTAACCTAGCGACCCTTCAAATTCCAGCGTCAGGCGATTAAGAATACCGACACCGAGTGAATGCATACCACGCGGGTTTTTGATGACAATGTGGCCGAAGCCTTCTTCCATCAATTCCCGCGCGCGGTTGTTGACCTCTGTTGCTGTCATATCGTCAGCATCTATTTCCGTACGCTTGTTGTAAAAGACATCCGGTGCCCATGGATAGGTAAAACGATCCTCTGCTTCCGGGTCAAATTCAATTAACAATGAACGTCCTGTCAACTGCTCGGTCGTCATACCCAACGCGGCAGCACGTTCTTCCTGGCTCATGCCTTGCAATTCGGCATCAGTTACGCTTGCCATACTCGAACCTCCTCGTCGTAGGGATCAGTTGTGTCGATTTCCTGAGGCAGGATCGCGCGGATAGCAACCTCTTCTGACGCCATTGCAATCAGATCATCACTTTCGTACAACACCAACGGTTTGGCTGCCATGGTGTCCTTTGCCATGCCAAGCTGATCTTTGGTTGCAACAAGGTAGGTGAAGACGCCATCGATTTCATCTATCGAGCGACGCAAGCTGTCTTCGAGGCTGACACCATTGTTCAGATTGTCAGCCGTGTACACCGCCAGCAACTCTGAATCACAACTGGACATGAAACGATGCCCCTTACGTTCCATGTCTCGGCGCATTAACCAGTAATTGGTGATCTGGCCATTATGAACCACACAGACATCGTTGTAGGGAAACGCCCAATAAGGGTGGGCTGAACGAATGTCTACATCGGATTCTGTGGCCATGCGGGTATGTCCAATCGCATGGGTACCGGTAAAATCCCCCAAACCATATTGCTCGGACACCTGCCCTGCATCGCCCAGATCCTTGATCAGTTCAAGGCCGTTACCAAGTGAGAGGATTTCAACCCCTTCAAGCTCTTCGATATGACGAGCCATGTCTTCCGTATCACCGCTGTGATTCAACAGGTAACGCAAGGCATAGGGTGTTGCATTTTCCTTTTCCTTGATAGCTGCATTGTGTTCGGTCAGCACCGCTTCGACCGCTCCGATGCGCTGCTTGAGAACATCATGAATGCCACGACCGCTGTCCATGTCCTCGCGCTCCGCAACTTTCACGCGCATGACGTAATCACCATCGCTCGGTTCACCGTACACGGCAAATCCGGTCGAATCCGGGCCTCGATGCTTCAATGCTTGAAGCATTGATGTCATCTCAGACCCAACACTCGAGCTTTTGCCCTTGTGTATCAATCCTGCTATTCCGCACATGAAATCTGTGCTCCTGTAAGTTAATAATGAAAACCAGAACAGCGGGTCACGTCATGCAGCCCGCCATAAAAACCTTAAGACCCTTAAGTGCTGCCTCAAACCAGCTTTAAGGCAAACACTCCATATAAGTGTCGTGATCCCAATCTGTTACCGAAGAATTGAAACGTGCCCATTCGTCTGATTTGTATTCGTGGAACAGTCCGTACATCTCTCCGGGCATTCCTCGTTGCACGACTTCATCATCCGCCAAGGCTTCAAGCGCTTCACCCAATGTCAACGGAAGCTTCTTGACGTCCTTGCCTGCCTTGATCGCTTCATAGATATTGCGCTCTTCAGGCTCGCCTGGATCCAGTTTGTTATCAATACCATCATCGGCCGCGGCAAGAATCGTGGAACCCATCAAGTAAGGATTGACCATCGAGTCCACTGAACGATATTCAAAACGCCCCGGCGCTGACACACGAAGCCCTGTCGTTCGGTTTTGAAAACCCCAGTCAGCAAATACAGGTGCCCAGAAACCGGTATCCCACAAACGACGGTATGAGTTGACCGTCGAACAGCCAATGGCAGTCAATGCGCGCAAGTGATGTACGATGCCACCAATTGCTTCAAGCCCTGCCTTTTGTGGCATTTGCGGATCACTGCCATCAGGCATGAAGGTGTTTTCACCACCTCGGACATACATATAGTTCTCAGCCATACCCGGCAGGTTTGAAGGATCGTTACCACACTTGACCAGGTTGTCCTCTCCGCCATGCCATAGAGACATATTGTGGTGGCAACCGGATGCTGACACGCCTTCAAAAGGTTTGGTCATAAAGCAGGCGAAAATTCCGAACTCGCGCGCCACCTGTGCACAGATCTGGCGGTAGGTGGTCAAGCGATCAGCGTTACGCATCACGTCGTCGAACATCCAGTTGAGTTCCAGCTGCCCGGGTGCATCTTCATGGTCACCTTGAATCATGTCCAGACCCATGGCGCGCGAATATTCCAGCACTTTCATGTACACCGGACGCAGGCTTTCAAACTGATCGATGTGATAGCAATAAGGCTTGGAGAAACCGTCTTTCGGTTTTCCATTCTCGTCAAACTTGAGCCACATCATTTCAGGCTCGGTGCCGACACGCAGCTTCAGACCATTGTGCTTCTCGGTAAATGATTCATGCATGCGTCGCAAGTTGCCGCGGCTATCAGCAGTCAAAAAGCCACCGGGATTCTCTTTCTCTTCGCGATTACGGAACAAGGTGCAATAAAACCTGCCAATGCGCTTGTCCCAGGGCAGCTGCATGAAGGTATCCGGCTCAGGAATACCGATAAGTTCAGCGGCTTCGGGGCCGTAGCCCAGGTATTCACCCGATCGGTTCATGAACAAATTGACCGTGGCGCCGTACACGAGCTGAAAACCCTTCATCGCAACCGATTCCCAGTGATCAGCCGGAATACCCTTCCCCATGATCTTGCCGGTCACCGAGACAAACTGTAAGTAGAGATAGTCGATGCCTAGCTCATCGATTTTTGCACGCACCTCTTTGATCTTCTGATCGCGCCCATCGGCGTTCACAAACTTTTCAAGATCTGTCGTAGCCACTCCACTTCTCCTCAAACTGTTTATTGGATTTGATCGTCATAGGCAGCGAGCCCAGAAGACTCGCAAATCACCCAAACAGCCGAAAACCAAACAAATCAGGAAAACTGTCTAGGTCATCGCAGACTAATTCATGATTAGACCGATTTGCAACCGTTTATGATCCAATAACTAATAATTGGTGTAATAAAGGATTAATTGGTTTATTATTGGCTTAGTTATCAGGAGATTTCCAGCCATGAACAACGCAATCAGGCGCAAAGGATCTACCGAAATTGCCGGTCATCTCAGGCGTGAAATAATTGCTGGCAACCTTGCCGCCAAAGAACGTTTACCGCCCGAGCGCGTGTTGGCTAATCAGTACGGCGTCGCACGCGGCACAGTGCGCGAAGCACTCAATAGACTGGCGGATGAAGGGATGGTGCAAATCCGCGCAGGCTCCGGCAGCTATGTCAGTTTCGATCCCCTCGGGCAAGTCAATGCCATAGTTGAATCGACACGCCCACTTGAATTGATTGATGCACGTTTTGCACTGGAACCGCATTTATGCCGACTTGCCGTCCTGCATGCGCGACAGCAAGAACTGGATGCACTTGAAGCGCTGGCTGAGACCATGGAAAGCAGTATCGATGATGTCGTGGGTTTTTCGCAGGCTGACATGGCCTTTCACACCTTACTTGCCGAATCTGCCGGAAACAGTTTGCTGGTCTGGATGATGGGACAAATAAATTCAGTAAGAAATCAGGACGAATGGGCGCGCATGCGGCAACTGACGTTAAATCGCGAAACGATAATCGCCTACAACGATCAACACCGTCAAATACTGGCCGCCATTCGTTTGCGTGAACCTGAACGAGCGGCTAACGCAATGAAAGAGCATCTCGAAGGCGCTCGACTATCATTAACTCGAGCGGCCGCCACGTAAAATGACTAACTAATGAACCTTAAATCCATAAATGGAGTTTCCTGTTTGAAGTCAGTGATGACTGTGTCCTTAGCTCTACTGCTCAGTTCACCACTGGCGCGGGCCGATTGGAATTTCGGCCTTGAAGGCGGTACTGAAATCAACGAGGGCACGGAGAACACCCGTCTGCGTCTTCGTGCAAGCAATGATGGGCGCCCTCTCAGTCAACTCGTTTACGCAGAATGGCGACGAGATAGCGATGCAAACAACAGCTACGAAATCGGCTACGTACCGCGTTTTTGGTTCACGGACAACGCGTATCTGTTCGGTGATGGCAGATTCGGCGTCAATGGCAATTTGTTGATTGATCAGTCTCGATACCTTGTCGGTGGAGTGGGCTATGAGCCGATTCGCACAGACACAACAAACGTTTTTGCGGAGATTGGTGCGGGCGCTCAGGAATTCGACTTCGAATCCGGTACGGAGACATCCGAAGCTATCGGGGTAGCTCGCGCCGTCGCCCTTCATCGTCCCACGGATAACGTACAGCTGTCCGCTGAAATCGATGCAAACCGAGGCGAGGATGTCGAGCGGGCAGATTTCGAAGTCGGTATATCGCTCAGAATACCCACCGGGTCATTGCGTTATAGCTACCGCAAGCAGTGGCTGCGAGTTGATGGTGGTGATTTGGTCGAAGACGATGTAGCGTTTTTCAGCTACGGGTTTGGTTTCTAAACAACTACGCACCCCATTACTACATTCGCGCAGCTCCCGACGCGGGGCGCGCAGCCGTCTGTAACCAGTTGATGTAGATGCGTTCTGCATATTTGTTGAAGTTCGCCATTTCGGCACTCGCCGCTTCACGCATGATGTCCACGCCATTTTCGCCGAGCGCAGCCTTCAAGGCATCTCGGTATTCCGGTATGACCGACCAGGTGTCTACCGTATCCGCTTCAATTTCGACATGAAATTGCAGAGAGTAGGCACGCGGCCCCCAACACATGGCCTGCACGGCGCAGGCATCTGAAGTGGCAAGACAACTTGCACCAGGCGGCATCGTCTTGATCTCGGCACTATGCCACTGCAAGGCCTTCAGTGTGGTTGGAACATCATCCAGAAAAACGCCACTAGCTCCCTCTTCTGTCAGCTGTACATCAAGTACGCCGATTTCGGGTTGTTCGGACGGGCCGCAAGAACCACCCAGGGCTTCAGCCAACAGTTGATGACCGAGACACAGACCCAGATACGGCAAACCGCGTTGCTCAACCGCTTCTTTGATAAACGCCTTTTCAGCGACTAACCAGGGATGCTCCTTTTCTTGCCAGACATCCATTGGACCGCCAAGAACCCAAAGCGCATCATAACCATCAAGCGAACTTGGTAAGAGTTCGCCTTCATCAAGTTCTATCGCTGTCCAGCTATGTCCATCCTCGGCAAGGAACTCGCGAAAGATGCCTGGGTGTTCTACTTTTTCGTGCTGCAGTACAAGTATATTCATACATTCAGTTTACCTTGAAACCAACCGGTCGTCGAAACGTTGATGGCGGGCGTTTGTATTGCACACTGAAGCGACGTGAAAAGTGTGCTGAGTTTGCAAACCCGGTGGCAGAAGAGATCTCGGCGAGATTCAGGGTGGTCTGTTGCAATAGCTCTCGCGCCTTCTCCAGACGAAGCGAGCGGTAAAAGCGAACGGTGCTGACATTCAGCTTCTCGGCAAATAGCCTGTTCAACTGCCGTGCACTGACACCAACGATACGTGCCAACTGATCAAGTTCAAGCGGATCAGCAATATGGTTTTCCATCAACTCAATGGCCATCAGCACGATACGATCATTGACTTTATAACGCTCGGCTAATCCGGATCGCTGCGGCCCTTCAGACGGCCTGATATCGGTATGTAAAAACCAGTCACTTACCTTACGTGCAAAGTCAGCACCGTGCTGTTTTGATATCAAAGCGTGCATCATGTCTAGGGCCGCCGTGCCACCCGCACAGGTCATTCGATCCCGGTCCATGACATAGAGCGTTCGTTCGATAACCACCTGTGGTGATACCAGTGACAAAGCCTGTGCATGCTCCCAGTGGACCGTCATGCGACGCTGCTGCATCAAACCGGCTTTGGCGAGGATCACCGGCCCGCCAGACACCCCGCCAATCATGACACCACGACTCGCGAGCAACCTTAACCATTCAAAAAGTCGCGGATGCTCGACACTAACCGGATCGCCGCCTGCGACCACAATCAACAAATCAAAATCCACCCGCTCGCCGATAAACGTATCTGCCCGAACCAAAGCGCCTGAGGAACTGACCGCGCTGGCGCTATGACCCGGCAAATTTCGAATCGAATACAGGGGCGCATCGGACAACAGATTCGCCGCTCGAAGCGGTTCAATCGCCGACGAATAAGACATCAACGCAAACCCGTCCAACAGTAAGAAACCGACCCGGTAAGGAGTATTGCGTGTGGATTGCATGTCCATATTAGACAACTATACGTCTATTTTAGATATACACAAAACCCTAATCAGGGTCCATCCTCCAGTTATCTGCAAAAAGGTGACGTGCATGCGTTATTCAGCCTGGCAAATTTTCAAAGAAGGCCTGACGGGCAACAAGGGCTGGCAACGCGCGTGGCGAGAGCCAGAACCCAAAAAAGAGTACGACGTCATCATCGTCGGTGGTGGAGGCCATGGCTTGGCGACCGCCCACTACCTGGCTAAAGAACACGGCATCACGAATGTCGCGGTGCTGGAAAAAGGTTGGCTGGGATCCGGCAACATCGGGCGCAACACGACCATCATTCGTTCCAATTACTTGTTACCCGGCAATCAACCCTTCTATGAATTGTCGATGAAGCTCTGGGAGGGTTTGGAGCAGGATTTCAATTACAACGCCATGGTGTCGCAACGCGGCATCATTAATCTGTATCACAGCGATGGCCAACGCGATGCCTATGCACGTCGCGGTAACGCCATGCATCTATCCGATGCCGGGGCTGTTCTGCTTGACGAAGAAGGCGTTCGAAAAAAATGTCCGTTCCTGGACTTCAAAAATGCGCGCTTTCCCATCAAAGGTGGTTTGTGGCAACCACGCGGTGGATCGGTCAGACACGACGCTGTCGCCTGGGGTTACGCGCGCGGGGCTGACAGTCGTGGTGTCGACATCATTCAGAACTGCGAAGTGACTGGTTTCACGATGGAAAACGGTCGCTGCGTCGGAGTGGATTCAAGCCGCGGAAAAATCAGAGCAAAAAAGATCGCTGTCTGTGTGGCCGGTTCATCGAGCCGACTGATGAGTCTGGCCGGTATCCGTCTACCGATAGAGAGCCATGTACTGCAGGCATTTGTGTCAGAAGGTTTGAAACCGGTTATCCCGGGCGTTATCACTTTCGGTGCAGGCCACTTTTATATCAGTCAATCAGACAAAGGCGGTCTCGTGTTTGGTGGCGACATTGATGGCTACAACACCTATGCACAACGAGGCAATCTGCCTGTCGTTGAAGATGTTTGCGAAGGTGGCATGGCCGTCATGCCAATGATTGGACGAGCGCGGCTGCTGCGTATGTGGGGTGGCGTCATGGACATGTCAATGGATGGCTCTCCTTTCATAGATCACACGCCGGTGCAGGGTTTGTTCTTTAACGGTGGTTGGTGCTACGGCGGCTTCAAGGCAACGCCTGCGAGTGGTTGGTGCTATGCACATTTGATTGCCACCGGCCAACCGCATGAGGTAGCTACTGAATTTCAACTGGACCGATTCCGTCACGGCAACATGATTGACGAAAAAGGTTCCGGCGCACAGCCGAATCTACATTAAGAGGAGCGATAGTCATGATCATCAACCATCCTCTGCTTGGCCCGCGAGATGCGGCCGAGTTTGTCTGTCTCGGTGATGCGAGTTTGATAGAAAGGCCTGACCCCGAAGCCTTTAGTGATCGCGAGGCTGCTATCGACGCATTCCATGATTATCTGTACTTGCGTGACAACCCAGCAGGCATTCACCGTGAACTCTGGTATCACGAACAAGGCGATCGTTCCTGGCTAATCGTGACGCGCAATACACTGACGCACGATATACAAAGCGTTGAACTGGCACGCGATGTCGCCCGACAAGTTCAAGCCAGGCCAGCATCATGAATCAAGCTGAAACGCCCAACAAGCAGATTCAACGCATCGGCTCGGGTCTGATCGACACACGAGAAAGCGTGCCGTTCATCTTTAATGATCGCAAGTTTCATGGTCATCCGGGAGACACGCTTGCCAGTGCCTTGCTGGCCAACGGCCAACGTCTGGTCGGACGGTCGTTCAAGTATCACCGACCACGCGGCATCTTTAGCGCAGGCGCTGAAGAACCAAATGCACTGATTGAATTAAGAACCGACGCGTATCGAGAGCCCAACACGCGAGCGACGGTCGCCGAACTGTATCCGTATCTGGAAGCCCGCAGCCAAAACCATCGCGGCCCCCTGACGTTCGATTTCATGGCAATCAACGATCGCTTGTCAGCGTTTCTCGGTGCAGGCTTCTACTACAAAACTTTCATGTGGCCCAAAGCATTTTGGGAAAAAATTTACGAACCTATCATCCGTGCGTCAGCCGGGCTTGGCAGACTTTCAAAGCAGGCTGATCCTGATGTCTATGACAAGGGTTTTCTGCATGCTGACCTGCTTATCGTCGGCGCAGGCGCCGCCGGCATCACCGCCGCACTCAATGCCGGTCGCGCAGGTTTACGCGTCATTCTCGCCGACGAAGACTTTCTAGCCGGTGGCAGACTCAACGCTGAAACTGATTCGGTCGATGATATGGCTTCCAGTGACTGGGCACGCCAAAGCATCGCTGAACTTCGTTCCCTGTCCAACGTTCGATTGATGACTCGCACATCCGTGTACGGCGCATTTGATCATGGAGTCTTCGGTGCGCTCGAGCGCAAGACTGATCACCTGCCCTCGTCAAACGGCAAACCGCGTCAGATCCTTTGGCGTCTTTACACGAAACGATGTCTGCTATGTACCGGTTCAACCGAACGATCGATCGCCTTCGGCAACAACGATCGTCCGGGTGTCATGCTGGCAGGATCAGTACGAAGCTACATCAACCGATTCGGTGTTGCGCCCGGTAATGAAGTCGCCATCTTTACCAACAACGATGATGGATGGCGCACAGCGGCCGACTGTCAGCGCAACGGTATAAAGGTGGTTGCGATTGTTGACCCCCGTTCTCAGGCACCCTTTGAGCTTGAAGGTATACCGAGCTATCTCAACAGCGAGGTCGTCAACACCCAAGGAAGGCTCGGACTCTCTGCCATCAGTGTTCGCGACAACAACCGGGGGGAAACCCGAGAGATCTCATGTGATTGTCTGGCCGTCAGCGGCGGTTGGAATCCGAATGTACACCTCACCTGCCACCAACGTAGTCGACCGATCTGGAATGAGACGCTCGCCGCCTTTGAGCCGGGTAGTGATTTACCGGCCGGCATGGCAGTCGCTGGTGCTGCAAATGGCGCGCTGACATTAGCTAAAGCCTTGCAAAGTGGCCTTGAGCAATCCAACAAGCTTATTGAGGAACTCGGTGCGACACCTGCCATGAGCGCAGTACCAACGGCAGAGGACGAACCCAGCAATATCGAAGCATTCTGGCAAGTCAAAGGCATTGAGCAACGCGCCTGGGTCGATCTGCAAAACGATGTGACCACCAAAGACATCAAGCTTTCACATCAGGACGGTTTTCGTGCCGTAGAACATCTCAAGCGATACACAACGCTCGGCATGGCAACCGACCAAGGCAAGACATCCAATGTTCTGGGTCTCGCCATCATGGCGGACATGGCAGGCAAGTCGATCGAAGAGACGGGTACAACGATTTTTCGTCCACCCTATACACCTGTTCCCATCGGCGCATTTGCCGGACGATCACGCGGTAAGGAATTCAAGCCAACGCGACACACACCCAGCCATAACTGGGCAACGGAACAAAATGCCGTATTCGTTGAAGTCGGCCCCTGGTTACGCGCGCAGTGGTATCCCAAAAACGGTGAGACCTATTGGCGCGACAGTGTTGATCGCGAAGTGCTGCAAACACGTAGCAGTGTTGGCATCTGCGATGTAACGACGCTTGGCAAAATTGATGTTCAAGGGCGGGATGCCGCGGCATTTCTGGATAAGGTCTACGCCAACACTTATTCAACACTGGCCGTTGGCAAGGTTCGCTATGGACTGATGTTACGTGAAGACGGCATCATGATGGATGACGGCACGACCGCGCGATTCAGTGACACGCATTTTGTCATGACAACGACAACCGCCAATGCCGTTAGTGTGTTTCGTCATATGGAATTCTGCCGACAATGTCTGTGGCCCGATATGGACGTACATCTGATCTCGGCTACCGATCAATGGGCGCAGTACGCGGTTGCGGGTCCCAACTCCCGAAGGCTGCTTGAGAAAATTGTCGACGAACCCTTCGACATCAACAACGAAGCGTTTCCATTCATGGCCTGTGCCGAGCTCACTATAGGTAATGGCACACCGGCACGCCTGTTCCGCATATCGTTCTCCGGCGAGCTTGCCTATGAAATCGCTGTCCCAGCCCGCTATGGCGATAGTCTGATGCGCGCTCTGATGTTAGCGGGTGAAGAATACAAGGTAGTCCCCTACGGTACTGAAGCACTCGGCGTCATGCGTATCGAAAAAGGCCACGCAACCGGTAATGAATTAAACGGTCAGACAACCGCCCGAAACATCGGGCTGGGTCGTATGGTGTCGAAGAAAAAAGACAGCATTGGTAATGTTCTGTCTGAACGCGGCGGACTCAACAAAGAAGATGATCTTGCCCTCGTCGGTTTCAAACCAGTAGACCCGAGGCAAACCTTGAAAGCTGGTGCTCATTTTCTCGCCGATGGCGCGGATATGACTATGGACAACGACGAAGGCTGGATGACTTCCGTCTGTTACTCGCCCAATTTACAAACCTATATCGGTCTTGGATATTTGCAACGCGGACAGGATCGTATCGGCGAAACAGTACGCGCAGCTGACCCATTGCGCGGTGAAGATATCCCGGTCGAAATTGTCTCACCGCATTTCATCGACCCTAATGGAGATCGCCTGCGTGTCTGACGTGAACCCAACAGCCATGAAACTGCATGCGCGCTCCCCACTCCAAGGGGCGGAGGAAAAAATCGGTGAGACCACACTCACGGAAGTCACCGAGCTGGCTATCGTCTCGGCAGCTATTCCACTCGGCGGAGACAAGGCCGCCGAGACTGCTCTGCAATCGGCGTTCGCTTTATCATCTGCAGATGTCGGCGAACGCAGCAAGGCCACGAATGGCTCCGACGCGTTTGCAAATCTTGAATTATTATCGCTACAAACCGACCAGTGGTTCCTGATTTTCGATTACCCGGAAGCTGAACCCGTTAAGCTTGTGCAACAAGCGCTCGGCGATAGCGTTTATCTGACCGATCAATCCGACAGCTGGGTGGTAGTGGATATACAAGGCCCCTTGGCCATTGCTGCACTTGAACGTATCTGCCCCCTGGATTTGAACGACACCATCTTCACCGACGCCAACGTGTCGCGCACGGTCATGGAACATCTGTCAGTCATCCTGATGCGAACTCAGGCGAATGGTTTTCGCCTGTTGTCACCACGCTCCTCCGCTGCATCGATATGGCATGCCCTGCATACCTCGATACTCAACGTAAGTGAATTGTGATTCATGTCGACCAATACAACAGTCAAAGCAGAAAGTGACCAGCGCGAAGGTGTTTGGAAGTCTGGCAAGGGCCGTGGACGACACCAACCTAAAGGGCGACAACTCGACGACGCTGCCCTAATTGATGTCCAGGCATTGCTTGGCACACGTGAACGCCGAGCGGACCTGCTGATCGAATTCCTGCATCTGATACAAGACAAGTATGGTCACCTGTCAGCTCATCACCTGCACGCACTTGCCGAAGAACTCAAGTTGTCGCAAGCGGAGGTGTATGAAGTGGCGAGCTTTTACGCACACTTCGATATCGTCGCAGAAGGCGAGACACCACCACCTGCCTTGACCATTCGTGTCTGCGATTCCTTGTCATGCGAACTCGCTGGTGCGCAACAACTTAAAGCCGCGCTTGAGGCTGGATATACTGACGGTTCAGTGCGTGTACTGCGCGCACCTTGCATGGGCCGATGTGACGCCGCACCGACACTCGAGCTGGGTCACTACCATATCGATCATGCCAGTGTTGAAAAAGTTGCAGCTGCAATCAAGTCTGGACATACCCATGCCGACATTCCCGACTACCAGGGTCTCGATGCCTATCAAAACAGCGGCGGCTACCAAGCGCTTGAAGCCATCCGCGATGGGGACCGCGAAATAGATGATGTGCAAGAGGACATCAATGCATCAGGCCTGCGCGGTCTTGGTGGCGCAGGATTCCCTTCCGGTAAAAAATGGTCATTCGTGCGCGCCGAAGAAGCGCCTCGTTACCTTGCGGTTAACGGCGACGAAGGGGAGCCCGGAACCTTCAAGGATCGCTACTATCTTGAACGCGAACCGCATGTGTTTCTCGAAGGCTTGTTGATTGCCGCCTTTGCCATTGATGCCGCGCGTGCTTATATCTATATGCGAGACGAATACCCAGCTGTACTGCATATCCTCGACACGGAAATTCGTGCACTCGAATCAGCAAAACTGATCGAACCGGGGTATATCGAAGTACGTCGCGGAGCCGGCGCCTACATTTGCGGCGAAGAATCCGCGATGATCGAATCAATAGAAGGCAAACGTGGACTGCCGCGTCACCGTCCACCCTATGTGGCTCAGGTCGGCTTGTTCGGTCGCCCGACGTTGGTCCATAACATCGAAACACTGCACTGGGTAACAAGAGTAACTCGCGAAGGTCCCGAGGTTCTTAGCAGTGTTGAAAAGAACGGGCGTAAAGGTTTGCGTAGTTATTCGGTGAGTGGTCGGGTAAAAGAACCCGGCGTCAAGCTCTTGCCTGCGGGCTCAACCATTACTGACATTGTCGAAGCATCGGGCGGTATGCTCGACGGTCACACGCTGAAGGCGTATCAACCGGGTGGACCTTCTTCGGGCCTGCTGCCAGCGAGCATGAGTGACATACCACTCGACTTCGACACGCTACAACCACATGGCAGTTTTATTGGTTCTGCAGCCGTGGTTGTATTGTCGGACAAAGATAGTGCACGTGCCGCAGCCCTTAACATGCTGAAGTTCTTCGAAGACGAAAGCTGTGGGCAGTGCACACCGTGTCGGGTGGGCTGTGGCAAGGCTGTCAAGCTCATGGAGCAGGACAGCTGGGATACGGAGCTCCTTGAAGAACTTTCCACCACCATGGTTGATGCATCGATCTGCGGACTGGGACAGGCCGCACCGAATCCGATACGCATGGTTATCAAACATTTCGCTGACGAAATCAAAACCTGAGATATCAACGATGAGCGACATGATCACTTTTACCCTCGACGGCAAACAAGTCAGTGCAAAGGCGGATGAAAATCTGTGGGAGATTGCCAAGCGAGAAGGCACGCCTATTCCGCATCTTTGTCATAGCGACAACCCTGGCTATCGTGCCGATGGAAACTGTCGCGCCTGCATGGTGGAGATTGAAGGCGAACGGACACTAGCTGCGTCCTGTATCAGAACGCCGACGAACGGTATGGTTGTCAACACCCAGACAAACCGCGCCGTTGCCTCGCGCAAGATGGTCATGGAACTTCTATTGGCTGATCAACCCTCGCAAGGCGAAGCACACGACAAGTCATCCCAATTGTGGCAGATGGCCTCGGATCAGGGAATCAATAGCAGTCGCTTTCCGGCTATCGAAATTGAACGTGTGCCCTTGCTTGATGACTCTCATGTCGCGATGCGCGTTAACCTCGATGCTTGCATACACTGCAATCTCTGTGTACGGGCCTGCCGCGAAGTACAAGTCAATGATGTGATCGGCATGTCAGGTAGAGGTCATGATGCTCGTATCACTTTCGATATGTCTGACCCCATGGGTGCCAGCACCTGTGTAGCCTGTGGCGAATGTGTACAGGCTTGCCCAACGGGTGCCTTGATGCCTGCTACCGCAGTCGATGAACAGGAAGTCGGTGACAGCCAGGCTTTTGATCGTGAAGTTAAGTCCGTTTGCCCTTATTGCGGCGTCGGATGTCAGGTCAGTTTCAAGATCCGCGATGAGAAGATCGCCTGGGTTGATGGTGTCAATGGCCCATCCAATGAACAACGCCTGTGTGTCAAAGGCCGCTTCGGCTTTGACTACATTGCACACCCGCACCGTCTGCAAACTCCTTTAATAAGACGCGAAGACGCGCCACCCAAAGGCCTTGACGTCAACCCCGATAACATCGAGGCGTACTTTCGTTCCGCCAGTTGGGACGAAGCACTGGATGCCGCAGCTGGTGGTATGAAAAAGCTGACCGATGCACATGGCGGACGTGCTGTGGCGGGTTTCGGTTCAGCCAAATGTTCGAATGAAGAAGCGTATCTTTTTCAAAAACTGATCCGCATGGGTTTCGGCCATAACAACGTTGATCACTGTACCCGCTTGTGTCACGCATCCTCAGTCGCTGCACTGCTTGAAAACGTTGGCTCGGGTGCGGTGACCGCTACATTCAACGAAATTGAAAATGCAGATTGTGCGATCGTGATCGGTGCAAACCCGATTG
>CAYUZB010000064.1:16885-21277 GCA_964449565.1 uncultured Granulosicoccaceae bacterium | reverse complement strand
CACTGTTTATCAAACGATCGACAGCGGTGCGACTGATGGCATTCGGTTCATCATCTCCCGGCAAATCGAGCAGCAAGACTGAATGACCTGCGTTAGCTATCTGGCCGGCGATTCCGGCGCCCATCGTGCCGGATCCAATTACTGCGATTTGTTTGAACATGCTTGTTGGTAGTGTGACTAAGGTTCACGAGCCTCAAGGCCCAGAGCGGCAAAATCAAACGGTATATCGACAATTCTTGCCTGCACCCATTCGCCGGATTTCAGTTGCACGGTAGCATGTGGTTCGCTGGCCAGCGGCTCTTCCAGCATCGCCAGGCCCAGTTGCTGACGATACCGTGGCGAATACACCTGAACACCCAGATAACTGCCATACGACTCGTTCAAGTGTACCGAATACGCTGCCTCAAGATCAGCATGCGCCAGCGGCTCGTGTTTGACAAACGGATCGGCGGCAAGCGGACGTGCACCATTCGGAGCATCGACCAGCAAGCCACGTAGCCGACGCTTGGCACCCGCCGCCAGCTCGGCTCGCAACGCAGCGTGCGACAAGGTATCGAGGTCTTTATCGAGATCCATAAACGCCTCAAGGCCCGCTTCGATGGGCGAGTGACGTAAATCCATGTCTCCACCAAATGACAACAAGGTACTTTCGACACGCTCGATCTGGTTTGGGTTGCCGGGTCGCACATCGAGATCACGTCCCTTTTCAAATAATTCGTCGTACAGGGCCTGCCCTTGCAAAACATCATCAATATAAATCTCATAGCCGCCCTGCTTGCTCCAACCGGACCTGGCAACGAGAAATTCATGCCCGCGATAAGGGAGTTTCGCATAGCGAAAAAACTTGATGTCCATAACGGCTTCACCAAACACGCGCTGCATCAAGGTATCGGCAAGCGGACCTTGTACAGCCAGCGGCCAGACATCGGGTTCGATGATCGTGACATTCAGGCCTGCACCGCGGGCTAGCCCACGCGCCCAAAGCAAAACATCGGAGTCCGCGATGGACAGCCACCAGTGATCGTCTGCGATACGCATACCGATCGGGTCATTAACGAGCCGGCCATTCTCGTCAGCCAACGGCAGATAGACACAGCGGTCACTACTGACACCACGGATGTCGCGCGGTGTCATCCATTGCACCAGACGATCCGCGTCGGGTCCGCGTAAACTGACTTGTCGTTCGCAGCCAACATCCCAAACCTGCACAGCCTTGCACAGATGCCAGTACTGGGTTTCCGGCTCCTGAAATTCGGTCGGTACCAAGGTATGGTTATAGACCGAAAAAGCCTTTGCCCCGTCGCCGAGTATACGAGAGGTAAATGGCGTCGCGCGCAGGCGCCGGGACATGCCCAGATAGACAGGTGTACTCATGATGTTAAGACCACAATCAGAAACAATCAGACGATTCCGATCATAACCATCTCATTACCATCCGGGGGATTTCGGACTTAGCTCAGTGCGTCAGGTACTGCTCGATTACTCATGAGGCTATTGCGGCTTTTGAGGCTGGTGCATCAATGCTGCACCTGCGTGCACGTATGCCCGAGACCGGACAACTGACGCATCAGATCGGGGGAGCCGGACGCGCTGTGATTAGTTGTCCGGCGGTGACTCTCTCTCGGTGGATCATATACAGCCCGGCACCGATAATTATGACAATACCCATTAGGCTCAGAGCGTTAGGGAAATCGTCGAAAACCAGGTAGCCGAACAAAGTCGCCACCGGTAACTCAAAATACTGCAGTGGAGCCAGTGTGGCCGAGGGTGCTAACGACAGCGCATATGTCATCATCATGTGACTCAGCGTAGCGAAGAATCCAGCGCCAAAGAGCCACAGCCAGGCTATTCCCTCTGGCCAAACCGGATCAAGTAATGCAGAGCCGGAGCCCTGGGCCAGAAGCAATACGGGTAGGCAAAACAAGCTGGCGATCAAGCCGGTATGAAATTGCAGGACCACGGGATGCATCCGGCGTGACAGCCCTCGTGTCACAAGAATGTACAAAGCGAAAGCGACTGCCGTACCTAGCGGAATTAACGCCACCGCGCCAAACGCTGCGAAACTGGGTTGGATCACGAACAAAACACCAAAAAATCCTACAAGGCACGCCCCAACACGGCGTGGGCCAACATCTTCGCCCAGGTAAAATTTACCGAATAACAACACAATAAAAGGTGCTACAAACACAATCGCCAATGCATCGGCAAGTGGCATCACGCGGATTGCAGTGATGAAACAAAAGGTTGCAAAAAGCAAAAGTAACGCGCGAAAAATCAGCGGTAACCATTGCTCACGCGCAACGTGCATGGATAGTCGCATGATCCCAATAAATGGAGCCATTAACGCACACTGAATGGTAAAGCGCGCCGCTGTAATCTGCCCAACCGGCACGCTGGAAGACGCCAGCTTGGCCGCCACATCCAGCAAAGGAGCGGTTAAGCAAAAACCAAGCATTAGCGCGACACCGGTAAGAATCTTGTCTGTGGGTGGGGCCGAAGATTCAATGTTAGTCATGGCTTTTGCTCGCGTTTCTTCCGGAACAAGTTCCATGAGGATTTGGTCCAGCAAGGTTCAACAACCACCTGCCGACGGTGCAGACACGATATTACCAGAACTCTCTTTACCGCTCGCCTTCAAGAGATATTGTCTAGTTGGTGACAACCCACGGACTTTGTTTAGGTATGGACCATCATGCGGGTATGCATGCTGATCGTTTCAGCAATGGCCCGAATCGGAAATAATCAGACGGACTCAATCATAACCATCGAGGGATTTCGGACTTAGCTCACTGAGTCAGACACAGCTTCAGGTACTGCTCCAAGTACTGCTCAAGATACTGCTCCGTTAACAGCCACCTGCAACTGCGGAAACGGAATCGTGACACCTGCCTCATCAAAGCGTTCCTTGATGCGCTCATGCAAATCGAAATGCAGAGCCCAGTAATCATCATTGGATACCCACGGTCGTACCGCGAAGTTGATTGCCGAATCTGCCAATGCCAGCACACCAATCTGTACCGGTTTCTTTTCATCCAATACCCGCGGATCGTTTTCGACTATATCGCGCAGTAGCGTTTTTACCTCGTCCAGATTGCTGTCATAGGCAACACTGATGACCAGATCCAGACGTCGCGACGGGGATGTTGTGTAGTTTATGATCGGTCCACCGAGCAACGATGAATTTGGTACCGTAATCGTACGTTGATCCGGTGTAATCAAGGTGGTACTGAATACCGTGATTTGATCAACGGTTCCGGCAACGCCTGCGCCTTCGATATAGTCACCGACCTTGCACGGTCGGAACGACACCAGCAAGACACCTGATGCGAAGTTTGACAAGGAACCTTGCAAGGCAAGTCCGATCGCAAGACCAGCGGCACCGATGATGGCAATAAATGATGCGGTCGGCACCCCGAGCTGCGACAAGGTCGCGATAATGATCAGTGCCAGCAAGCCGATATAGGCAATGTTTCTGACAAAGCCACCAACAGTCGGATCAAGTCCACGTGATGCCGTCACCTGAGCGACAAAATCGACCAGGCGTCTGGCGGCCCACTTGCCGATAAAAAATATCGCCAGTGCCAGGACGATATTCGATCCATAAATCAGTAGCACCTCGGGCGCTTTATCCAGCAATGCCGATACAGTCATGGGAAGGCTCGCAGCTTGTCGTGATTTTCTGGAATTGACTCGATGCTATGAGCATAGTCCTTATTGCTCGAAACGGACCTGATCTATACTGGCAAGATGTCCACAAACCGGCGAGAGGCGATCCGATGAGCGCGGCAAAACCACATCGCCTGCTGTGTGTCGGAGCGGTACACATAGATGACACGGCTACCCCGCTTGGCTCATTGGTCGCGAAGGCTTCAAACCCGGTCCGCTGGTCTCATAGTATCGGGGGTGTCAGCGCCAATGCCTTGCGCGCGGCACGTCGTGAATTACCCAGGCTCGACATCGACTTCATTGCTGCAGTCGGTGATGACACGTACGCTGAAACCTTGGCCGATGCACTGCAACAACAGACGATCAACACTCGTTTCGTAACACTGGACAACACACCGACCGGTCGTTACTCCGCCATTTTGGATCAACATGGCGAGCTTTTCATCGGTCTGGCCGATGTTGACAACGCTGAACGATTAACACTTGAACATATCGTGCATAAGATAGGCGCCCTAGCGCCGGACGCCGTATTGATCGACACGAATTTGCACGCGGAAACCATCGCAGCCTTAGCTCAATATGTAAAGCAACATTGGCAGTGCCCCTTACTGGGTCTGGCGGTGTCTCCGGCAAAGGTCGTAAAACTTCTCTCGATCCACGAACAGCTTGCCATGCTGATCTGCAATCGTCGGGAAGCGATCGCTTTGTTGCAAACGAGACCGCAAA
>CAYUZB010000064.1:0-16785 GCA_964449565.1 uncultured Granulosicoccaceae bacterium | reverse complement strand
GCAAACCAAACTGCAAACCAGCAATTCGACGACTGGAAAACAGACTGACGTTGCGACGACAACACCCTCGCGTTCAAATTCAGGCTTTGAACATGCCAGCACCGAAGCTTTGGCACTTGCTTTGATCGACTCAGGGTTTTCACGCTTCGTTCTGAGCGATGGGGCAGATCCTGTGTTTGTCTTTGAAGATGATCAATTGAAACAACTAGCGGTGCCAAGCTTGGCCATAGAGTCCACCGTCAATGGCGCAGGTGATGCAATGGCTGGAGCCATTGTCGCCCACTGGGTAAACGGCACAAAGCTCTTTGAAGCCGTCAAAACCGCAGGCTTGCCCGCTGCAAGTCGTATACTGAGTGGTGAGATTCCACCCCAACGGCTCGCATAAAACCGATCATGTCGATATTGAACATACACGCTCCAGTCAAGGCGGCGTTGGCAGGAAAACAAGCGGTCGTCGCGCTGGAAAGCACCATCATTACCCATGGCATGCCGTATCCGCACAATCGGGATACCGCTCTCATGATTGAAGCGACTGTCCGAGAAAATGGCGCGGTACCTGCCACCATTGCGGTCATTGATGGTGCGCTGCATATAGGTCTCGAGCATGACGCCATCGATAATCTCGCCCAGGCGAGCGATGTTATGAAGCTATCGCGTGCTGATCTGGCGGTGGCCATGTCCCGCGGAGTCACTGGTTCCACGACCGTCGCGGCCACCATGATGGCTGCCACACGTGCCGGCATTCAAGTATTCGCCACCGGTGGCATCGGCGGCGTTCATCGTGGCGCAGAACAAAGCTTTGATATCTCCGCCGATCTCACCGAATTGAGTCAAACGTCAGTTACCGTTATTTGTGCAGGTGCCAAGGCCATCCTCGATTTGCCAAAAACCTTTGAAGTACTCGAAACACTCGGTGTACCCGTGATGTCGTATCAACATAAACAGATTCCTGCGTTCTGGTCACGCGACAGCGGAATCGACGCGCCGCTGGTGGCCAAGGATATTCAGGACATCGTGCAATTCATGAACATGCGTGCAGCGCTCGACATCAAAGGCGGCATCCTGATTACCAACCCACTGCCTATAGAGGCCGAAATTCCTCGCGAGGAAATGGAAGGTTACATAAAAAAGGCGATTACAGATGCTGAATCAGCCGGCATTCGCGGCAAGGACGTAACACCGTGGTTACTGGGACGAATCGTCGATATCACAGATGGCCGAAGCCTCAGCAGTAACAAGGCATTGATCAACAACAACGCGGCACTGGCAGCAAGGATAGCCGCCGAAGTTTGCTGACAGTCGATGTTCGGGAGCTTCAAGCCAGTTTACAAAATCAGGGGATTGAACTGACAACCGAAGTTGACGGTTCAAGTACTGGCCCGGGGAGTTTCACCTTGAGTGATCCCGATGGCAACATGATACTCATTGATCAGCACCGTTAATATTCATTCCAAGCACCTGCAAGGTAAAGGCATTGCACAGCGCATAGTCTTTCAAGGACGCATAGCGTCCCGTTTCCCCATAGTGCCCGGAACTCATATTGGTTTTGAGTACTAACAAGTTGTCATCACTACGAAGCTCGCGATGTCGTGCAACCCATTTGGCAGGCTCCCAGTAAGTCACTCTCGGATCAGAGACACCAGCGGTTACCAGCATGGGTGGATAGGGTCGCGCCTGCACATTGTCATAAGGGGCATAGCGCTTGATCTCGTGGAATATCGATGCATCTTCAATCGGGTTTCCCCATTGACTCCACTCACCCGGGGTCAACGGCAAGCTGGCATCGATCATCGTATTGAGTATGTCGACAAAAGGCACCTCGGCAATCACCCCGCCCCACAAATCCGATTCCTGATTGATGACCGCACCCATCGTCAAACCACCGGCCGATGCACCACTAATGACAATCCGCCCCTTTTGCGTGAATCCCTGTTCAACAAGTGCTTTGCCTGCAGCAATAAAATCATCGAAGCTGTTCTGCTTCTGCAGACCTTTCGCCGCTTCATACCAGGCACGTCCCTTTTCCTGACCGCCTCGAATGTGAGCGACAACTGAAATCACGCCGCGGTCAACCAATGACAAAACGGTGGTTGAGAAACTCGCCGGTATCGAATCACCATATGCGCCATAAGCATCCAGCACACAGGGAGCTGATCCATCGAGCGGTGTTGTTCGATGGTACAAAACAGTCAGTGGTATTTGCTCACCGTCTTTCGCACGGGCTTGCAGACGTCGCGCAATATAGTCGCTCGGATCGTGACCTGATGGAACAACTTGCTGCTTGAGCAGTGTTCGAGTATGACTGATGAGATCAAACTCGTAGGTATGTTCCGGTGTGGTCGGTGATTCGTAGCCAAAACGAAATGAGCGAGCATCAAATTCGACCAAGGGTTCGAGACTCAAGGCATACGCTTCTTCCTCAAACTCGACGATTTGCCTGATTCCATCTTCGACGCTGAAGCAGATTCGTGGCAAACCATTCTCTCGCTCCATCCACAAAATAGCGTACTTTGTAACGAATAGTTCAAGCACCATGCGACCGGCTTGATGGGCAATTACATCTTGCCAGTGTTCACATGCAGGCTTATCTACCGGAGTCTCAACAATGCGAAAGTCCTCGGCCTGCCAATTGGTCCGGATTAGAAAGCGACCGCCCTGATGTTCGATTTCATATTCGACACCTTCCTGTCGCGCTTGTACGAGTCTCGGTTCTGCCATGACATTATCAGTAGGAATAAACCAGATTTCAGACTGATCGTTCATATCCGATGATAGAAAGACATAGTCACCGGAGCGACTGGTCCAGACCGAGCAATCAAACCGATCGTCAGATTCTTCATAGACCAGTACATCGTCTTCGACTGCGCTACCGACAATGTGTCGATAAACACGATTGGCACGAAGCTGATCATCAAGCCGCGTATAAAATATGACATCCGGTGTTGCCCAGCTGAATTCGTAGACCTTGTCGATGGTGTCCGTATCATGCCCGGACACCAGATCGCGAATCACCGCGGTGTAACTCTCTGATCCTGTTGTGTCGGCAGACCAGGCAAGGCGTGCATGGTCAGGGCTATAGTCAATGTCGCCTGGTGCAAAGTAGTCGTAACCGGAAGCCTCTTGATTGAAGTCGATGGTGACTGACTCCTGCCCACCAGTTCGCGGTCGGCGCAAATATACCGGGTGTTCGTCATCGCTGCTATAGCGTTCGAGATAACACCAGGGACCATCCAGATCAGGCAATGATTCATCATCCGCTTCAATGCGTCCACGCATCTCTTTGATCAGCGTTTCCTGCAAGGGCTCGGTGGCACGCATCATTTGCGCACAATAGGCATTCTCCGCATCAAGATAGGTACGAATATCATCGGGCAACAACGTGGGATCGAGCATGCAGTTCTGCCAGTTTTCTGCTCGCAGCCATGCATAGTTGTCCACCCACTCATGGCCGTGAAGCCGCTTGGTGATCGGACGCTTTTCAGCTTGTGGCGGGTTGGTCATTGACTGATTTCGGGCGAAAATGGTTGGCAGGAAAGTGGTAGGTGCTGTGGTGGGCGCAAAGGATGATTGTAGAAATCCACTGAAACTGTTATCACTGGTAACAAGACTGCCCCGCAGGGACGGTCTCATACGATCGTAGATCAACAACAATAGAACCCGAGGGAGAGATAAAAGCCATGTGCGATATTTGTGTAATCAACGCAGTAAAAAACAAGATGATGTCGCGACGCTCATTCTTCAAGGATGTAGCGCGCACCGGAGCCGCGTTTGCGGTCGGCGGAGCGGCTGCTGCAACAGCACCGGCTGCCATGGCCGCCGGCCACGGCAGTATCGAAGACTTGACGCATACAATTTCAGATGAATTCCCCACCTACTTTGGTGAGCCCGGGATTGAGATGAATCAATTGTTCAATTATGCCGAACATTCGTTCAACCTGTTTGAATTTCGACTGAATGAACACACGGGCACACATATCGACGCACCACTGCATTTCTCCGCCGACGGTATGTCAGTTGACGAAATCCCGGTATCCAATCTAGTTGCACCCTTGTGTGTGATTGATATAGCAGCAAGAGCGGCTGATGATCCAGACGCGCAGGTAACACCCGATGACATCAAAGCCTGGATCAACGCACATGGGGATATTCCTGCCCACGCTTGTGTCGCGATGTATTCCGGTTGGTCTGGCAAAGCCAACGGTGACGGTTACCGCAATTTCGATGGCGACAAGCAACACTATCCAGGCTTCCACGTCGAGGCGGCAAAAATGTTGATCGAAGAAACTCCCGCAGCATCAATAGCGGTTGATACCCTGTCACTCGATCATGGCATCTCAGCCGACTTTGCCACTCACTACGCATGGTTACCCACGGGTCGCTTTGGCATCGAGAATGTGGCCAACCTCGACAAGGTCCCCGCCTCAGGCGCAACGCTTGTTATTGGCGGACCCAAGCATAAAGGTGGCACAGGTGGGCCCGCCCGTCTTTTTGCGATGATATAAATCGAAAGAGTGTGTTTTTTACGTCGAAGGCAGGGCCTGTTTACATCAGGCCCTGCACTTCTGCCTACAAAAACCGCACGCTACCTGACACACGTATAGAGGAACCGGGAGTATCGTCCAATTCGGCATGAATCAACGAGCGAGAACCCATATCCTCGCCTTGAACAATATCAATAGCTCCACCATGCGGCCATTGGATATCGCGAAGGTAACCTGCAAAAGCCGCACTCGCCGCGCCCGTTGCTGGGTCTTCATAAACGCCACTGGATGCAAACGGGTTTCGTGAATGAAACGCTTGGGCTGATTCGGCATAGACAAACATGATCGTGACCAGCCCGGCTTCGTTCATTATTCTTTTACCGACATCCAGCTGATAATCCATGGCACTCAGTGCCTCACGTGAATTCAGACCGATGATCAAATGATTCGCACCTGCATTGGCAAAAACGGGAGGAAGATCAGAATCCAGATCAGCACTGGTATATGAAAAAAGCTGTAGCGTATTCGCCACTAATTCTGAATCAGGCGCTTTAGATACAGTCTCGGGTGATTGCAATGCTGCGGAATATCGGCTCGCCTCCGCAAAACCCTCCACCGTTATAGTCGCGTTGTTCAACATCAGGGGGTATATACCCGGTCCTTTTCGCTTGGCCAGCACCGCCCCCATTGCTATGGTCGCATGCCCACAAAACGGCACCTCAGCTTCGGGGCTGAAGTACCTGACACGCCATCCTTTCTCCTGAGGCTCTGCAAAAGCGGTTTCCGAGTAACCCACCTCAGCAGCGATTGACTGCATTTCCGCAACACTGGGTAGTGGCGCGGATATAAAAACGCCCGCCGGATTTCCACCTTCGTCGCCATTTGCAAATGATGCGACTCTTGTCAGTCCTGTTTTCAAATGCCGGGTTCCCAATGTTTATCGCTAAACGCCAAGCATAAACCCAGGACGCCAAAAGTTCCAGCAAACAAGCGATGCATCCAAAGCAGAACCGCAAGACGTGAAATCACATAGTCGCGCGCCAACGATGCAAGAGCACCGTCATGTGACTTTCGAATATCTCGAAGCGAACCAGCAAAGCGGTATTACGGTAAACGGCTATACGTTTTCCATCCACCACCCGTGCTTAGATGTAAACACATGTAGTCACGATACGTATGGGACCATCAATGACACGCATGTAACCCTAAAAAAGGACCGAAACATGCGGTTTCTACCCGCGAATAACCCTTGCCAATATCAAGAATAAAGCCGATCTTCCGAATACCTGAACAAAGTGGATTTTTTAACGCAGGCATTTTAGCTGCTTCGCCTTACATGGCACCAAATAGACAGCCCCGTAATTCAGCACCACTTTATTTGTTAAGAGCACCCAAGACAGCCAAATGAAAATAGTTATCGCTGCAGTCATGCTTGTTTTTTGTTCCTCGGCATCCTATGCACAGGAAAAAATAACCCCAAGTCATGTCTATCAGAAAGCTCAGCAAATCATCGCTGAAATAGAAGATATTCGCGCCGCAGAAAACATTGTCACAACGCCCAGAGAGCCTGGAGTCCAAACAAATAAGCGCCCACTTCATGTTTACTCCAAATCTCTGGAGGTGATCGAAAAAATTGGTCGTTACCAGGATATAATTGGAATAAAGAGAGTAGCAACAACCCAGATACCAATAAGGAAAGTGACTCCGAGCGAGGTTTACGAGCAAGCCGAATCCATTCTGGTAGAACTATCCAGGATTCGAGAAGCGCAAGGCTTACAATATTCACCAAAGCAAATCCCTTTCATTAAAGGTAAGGGCCCATCTGATGTGTACGAACTGATGTGGAAATCGTCTTACCTGCTTGATGCACTGGCTGGGCAAACTTCACCCAATGAAGTTTTTCGCAATACACAATATATTCTCAAAGAACTGGAGCTCATTGCTGACAAGCTCGATGTTGATATTGGCAGTCGACGCACTGAGCCATTAACAGGACCGAAATCCCCGAAAGATGTAAATCTGGAAGCTTTTAAAACCTTACATAAAATTGGCCGTATTCAACGTTACCTCGATGTTGAGCCATTCAGTCCATCACCCTTCCCCGCGGGCAAAATATTCCCGAATGATGCCTTGGACTCAACCAATACCATTCTTGCCGAACTAGTTCGGTTGAAAGTAGCATTGGGAATCAATGCTGTACGAGAAAACCAGCCCATCCCTTCCGGGAAAAATCCTGGCGACGTATTCAAACAGATGCTTAAGGTATCTGCACGTCTGGCACCCATTTTAGCGGCCACTAGCAGCCGTAAGCCCGCTAAATGGGCTGATGTGGCAGTTAAGTAACGAGTCAAACCTGACTACAGGGTATCTTCAGTGACACTATCTCAAAAAATACTCTCTCTGCCGATCATCGTTGCGGTATTCATGATTGGACTAAGCGCAATTGTGATAACGCGCTTGACTGATATTGATGCGAGTGTAAAAGTCGTCACCAGGACGCTCACACTAGAAGCTGGCGAAACCTCTGCACAAATGCAGAATCTTATGGAACGCGAAATTCTGGTACGCAGCTACCTGCAAACCAATGATGACGCCTATGTAGATGAATTCCGGCGCTTACGTACAGAGGCAATATCAATTGCAAACAATTTGAAGAACATCAGTAACCGTGAAGAACACCTGAATAATGATGTACTAAAAGATCTTCAAAGCGACATTGAAAAACGTGATGCAATTTATTCCGATATATTTCTAAACGATGTTGTCAAGAACAATACAGTCGCAAATTCCACGGCTCAAAATCTCTTGGAAATCGTAGGGCCCAATATCGTACAATCATTAACGGACACCATCGCAACTGCACGAACGAGTGAAAAACAGGAGATTGTAAATTCCGCTACCACAGCTCTACGATCAATTCAAACAGCCCGGATTTTCGTAGGTCAATTCTTACTAAGCAATTCAGCTACAGATGCATCTCGTGTTGAAATGCAACTTCTGGGAGTAGACAATGCATTCTACGACTTGAAGCAGTTAATTTCCGAACCCAGACGATTGGCTTTGGCAAAGGATGCAAAAGATGGTTTCGATAACTTCTCCCGCGATTTCATGACTATTGTTTCCGCGGTGAATATGAAGAACGATGCCGTCAATGGTGAATTAGCTGAACAAATCAGCGCCATAAAAACTTCTACGCAGAGTGAGCAGAGCGTAGTATGGGAAGGACTTAACGCAAGTGGTCACAACATTGAGAAAACGGTTGCAGCAACGATTAAAACGGTAATGCTCACAGCAGGCATTGCATTTCTTCTCGGTATGATACCCGCCATTTTAGTCACCCGGAAAATCAAGCATGCTATTCGAAATACCGTAACGGTCGCCGATAGCATCGCCAATGGTCAGCTGGATCAAGATATAAAAATCAAATCAAAAGATGAGACAGGGCAACTTCTCAATTCTTTAAATGAGATGGTTGACCAACTAACTGGGGTAGTCAGTAAAATTCAATCCTCTGCCACGACAGTAAAATCTGGAGCATCAGAGATATCAAAAGGCAACCGGGATCTGAGTAAAAGTACAGAAAAACAAGTGGCGAGCTTGAACGATACAGCCTCACAGGTTACCGAATTAACCGCCACCGTCAAGCAGAATACCAGTCACGCCCAACAGGCAAATGACTTGGCCAAAGCTGCCAGATCACGAGCAGAAGACAGTAATGAGGTGGTTGAAAGCACAGTGGCAGCCATGGCCGACATAAACAATGCGAGCAATAAAATATCCAGCATTATTGGCGTCATTGACGAAATCGCATTTCAAACAAATCTTCTGGCACTCAACGCCGCAGTAGAGGCCGCCAGAGCTGGCGAAAGCGGTCGAGGCTTTGCAGTGGTCGCCAGCGAAGTACGCAGCCTTGCGGGTAGAAGTTCGGAAGCTGCCAGTGAAATAAAAAAACTGATTACTGACAGTAATGCGAAGGTTGAACTCGGCACCAAGCTGGTGAATCGTTCAAGAGATACTTTAAGTGAAATTGTTACAGAAGTAACAAGAGTATCAGATGTGGTCAATGAAATCGCATCTGCTAGCGAAGAGCAAAGTATCGGTATTGATAGAGTCACACGAACCATTGTTGAAATGAACCAGTTAACCAACAATAACTCCGCACTTGTTGAAAAACTTGCCAATGCTGGTGGTCTGTTGAGCAGCGAGGCCGACGCATTAAGTGGGATGACCACATTCTTCAAATCAGACAGAACGTCCGAGGCGGCGAATGATGATTCTTCCACCAAGCCAGTTCACTACTCAATGTCAGCTTCTCAGTAGCGAAGTCAATTCAGCAGACTTTAAATTCGCTCTACTTACCGTTGAGCTTTTATCGTTGACCATCAAACACCAACTTGGCGGCCATTCCGGCAAAGATGACGCCGGTAAAGTACTGAGCTATCCGCTGCGCACCGTTACTCTTTGATATAAGCGTTTTCGCCTTGGCCGCGACGATCACCACCGTACCATTGATGATCAATCCAATAAGATTAAGAATCGTTGCCAACACCATTACCTGCACAGCGACCGAGCCCCGTTGTGGATCGAGAAATTGCGGAAACAGCGCAAGAAAAAACAAGGCAACCTTGGGGTTCAAAATATTGGTGAACAAACCTTGTCGAAACATCGCCCAGGATGAATAGGATTCATTCCCGCTGTCAACAATGTTGATTTTTTGACGTGACGTGAACGCTTGCCAAGCCAGATACAAAAGATAGATTGCGCCGACAACACGAAGCAGATCATACGCTGCTGGTATCGCCAGAAACAGCTGAGACAGTCCGAGCGCCAACGCCAAAGCATGACAATATAAGCCCGTAGCAATGCCTAGATGAGTCGCGAACCCTGCCAGCCTCCCGTGCGCAATACTTCTGGTTGCGATCAACACCATATCAGGCCCAGGTATAGCAGCCAAAGCAAGACACGCCAATGCAAATAAGCCAATCGTCAACATATCTGGCACCGATCTACCCCTGTCTATATTGGCTTTTTCAGCACAAGCGCATCACCCACCAATTGATGCAGGCTGCATACCTCGACGTCGGCGAGATCATGATGTGGTAACACCGTGGATAGTTGCGTCTTGCAGATCGCACAGATAGCGGCAAGATGGGTAACCTTATCGCTTGCAACTACTGATTGTAAAGCCTGGGCTCTGGGTAGAGAGCCCTTGACTCTCAACTCCATCACATCATCACCAAGCAATCCCCCGCCCCCGCCACAGCAAAATGTTTGCTGATGAGTCGTATCCGCACTCATGTCGATCACATGAGGTACAGAAGCATTTAGCAATGCACGCGGAATCGTAAACTGACCACCTGTTCGATTACCCATACTAGCGCCTCGTGCTACATTGCAGGAATCATGGTAGGTCACGACTTTACCGGCATTACGACTTGTATCCAATTGTATAAGACCACGCTCCAAGAGATCAAAGCTCACCTCACAAACATGCTCAACACGTGGATGATCCGGATCGAGATAATCCAAAGGACCAATAAGAGAATCCATGAAACTGTAAGCGACTCGCCAGGCATGACCACATTCACCGATCATGATTCGCTTGACACCTAGTGCCCGACCCGCACGGCCTATTCGATCAGCGATTGATCGCATATGCTCCTCGTTACCTGAAAATAACGCAAAATTTGCAGCTTCAGAGGCGTCACTGCTGAAGGTCCAGCGAATGCCCGCAGCATGTAAAACCTTGGCATAGCCAATCAGACCATCGACATGGGGTTCCGCAAAGAAGTCTGCCGAAGGCGTTACAACCAGCATATCAGCTGATGGATCATCCAATGGCAACTTGATCGGTAGGCCAGTGTCTTCTTCGATATCTTCTTCAAGGTTTTCAAGTACATCTTGCAAGGCGGCCTTTTTCAACCCCAGATTGTTGCCAATCACATTGACCTTGCCAATGACTTCCTGGCTGTATTGTTGCCCGATACCCACAGTCGCGAGTATCTCCCGCCCAGCCATGGTGACTTCACTGGTATCAATACCCTTTGGGCAGAATACGGTACACCGCCTACATTCCGAACATTGATGAAAATAGCGATACCAGTCATCGAGTAGATCGCGGTCAAGATCCCGTGCACCCACCAGCCAGGGAAACCAGCGACCGGCAAACGTAAAGTAACGACGATAAACCGAACGCAGAAGTTCTTGTCGCGCCACCGGCATGTTTTTCGGATCATGAGTACCGAGAAAGTAATGGCATTTGTCGGTGCATGCACCGCACTTCGTACACGCATCGAGAAATACCCGAAGCCCACGTCGAGCCGAAACCAATTCACCGAGACGTTTTATGGCACGCGCCTGCCAGTCATCAATCAGTTCACCGGGATAACCCAAGGCATTGGAGATGTCGGCAGACGACCGGGTTGGATTGATACCGGCGGCGGCCTTCTCCTCTATCAGTGGTATGACACGATAAGGACCGACAACCGATGCAGGCTTGTGTGCGTTCATGCGACTAACTGTACCGTTTTCTCGGCGGGGCTTTCCATTAGTGATTCGGATGAATTCACTTTCCCCTACCTTGGTGTTTGCCTTGGTGTTTGCCGCGGCGTTCACCTTGATGTTCGCCTACTCGTCCGCCTACTTGTCTGCCTTGTTCCTCACCGTCAGAACCGCCGTGGTATTCGCCCGAGCGATCGGAACGCTTGCCAACTTGATGTCCAGCGTGCGGATCACGCTGATGTAATGTCGGACTGAACACAATACCGGGGCCGTGCACGAGCTTACTGATCGGGAAGATGATGATCAGCAGCAACACAAAAGAGACGTGCAGGTACACACCGAACGCTGCAGGCAAAGGCTGCCAGTCAAGGCTCAGGGTTCCACGCAAGAACTGGCCAACCGCGAAAAGATCCACTGGCCAGACACGTTTGAGCAACACGCCCGATCCGACTATCAACAAAAGTAAAACCAGATGCAGGTAATCGCTCGGTGCCGAGATATAACGCAATCGATCATTGGCAAAGCGACGCAGTAACAATCCCGCTAGCCCAATACTGCTAGCCAGTGCTGCCCAACCGCTGACAAAGAGCAAAGGGAACATGAAAGCGGGCAATACGGGTAATAAAAACCGCAGATGCATCAACACCACGAGCAACAAACCATAATGGAACAAGAGGCTTAAACCCCAGGTTATTTTGTCACCACGGGCCAAGGCTCGAAACAATAGCGTTTCCAACAACAGACGCCACACAACGCCTGCGCGTGTACGCGGTGCCGGCGACAAGGGAATGGGTAATGGTGACGGCGTTGACGCCCATTGCCAAAGTCGAAACACCATCGCCGAAATCCACCAAAGCCAGGCTAGTGAAAAACTCCAGGCGAACATTGATTCGACGATGTTCAACGGCGTTCAGACACAGCCGGTCGGCTTGGGTAATCCGGCATAACGACAAGCCTGCTTGGCGGGGCCTTTCGGGAACAATTCATAGAGGTACTTGCTATTGCCTTTTTCCTTGCCGAAGCGCTTGCCCATCTGTTTGGTCAAAATGCGTATGGCCGGCGCAATATCGTACTTCTCGTAATACTCCTGCAGAAAATGCATGACTTCCCAATGCGCCTCACTGAGTTCAATACCATCGGCACTGGCCAGTTCCACCGCAAGTGCTTCTGTCCAGTCCGATTGTCGTTTCAGATAACCCTCGTGATCCGTGTCGAGGTTTTCGATCAATGCTGTCATGTGTCCGCGTACCAGACCTGTGCTTTTAAAGATTTACAAGCTTGAGCCTTCGCTCGCCCTTGTCACCGCGATTGTCCTCCCACAATACCTTGATTTCCTTCCCCTGTGCATCGTTGCCGAGCTCCAATGCCAGCACCGGGTTCTTGGTCACCAACGATCCCAGCGCAAAATCAGCAAACGGCATATCATCAAGCAACACGTTCACGGTCGTCAGGTACCACGGTGGAATGACGACACCGCGCGCATCGACGCGTCGACCGGATTCCATCGGATGTTCGAACAATAAGCTGAGCGAGATACCGGCGTCTTGCTGTTGCGCTCTGAATCTGACAGTAGCCACATCAGACCTCGCAACCAATCTGCACGTTTTCGATCGCGGCATCCCGCCGTAGCCATCCATCTGGTGTACTCACCAGAGCCGTTACCTGACAGGCCCTTGCAATACGTATTGACAAAGACAGGTAGGCTGCCGCGCTCGGCCGCATGCTGACGACATGACTAACCGGATGCTTGTCGATCAGGATATGCATGATGTCGATATCGGACAAGGTACTGCGAAGCGTTACCGTAACAAACGCGCCATTACTAACGAGGCTCGGTACTTCCAGATGTATATCGTTCCGAGCATCTTTTGTGTCACCGCCGGTCAACTCAAGCAGCGCCTGCTCGAAACTCAGTGTATTCAGTCCGGTCGACACATCCGCTTGTGCCGTACCCCGTACGCCCACACTAGCTGCGACAATTCCAGCGCTTGTCTTGATCAGATCTCGCCGACTAGTCATATCGCCCTGTTCTCTTGCTCTGTCATATGCACAGATTCGCTTTTTTGTTTTCGCCGTTCAATACCCGGCGGCGCACCCGTCCTTGCGTGGATCAGAACCACCGGTCAGAACATCCGCCTGCCAATCGATGGCAATCGCTTGAGAACCACCAATCGGATTGTCAGCTGGCACGATGTTATGCCCCATCGCGCGCAAAGCATCGCAGGTTGCCTGATCAACCGTCGATTCCACCTCCACCTCATCAGTAAACGGATTTGCCATAAATCGTGGCATGTCCATGGCCTCCTGAATATCGCAACCGTAATCAAAATAACGCGTCAGAAATTGCTGATGCCCCATGGCCTGATACTCACCGCCCATAACACCAAAACACAATTCGACGCGATCATCTCGCATCGCCATGGCAGGAATGATCGTATGCAGTGGTCGTTTGTTTGGTGCAATGCAATTCGGGCTTGTCGGGTCAAGGACAAAACCCATTCCACGATTGGTGAACGTTATACCGTCGCGGCTGGTAATACCGCTGCCGTATATCCAGAACAAGGTATTGATGAAACTACAGACGTTGCGATCCTTATCAACAACAGCGATATATACCGTATCCTGATGGGGTGGAAGATCGACATCGCTTGGCGGAACCGTCGCCTTTTTCGGATCAATCGCTGCAACCAAGGCGGCGGCGTAGGCGTCGCCGAGCATGGCGTCTACCGGCACATCACTGTGCACAGGATCAGCAAGCCAGCGATCTCGTGTGCGATAAGCCAACCGACAGGTTTCAATCTCCTGATGCATGCGCTCCACCGATAGTAAATCCAGATTCTGATGCGACAGCTTGCTCATCATGTTCAGCATCAGCAGAGCAATGACACCCTGCCCATTGGGTGGGCATTGATACACGTCGTGATCGCGAAACCGCCCCTTGATAGGAGTGACGTACTCTCCACGCGCATTGGCAAAGTCGGCGGCCACATGCAAACCACCGCGTTCATTGAGTTCATCGAGCATGCCTTGAGCAAGATGACCGCGATAGAACACATCACGCCCTTGCGTTGCAATGGCCTCCAAAGCATCAGCCAGCAACGGCAACTGCCTGACCTGTCCTTCTGCCGGTAGCTTGCCGTTATCGAGAAAGATATCTCGGGTGCGCGGAAACTGCGACAGATAATCAACCTGTCGAGACAAGTCATAACGCACCCGTGAAGACAAGGCGTAACCGTGCCTTGCAGTGTTTATCGCAGGTTGTAACAATTCATTGAACGGCATATGGCCGTGGTCAGCATGCAGCTGCGCCCAGGCATCAACCGCACCTGGAATGATGACCGAGTGTGGCGATCCGCGTTCCAGTTTGTCGACACCCAGCGCTGCCAGAGCGTCGACAGTCGCTGCCGCCGGCGCTCTTCCCGAGCCGTTATAAGCGATCGGTTGCCCGCTTCCACCTTTGGCGTACATGGCGAAGCAATCCCCACCAATACCCGTTGATCCGGGCTCGACCACGCATTGCATGGCGCAGGCAGCAATGGCAGCATCAAGCGCATTGCCACCGGCTTTCAGAACATCAAGTGCGGTTTGCGATGCGTCCGTATGCGACGTACAAGCCATGCCATGACGGCTGTGAACCGGGGAACGACCAGGGTGTTCTAGATTTCGCATGCTTTCAGGTGTCTAGAAAATGAACAAGCTAATGATCCCGATCGCAGCCGGCAAGGCCTGCACGAACAAGATCTTTCTCGAAGCAGTCGCAGCACCATAAAGACCAGCGAGCAACACAAAAAGAAGAAAACACAGGGCTATGTTTCGCTGCCATTCCTGGTCCGTGATGAACAAGGACCACAAAAGACCTGCGGCGAGAAACCCATTGTATAGTCCCTGATTGGCAGCCATCGACTGGGTGGGTTCAAACAACTCTTTTGGAAATTGTTTGAATACCTTTGGCCCCTTGCTTGTCCAGCGAAACATCTCGAACCACATGATGTAAAGATGAACAACTGCGATCAATAATACAATGCCACTCGTTATCAAAGACATCAGAACGACTCCGTTTTGGATGCTATTGCCTGTCTGAAGCGCTTCACCTTGACTCACGTGCCTTGTCGCGCAAGTCGCTCACCGCATTGGCATGTCCATCAAATCCCTCATAACGAGCAAAGCGTTCTGTATGCGGTGCCATCTCACGATAACCACTTAGCGTCATGTGCCCGATTGATGCGGTCTTTATAAAGTCATGCACCCCAAGCGGCGAATGCGTGTGCGCGGCACCGGAAGTCGGAAGTACGCAATTAGGCCCCATCATATAGTTTGCAATAGAGCCTGCCGCATGTTCGCCAAGCAGGATTTCGCTGGCGTTACGAATATGTGCCAAATGTTCGAACGGCTCTTTGGACAAAACTTGGCAATGCTCAGGCGCATAGTCATTGACGAACGCATAGGCTTCTTGGGCGGAAGGGGCTAATACAACACCACCACGTGTACCACTCAATACCGTTGACGAATAAGCCGCTAATGTTTCCGACTGACGATCCCAATACTTTGGGATTGAGGCGATTACCTGTTCGGCGATCTCACGACTCCAGGTAACCAGAAAGGCACTACTGTCAGCACCATGCTCCGACTCAATACACATATCAAGTGCAGCAATCTCAGGATTGGCTGTCGGATCAGCAACAATGATGGTCTCACTGGGCCCAGCGGGCAAACCAGGATCAATGACACCGGTCAGCAAACGTTTGGCTGCCATCAGATACGGACTGCCCGGTCCAACTATCTTGCGACAGCGCGGAACCGTCTCAGTGCCGTAGGCAGCCGCCGCCACCGCTTGTGCGCCACCCACCTTGTAGACTTGTTCAACGCCTGCAATACGCGCGGCAACCAAGGTAGCCGCATCCACTTTTCCATCCTTGCCGGCTGGTGTCAGGATGATGGCCTGAGGTACGCCGGCCACTCGCGCCGGAATAGCTGTCATCAAGGTCACGACCGGAAACGACCCCTTGCCACGCGGTGAGTAACAGGCGACTGAATCGATCGGCGTTGCGCGTTCGCCAACGACAACACCAGGACGAATTTCCTTCATCCACATCTCGGTCGGCACCTGCGCTTCATGATAACGACGAATATTGTCAGCCGAATATTCAAGCGTCTCGATCATCAAAGGGTCCAAGGCATCGTATGCACTATCAAAATCTGCTGATGTGGCAGCAATGGCATCAGCGTCCAGAGATGTTGCACCATCGAACTCGCGGCCAAATCGAGCCAAGGCGACATCACCCTCTTGCCGCACGGCCGCGATGATCGGTTCTACTGCCTTGATAAAGGATTCAAGATCATCTTCGGTACGCAGTAACAGCTCACTTCGAGCGGCATCGCTCATCGATGACAGCTCATGCAGGGCGACGGCTGGGTAATTTCGTTCGGACATGATCAATAAACAGAGAAGATTCACACCAGTATACCGCCCTGCCGTGACGCCGGTGCTACCATCGCTCCATGCAAGCAACAAACAACGAACACACCACGAGTTACTACGCCGCCAGCGCCAATTCACGCACCGAGGCACCGCCGCTGGGTGACGATATCGACGCGGACATTTGTGTTGTTGGCGGCGGGTTCAGTGGCCTGTCCACTGCCTTGCATCTGGCGCAGAATGGGCACGCGGTCACACTCATCGAAGGGGCACGCATCGGCTGGGGAGCATCCGGTCGAAATGGCGGTCAGATCGTCAATGGGCTGAACGCCAGCCTGGACACCATCGGCAAGCGATATGGAGAATCCACCGCTGAGTTTGTCGGCA
>CAYUZB010000063.1:0-21294 GCA_964449565.1 uncultured Granulosicoccaceae bacterium | reverse complement strand
GTACTATGTAGAGCAGTACCTTGTTGAACGTTGCCACGACTTTCCGGAGTTGATTGATCTGCGCTTCAGCAACAAAGTCATCTCTCATGAAGAATCCGGCGAGTCTATTACACTGACAGTAGAAACAGCCGACGGCAATTATCCACTCCATGCCAGCTATGTACTGGCCTGTGATGGCGCGGGTTCACCAACCCGAAAACGTATGCAGCTGCCTTTTTCAGGGCAGGAGTTCGACGAGCATTTCCTGATTGCTGATGTCGAGATGCCGGTCAGCCCGTTTGAAACGGATGAGCCGGAGCGTTGGTTCTGGTTCGAACCTGAATTCCATTCCGGGCAGTCGGCGCTGCTACACAAGCAGCCTGACAATATCTATCGCATCGACTTGCAGCTCGGTCCCGACACCGATCCTGCAGCGGAGGCGACCGAAGAAAAAGTCATACCCCGAATAAAAGCCATGGTTGGCGACACACCATTCACTTTCGATTGGCTTAGCGTCTACAAATTTCGCTGTGCAAGCCTCAACGATTTTATCCATGGACGAATGATATTTGTCGGCGATAGTGCGCATGTCGTATCGCCCTTTGGTGCACGTGGTGGTAATGGCGGTATTCAGGATGTCGACAATCTATGCTGGAAGCTCGCCATGCTGATCAACGGCGAAGCATCAACAGACCTACTCTCGACATATAACGAAGAACGCGAGCACGGAGCCAGGGAAAACATTCTGAATTCATCGCGTGCGACGAATTTCATGACACCTAAATCGCCGGTTGAGCACCTCTTTCGCAACGAAGTCTTGTCACTGGCCAAACATACGACCTTTGCGCAGAAGTTGATCAACTCTGGACGCCTGTCTGTCCCTTGCTCACTCGCCAGTCACGCCTTGCAGACACCAGGGGCAGCCCGATTGTCAGTAGGCTCGGCACTGCTTGATGCGCCAGTTTCTTCTGACGCTGGAGACAGCTGGCTAGTGCGTGAGCTTCAAGGTCAATTTGTTCTACTGGGCATCGGGAACATCGACTTGCCTGCTATCGACCAATTATGTCGAATCGGTATCGAACAAAACGCCGCGAGCTATTCGCAATTCAAGGATACCAACGGACTTGTTGTCGAACGTTACGGACAAGACTGCGCTTATCTAATAAGGCCTGATGGTCACATCGCGGCTTCTTTTTGCGGTGCCGTTAGCGCTGATGAAGCACGGACTGCCTTGCAGCGTGCCTGCGGTCAAGAACTCGCATCGGCGCTACAAGCCGCGTCGCACTCCGGGAAACACTAAAATGCACGAGAACAATCTTGGTCAGAATGCGGACGCTTTCTACAGCCTGCTGATGGATGCCCATGACGGGCTTGAAGAGAAAGACAGTCACGCCCTGAATGCGCGTCTGGTCTTGTTGTTTGCCAACGAGATCGGAGAGCTTGAAACACTTGGCAAGCTGATTAAGCTTGCGAACGATGTCGGCGCTGAATCCAGGAATTAAGCATGGTGAAGTTTGCATCCCCCACCAAGAATGCTCGGAGCGCAACAAGGAGCGCATCAACATGAGTATCGCGACCTTATACGACTACTGGCGCTCATCCGCCAGCTATCGCGTCAGAATCGCATTGAATCTGGCTGGCATTAGCTACGAAAGTATTTCCATCAATTTGCTAGAAGGTGAGCACAAATCTCGCGAGCATCTCGCTCGTCACCCACAAGGGCTGGTACCCGTTCTCGAGATCGATGGCCATGAGTTCACGCAATCGCTCGCGATCCTCGAGTATCTTGACACGACTCGCAAACTAAACTGGATACCAGACGACCCGGCGCAGGCGACCCTCGTTCGCGCCCTTGCTCATACAGTGGCCGTCGACGTACACCCGGTGTGCAATCTTAGCGTGGTTGCCCATGTCGCCTCGCTGGTCGGCAATGCAGGCGGCACAAGAGAGGCCTGGATGAAGCACTTCATCAGACCTGGACTGCTGGCCTTCGAACAACAGCTTCAAGCCTTTGAACAATCACCCTATGCCACGGGCAACCAACCCGGGCTTGTCGATATCTGTCTGATTCCACAACTCTACAATGCTATTCGTTGGGAAGTTGACTACCAGGATTGCCCACGCATCCGCGCAGTCCAGTCCACGTGCGAGTCACACGCAGCCTTTCGTGCTGCGCACCCTGATTCAGTCAAACCGATCTAGCTCTTAATTTAGGCTGGATCTAACGCTAAGACAACGGATAGACGAAATGAAGCGAATATCTTCGACGTACTCCATGTTTTCTTCATACCTAAGCTACGTCGTACGACTAATTTCAGCATAATGATGCCGTAAACGGGGCGAACGAATTTTAGACAGTGTGTTATCGAGCAAAACAGATATGAACTTTTCTAATGATTCTTTATCAGTGCTAATGGCCTTTCCAAGTGGTATACAAAATGTCAGAGCATCAAGAAAACATCTCACTGTTCCGCTCTTTGCACAAACCCGGCAGTCCTATCATTTTGTATAACATCTGGGATGCAGGTAGCGCCAAAGCCGTGGCTTCCTCGGGTGCAAAAGCCCTTGCCACCGGAAGCGCACCGGTGGCCATGGCGCAGGGGTATTCAGATGGTGAGCAAATGCCTCTGGATATCGCGTTGGGTAACATTCGTCGCATCATTGCAGCCGTTGATCTTCCTGTCACCATGGATCTTGAAGGTGGCTACGGTGCAGAAACTGACGCGGTGGCAAAAACCGTGAGCCGCGCTGTTGCGACAGGTATCGTCGGCTTCAATTTCGAGGACCAGATTATCGGCGGGGATGGCTTGTACGACATCAATACACAAACCGCGAGAATCAAGTCTGCCAAAAATGCGGCAAACCTTGATTCAGAGTCGCCCTTTATCAATGCACGCACAGACATTTTTCTAAAGGCAAAGCCCGACACGCATAATGAGGCCATGCTCGATGATGCCATCGAACGTGCACATGCCTATGAACAGGCAGGCGCCGATGGTTTTTTCGCACCGGGATTGGCTGACGAAAAACTGATTGCGACACTCTGTGAAAAAATCAATCTACCGGTAAATATCATCGCCCTGCCCCATGTACCACCAAACGATAAATTGAGTGCACTCGGGGTCGCTCGGATCAGCTATGGACCGGTTCCGTACCGACAAATGATCAAGGCATTGGGTGAAGCTGCTGCAAAAGCTATTGCCTGACTGTTTGACTTGACTCAGAACAGCTTGCGCTTTTCTGAACTGACAATGCTTGCCTCAAAGCGCACCGGAATCTTGAAGCACTTGATGAATCGCCTCGGCCAGGGCTCTGTATCCTGCGGCGTTGAAATGAACCGAGTCCGATTTCATCGCAGGTTTCTTCAATAGTGATCCTATGATTTTTTTCTCTAACGGTATCTGGTGTTCTTCGGCAAGTTCAACATAAAAACCGGCAGTACTGGCAAGTAGCGACTTTTTCGGCACGCCCACTAAAACCACATCGCTTCCCCGATCTTTGGCAAGCTTGATCATTGCCGATAGATTGGCTTTCGCGTCAGCATGCGATCGATTTCGTAAGATGTCGTTACCACCCTCCAGCAAAATCATCAATTCCGGATCGTGTTCGGCGAGTAAATCCGGGAGTCGTTGCAAACCTTCTTCAGTCAATTCCCCTGACACGCCTGCGTTGATAACTGTACGCCCGCTCAAAGATTCCAGAACAGCAGGATAGGCCGCGGTTGGCGCTGCACCGAGACCCGCAGTCAAACTGTCCCCGAACGCCAGCACAACCGCGTTCTCGGACAAAGGCTTCAGTTCAGGATCGCTGCAGGCAACCAGGCTCAAGGCGCAACCGAGCAGCAAGGCAAGCCCTGAAATACGTTTCAACGAAAATCTCCGCCCCATCATCGTTCGCATCCTGAAGTCATGTACTCATTGACGAAAATACGTCAGAATGACTATTCACACACCGTGCCCGACGCACGCTGGAGATTAGTATGCACGGCTCTGACAATGATGACGTTCAACAGCAAGACTCACAAGCCCTCGATCAGGCTTCGGAACACGTATCCGGGACTAATCATCATTCACATGGCGGGCACGATCACACACACGATCATTCCCACCTGGACGACACAGCCTTGCGCGTGCGGTCCTTGCAAACCTTGCTGACCGAGAAAGGCTACATCGATCCGGCGGCACTCAATGAACTGATTGACACCTATGAGAACAAGGTAGGTCCGCGCAATGGCGCTGCAGTCATCGCCCGTGCCTGGGTAGACCCTGAGTTCAAGAAGTGGTTACTGAGTGATGCGACAGCCGCGATCGACTCACTCGGTTTCTCTGGACGTCAAGGCGAACATATGGTCGTCGTTGAGAACACTCCAGAGGTTCATAATATGGTGGTCTGCACGTTGTGCTCATGTTATCCATGGCCTGTGCTTGGTTTGCCACCATCGTGGTACAAGTCAGCACCCTACCGATCGCGTGTCGTATCTGACCCGGAGTCAGTACTCGCAGAATTTGGTGTCACCTTGCCTGTCGACAAAACAATATCGGTATGGGATTCAACCGCAGAAGTACGCTATCTCGTGTTACCTGAACGCCCGCCCGAAACCGATGATTTCGACGAGAAAACGCTAGCGGCACTGGTCACACGCGATTCCATGATCGGAACCGGCCTTGCCCTTGATCCCAAAGAAATGCCAAGTAGAGAATTGCCGAGTGGTGAAAAGACGATATGAATGGTGTACACGACATGGGTGGTCAGCATTGTCATGGCCCGATTCTCGATACCGATGACACGGTGTTGTTTCACGAACCATGGGAACGCGATGTACTGGCACTGTCACTCGCGATGGGGGCGACAGGCACTTGGAACCTTGATGAATCCCGTTCGACCCGTGAGTCTTTACCACCTGCTTATTATTTAAGTGCAGGTTACTATTCCATCTGGCTGACAGCACTAGAGCAGCTATTGATAAGCCGTGGTCTGGTGAGCGAAGTAGAGCTCAAACACGGTTCAGCAACTGAACCCGCAGCGAAGTTAAAGCGAGTTTTGCATGCCGCCGAAGTCAAGGCGACGCTGGCTGCTGGTGCGCCCGTCGATCGCCAAACCGATACACCTGCTAAATTCAAGACTGGGGATCGCGTCAGGGTTCGTCAATTGCATCGCAGTACGCACACTCGCTTGCCCGCTTATATACGCGGACACTGCGGTACTATCGAACGAGTTCACGGTTGTCATATCTTCCCGGATACGCATGCTATCGGAGAAGGTGAGCAGCCGCAGTGGTTGTACAGTGTGAGTTTTGTTGCAAGTGAACTATGGGGTAACGACAAACCTGCGAATAATAAGGTTTACGTGGATTGCTGGGAACCTTATCTCTTAGCGCTTGATGCCGCGGACAATACACAATGAATCCTGTTAATACCAATTCATCAGCGCAAGGCGTATTGCTACGCGAGCTACCTGAAATTCCGCGAGAACAAAACGAACCGGTATTCAAGGAACCCTGGCAGGCCGAAGTCTTTGCAATAGTGCTAAGCCTGCATGAGCGTGGTGTTTTTACCTGGTCTGAATGGGCTGCGATGCTGAGCCAGGAGATCAAGCACGCCCAATCCAATGGCGATGCTGATCTCGGTGACACCTATTACCACCATTGGCTAACGGCACTTGAAAGCATGCTGGTCGCAAAAGAAATTGGCTCCGAATCACAGCTGACCGATTTGTATCGCCGTTGGAACCAAGCAGCGGAGCAAACACCACACGGGCAAGCGATCGAACTCTCCTGATACCAGGAGTCAGCTGTTTTGCGTCAGGCAAATGGCTACAACGGTCAAAAGTTGGACCAATTCCGTCAAGATTACGGTGATTTAACTCCCGAACTGTGAAACACACCCTTAATTTCAGGGGTATGAAACCCGTTACTTCCGGGCAATTGCACACAATTTGCACCTTTGTCACTTTGAATTGACTTTCACCCTCACTCGGTGTGGCCGCTGCGCGCTTGCATATGAGTGGATTTTTAAAGGAATACACAATGACGCAAAAATACAGACTGGTCACACGTAGCGATTTTGACGGGCTTGTATGTGCTGTGCTGCTTAAACATCTCGACATGATTGATGAGATCAAATTCGTGCACCCGAAAGACATGCAAGACGGTCTAGTCGAAATCACAGCTAATGACATCACTACGAATCTGCCCTACGTGCCCGGTGCACATATGGTTTTTGATCACCATGCGTCGGAAGTGCAACGAAACAAAACCACAGACGATAACTATGTGATAGATGCAGATTCACCATCAGCCGCCCGCGTCGTATGGCGTCACTTTGGCGGCGAAAAAGCATTCCCGGATCGCTGGGACGACATGATGGTTGCTGTCGACAAGGCAGACTCCGCGCAGTACAGCATTGACGAAGTCCTCGAACCAAAACGATGGGAACTTCTGAACATGCTGATGGACTCGCGTACCGGACTCGGTCGCTTTCGCGAATTCAGAATCTCGAACTACGCCCTGATGATGGACTTGATCGATGCCTGCAAGGATCACTCGATTGACGAAATTCTGGATATGCCTGATATCCGTGAGCGAATCGATTTATACGAAAGTCAACGAGAAGATTTCAAGGCGCAGCTTGAACGATGCTCAACAGTACATGGCAATCTTGTCGTACTTGATTTGCGCGATGAGGAAGTTATCTTCGCCGGCAGTCGTTTTTTTATCTATGCCCTGTTCCCTCAGTGCAATATCTCGATTCATCAGATGTGGGGCTTCCAGAAACAGAACACGGTTTTCGCCACCGGAAAATCCATCTTTGATCGAAGCTGTTATACCAACGTGGGTGAACTGATGCTGCAATATGGCGGCGGTGGACACGCGGCAGCGGGTACTTGCCAGATTGACAACGACAAGGCTGATGCAGTTCTGGCAGAGCTCATCGCTGAAATCAATGCCAATGAAGACATTGGAGGCAATGAATTTCTAGACGCTGCCTAGAAAAAACGTATTCTTAACCTATGAGGATATTCTATGAGGATATTCAAATATCCTCATAGGTATTCAATGCTTGCGCTTGTGTTGCCTTACGAAGCTACTCAAGTATTAACCAGACTTTCAAGCAAAATCGCAACAGCCTCAGCACCCGGGTCGTTATGCCCCTTCAGTTTGTCGGCCGACACATAAGTTGCACGTCCGGCTTTCGCATTGACAATCGACGCGGTCTTGTCAGCACCTTTTCGAGCAGCTTTTGCTGATGCATTAAGATCCTGTCCCAAGGCATCAAGCGCTGGCGACAAAGCATCGATCATGGTTCGATCTCCGAGACTCGCACCACCGACTTCCTGAATTCGCTGCATTCCGGCCTTCAAGGAACCAGCGAGGTCCTGGCCTGATGCTGATGCATCGCCAGCTGCGGTAAAAAATATAGCCAGCAATACCCCTGACGAACCACCCATCGTCTGACTGAGCTCCGTACCAATTGCACGATAAAGTTGTGTCATGTCAGCCAATGGCAGACGCGGCAATGCCTTTTTCATCGAACGTGCAGCACCAGCAAGCGTGCTACCGGTATCACCATCACCCGATTTCGCATCCAGTGCATTGAGAGTGGCTTCTGCATCGATCAAAATATCGCAACAGCGCGCTAGAAACGCTTCTCGCTCCGCATGCTCTGACGCGATTGCCTTGATCGGTGACAATCCATCCGGCAATGGCACGACCTCAGGTGCCGAGAGTTTTTGCATACTCGCCCAGGCATTCGGCCCGACTTCGCTCAGCAGCTGTTTTTCATAGTCCGGGCTTACCGGTAACACCGAAAGAGAAAAGCCACGCATGTCGAGTGAGGTCATCAGCAAGCCAGGCCCTATGATCCATTTCAGCTGTGATGCAATCGGTGACTTGCGTAGTTCGTCAGCGAGAATCGACATTTCAAGTGGCGTCGTTCCACCCAGATTATTTAACAAGGCTACATAGTTTGCAGAGCTATCCATCGCCTCGGCAAGCTTTGTTGTGACCTGTAACATGGCCGTGCGGGCGTCCGTGAAGTCAACTTGTTCAACCCCCGCCTCACCATGGATTCCAAGACCGAGTTCCGCCTTGCCTAGAGCAATACGTTCTTCTTTAGGCGAACCCGGTATCGTGCAGGTATCGAGTGACATGCCAATTGTTTTGGTGCCTTCAATAATATTTTCAGCAACCGATGCGATTTTATCGAGATCCTCCCCGGCTTCGGCCAACGCACCGGCAATCTTGTGTACAAATAGAGTCCCTGCCACACCTCTTGCCTGCGGTAGATCCGGTAAGGCAATGTCATCATCTACGATAACCATGCGTACCTTTACCCCAAAGGTACGTGCACGTTCGGCAGCCAGGCCAAAGTTAAGCCGGTCGCCCGTGTAGTTCTTGACGATTAGCAGACAACCGGCCTTGCCGCTGACAGACAGAATGCCCGCGAGCACCGCGTCAACCGAAGGAGACGCAAAGACATCCCCACAGACAGCGGCCGTCAACAAACCCTTACCGACGAAACCGGCATGCGCGGGCTCATGACCCGAACCACCACCCGAGACCAGCGCGACTTTTGACTTGTCCCAATCCGTTCTCACCACAACCTTGATATGCGGGAAGCCATCGAGTCGCGCAAGGCTTCCGCCAGACGCCGACAAGACACCTTCAATTGCATCCGTGACGATGGCGTCACGAGCATTGATAAATTGATCCATCAGTTTTCTCCTACTGTCATTCGCATCCCTTCGTGATCAAAAAACAAGGGACTCTTGGGTTGGATTGCCACCGTATCACCCGCATTTATAGAGGTATGGGCATCGGTCAAGGTGACCAATTTATGACCAGACAGCTCCAGATGAAGTCGCGTCTGATCACCAAGGTGTTCAACACGAGTTACATTGCCTTGCTGCCCATCACCCAGTGCAATGTTCTCGGGTCTGAGACCAATGGTCGCCACGCCAGATGGCGTACCTGGGAAAAGATCTGCCGGTACCGTATTGATACGAGGCAAACCCAGTCGAGTGGCAACGTACACACTGGACGGATTCTCATAAATATCTCTCGGTGAACCAAACTGTACCAACTCACCTTCGTTCAACACACCGACCTCTGTGGCCAATGTCATTGCCTCAACCTGGTCGTGAGTGACATACAGAATCGTCGAACCCAGTTCCGACTGCAATCGCTTGAGCTCCAGCCTGAGATCCGCTCGTAGTTTGGCATCGAGTGAACTCAAGGGTTCATCCATTAGATAGATTGAAGGGCTTCGTACCAGGGCGCGACCGATCGAGACCCGTTGCATCTCACCGCCCGACAACTCTGTAGCCTTGTTATTCAGTTTGTGACTGATATGCAAAACTTCCGCAACCGATTCGACCTTGCGCTTGATTTCCGCTTTCGGTGTACGCAGCACAGGAGACTTCAATGGAAACTCAAGATTCTGTCGGACCGAAAGATGCGGATACAAAGAGTATTGCTGAAACACCATGGCCACATCACGTTGCGCCGGTGTCTCCTGCGTGACGCGTCGTCCGGCAATCATTACATCACCAGCATCCGGCTCTTCGAGTCCCGCTATGAGCCGCAAGGTGGTGGTCTTGCCTGCACCAGTTGGGCCGAGCAGCACAACAAAACTACCGTCATTAACATGCAGGGATATGTCCTTGACAGCCCTGTCGCTGCCAAACGATTTGCTAATACCGCTTAGTTCGACTTCAGCCATGCTCAAGCACTCCTTCGTTCAAGGCCGACACAAGCGCACGACCTGAACTGGCATCAAACAAGGTCACTGTCTGTTCATTGAAATCAAGCCCGACGTTATCACCGACTGTCGCCATTTTCGCTGCATCCTGCCGGACCTTGGCCACGCCATCGGGAGTATTGACCGTAACAATTTGCGTTGTACCGAGATACTCTGTTGCGATGATCTCGCCTCGAACCGAACCACCATCAACCAGTGATACATGCTCTGGTCGAACACCAAACACCAGCTTGCCGTTATGCGCCTGTCGCTGCTCCGGTACGCCGATTGTCTGTCCGTTGAATGTGACTGAGGTGTCGCCGGCGGAGACATGACCTTCGTAGTGCAGAAAATTCATTGCAGGTGATCCGATGAAATCAGCAACAAAGAGTGTCGCGGGTTTGTCGTAGATATCCTGCGGGGTACCAAACTGTTCGACAACACCGTGATTCATGACCACAATCTTGTCACCCATTTGCATCGCTTCAAGCTGATCGTGTGTCACATAGACTGTTGTCGCATTCATGCGATCATGCAAGGCACGAAGTTCTTCAGACATATGCTCACGAAATTCAGCATCCAGCGCACCTAGCGGTTCATCCATCATGAATGCTTTGGGATCTCGCACGATGGCACGTCCCAGCGCGACACGTTGTCGATCCCCGCCAGACAAACCACCAACCGGCTTGTTCAGAATGTCATGAATGCCCAGGATATCGACAACCTCAGCAAGCTTCTTTTTAATGTCCTTGCGCTTCATGCCCTGACTGACTAAAGGATAAGTCAGATTACGCCGCACATTCATGTGGGGATACAGTGCAAACATCTGAAACACAAAGGCGATATCCCGTTGCGAGGCAGGTTGCTGGCTGACTTCTTCACCACCGATATGAACTTCTCCCCCTGACGGCATTTCCAACCCGGCAATCATGCGCAAGGTTGTCGTCTTGCCACAACCTGACGGGCCAAGCAACATGAAAAACTCCCCGTCCTCAACCGTAAATGAGGAGGCATGAACCGCTGTAAAGTCACCGAAATTCTTGGCGAGATCCTTGATGATGATTTCCGCCATGATTTACTCCGGAAAATGACTCACGACCATGAACATGATGGTACCCACCAACGTTGTGATAAACGAATACGTATACGCCCACATGACAAATGGTTGCATCAGCATAAAAACGCCGACAGCAATCAGAATCGTCGCAATGATTTCCCACGATCCACGTCTGAAGCGAAACAGTCCGGAGAAGAAGTTAGTCATTTGCGTACCGCCCCAAAGGTGATACCACGCAAAAGATGCTTGCGTAGCAGTATTGTAAAGATCAGTACCGGCATCAGAAAGATCGTCGCACCCGCCGCGACTGCTGGCCAGTCGAGGCCACCGACGCCGATAATCGTAGGAATAAACGGTGGTGCCGTTTGCGCGGTGCCAGATGTCAAAAGGACCGCAAACGCATACTCATTCCAGGCGAATATCAAACAAAAGATTGCGGTTGAGGCGATGCCGGTCGCAGCCTGCGGTAACACGACCTTGTAGAACGCTTGAAAACGCGTATAGCCATCGATCAAAGCGGCCTCTTCGTACTCAAGAGGAATTTCGTCAATAAAGCCTTTCAATAGCCAGACGGCAAGCGAGATGTTCACCGCTGTATACAATAAAATCATTCCCAAATGCGTATCCGACAAGCCAATTTTTCGATACATCAGGAAGATGGGAATCGCAACAGCAATAGGCGGCATCATCCGCGTCGACAAGATAAAAAACAGCAAGTCGTCCTTGAGTGGCACCTTGAAACGCGAGAAGCCATAGGCTGCCAGCGTTCCGAGAAAAATGGAAAGAAACGTTGATCCAAAACCAATGATGACCGAGTTCATGAACCTTTCACCGAATTTCGACGGCCCAGCAATGACCATATTGCGGTTACGGACAATCTCTTCGGCGAAGTTGGCTGGTGGCGGCAATGATGCAAGTGTCTCTGGCGCAACACGTGTTCGCGTTGTAAAGAGATTCACATAACCTTCAAGTGACGGCGAAAAAACAAGCTTGGGCGGATAGCTAATGCTGTCAGGCGGAGTTTTGAAACCCGTGATAAAGACCCACAATAACGGAATCAAGGTAATCACCGCATAGGTAATAACCAACGTTGCAGCGAGTGTTTTCTGTCGGGAAGATGGCTCTGTGATCGAGTAAGTCATCGTTCCTTCACCTTGTTCAATGCTTTGACATAAATACTGGCAAGACCAAAAACCGTTACAAAAAGAATGATGGCAAACGCAGACGAATACCCGGTACGCCACTTCTCGAAAGCTTCGCGCTTAAGATTTATCGATGCAAGTTCGGTAATCGACCCTGGCCCACCACCGGTCAACTGCACAACAAGATCAAACATCTTGAAATTCTCGATCCCACGGAACAACACAGCCAGCATCAAAAAGGGCAATACCATTGGCACTGTAATGGTCCAGAATTGCCGCCATTTCGACGCACGATCAATTTCCGCGGCTTCATAGATATAGTCCGGGATCGATCTAAGCCCCGCCAGACAGATCAGCATGACAAACGGCGTCCACATCCATGTATCAACGATAACTATGGACCAGGGCGCCAGGTCGACCGAGCCCAACATCTCGAATGATGACGGATCTTTACCTGAGAAAAATGCAATGATGTAATTGAACAAACCAATTTGTGGTTGATAAAGAAATGTCCAGAAATTACCGACGACTGCGGGAGACAACATCATTGGCAGGACAATGATGGTTGTCCAAAGATCATTTCCTTTGAACTTCCGATTGATCAACCAGGCAAGCATAAAACCGATCAGCACTTGAAAAACGATCGTCCAGATCAGGAAGTGCGCTGTTGCCTGCATGCTGAGCCAGATATCAGAGTCGTTAAGGATGCGTTCGTAATTGCGAAAACCGACATACGCCACCTCCCTGTTAGGGCGATTGGCACGAAAGTTTGTGAAGCTCAGGTTAATCGTCCAGATCAACGGGAAAATGTTGATCGCGAGCAGCAAAAGGATAGTCGGCCCGACAAAAATCCAGGCCACTGCCTTGTCGGACAGCCCTTTTATACGGCGTGCCACACCTGTTGGCGTCGCCTCTGCGGCACGCGCTATGGGTTTCTCAATCATGTTTGTCTGCGTAATGCCTTGGTAGGCGAGCACTGCTGTGCAGAGCGAGCCCTTGGGTCGTTATCGCGAATGAAATCAAAATGACATCAATACATCTGCAATACAGACCTTGCCTGATATTCAGGCAAGGTCTGCTGTACTCAACCGATTAATACTGGTCTCGATAAGGCTTAAAGCTTGCCTTCATCTTCAAAGACCTCGGTCCAGTCTTCAATCAGCTTGTCCAATGCTTCCTGCGCAGTGCCTTGATCAGCAACGATGTAATCGTGCAATCGCTTTTGCATGGCCAAAAGCAGTTCGGCATAAGTCGGCTCCTGCCAGAAATCCTGCACACCATCCATCGCGACGAGAAAATCACCGGCAAAAGGCTGGCTGTCAACAAATGATGGATCGTTCAGAACAGAGTTATGAGCAGAGTAACCGCCGAGTGACCACCACTTGGCTTGCACGTCAGGATTCGCAAACCACTTGATGTATTCCAACGCCGCATCCTGTTTCTCGGAGTAACTGACGACTGAAATACCTTGTCCACCGAGCGTTGACGCTGCAACGTTCTGTGGCGGATTGACGAAGAAGTCGATTTTGTCGCCACCGGTATCCGGGTCAGCATAAAGTCCCGGGAAGAAAGCAAACCAATTCATCGCCATGGCAACCTGCCCGGATTTGAACGCATCAAGGCTTTCACCCATATAAGAGTTGGTATAGCCCGGTGGCGTACAGCACTCATAGAATTCCTTGTAGAACTCCAGCGCCTCTACCGCTTCAGCCGAATTGACCGCACCCTCCATATCGTATTTGCCTGGTGTGTTCTCGTATTTGAAACCCCAGGCATACAAAGCGCTGGTCGCACCCATGGTGATACCTTCAGAACCACGCTCGGTAAAAATCGCAGCACCGTAGACTGTGTTCCCATCAATCTCGCGACCCTGGAAGAACTTGGCAATCTCAATTAACTCTTTCTGAGTTTGCGGCTCGGCAAGCTCACGCCCCGTGGCTTCCTTGAAAGCCGCCTGGATATCTTCACGAGCAAACCAATCCTTTCGATAGAACCAACCATTGGCATCACCCATCGCAGGCAAGGCGTAATAGTTCGGCTCGCCCTTGGGCCATGTTGAATAGGCATAAACCGTCGCCGGTGCAAAATCGTCCATGCTGATGCCTTCACCGTCGAAGAATTCATTGAGCTGTACATAGTGGCCATTCTCCGCGCCACCACCGATCCACTGACTGTCACCAATCAGCAGATCACACAATTGGCCGCCCGAATTCAATTCGTTGAGCATGCGATCAGCGAAATTGGGCCAAGGAATGAATTCGAAGCTCATGTTGTGACCGCTTTCGGCTTCGAATTCCTTACTCAGCTCAACCAGCGCATTGGCTGGGTCCCAGGCGGCCCAGCACAGGGTCAGGTCATCGGCCATGGCAGCCGGCGCGGACGCCATGCCACCGGCGAGTACCACAGCCCCTAGTGATAATCGGAATAACTTCATCAGACTCCTCCTCAAATTGGTGGGTCAGACGCGAACAGGCTTGCATCTGCATATTTTTTGAATTCTTGGTGACATTTGAGGTACGTACCTCAAATGACTGAGATATAATAACGGCTCTGACATCGACTGTCCACAGTTCGTTTGGGCCAATGCAATACTTTGCATTGAGATTTCCGGAGTAAAAGCAGTTGCGACCGACCACCAGCGACATTGCCAAGGAAGCGGGCGTCAGCCTTGCCACTGTGGACCGGGTACTCAATGGGCGTCCCGGCGTGCGCGCCCCTACGATTGAGAAAGTCAAAAGAGCCATCGATCGCCTCGGCTACGTACGTGATGTCTCTGCCGCTAACCTTGCTCGGCAAAGAACCTACCGGCTCGTTTTCGTTGTTCCAGACGGTGGCAATGAATTCCATACGGCCATTCGCAACACGATTAACGAGTGCAGCATCGCGGCCATCGCTGAACGTACTGACTTGCAGTTGAAACAAGCGCCGTTACATGATCCGCATGCACTTGCCAAAGTACTGAACAATCTAGACACCAAGCAAATCGATGGCGTTGCGATACTTGCACCTGAAACGCCCCTTGTTCGCGATGCGATTCGGCGCTTGAAAGAATCAGGTGTAGCAGTTGTCGCACTGATTTCAGACTTGCCCAATACCGACCGTGATTACTTTGTTGGAATCAACAATGTCGCAGCCGGGCGTACTGCTGGTGAGTTACTGGGTCGTTTCGCTGGCAAGGAACCTGGAAAACTAATGGTCGTCGCAAGCTCAATGCAATCTCACGATAGCGCGGAGCGTCGCCTTGGCTTTGATCACGTCATCCATAACGAATTCCCTCAACTTGAAGTCTTGCCAACAATGGAAAGTCATGATGACCTGGACAAGATTACGCGCATGGTGACGCAGTCGTTTCACCATAATGACGATATTCGAGGCGTGTACTCACTGGGTGCAGGCAGTCGTATGCTATCGCGCTGTCTTGCCGAGTTGGCTCCACAGCCTCGACCTCTGGTCATCGCGCATGAACTAACACCGCATACCGAGAACGCATTGAAAAACGGCAGCATTGACGCTGTCATCACACAGGATTTGGGCCATATCATTCGAAGCTCATTGCGCCTTCTTCGCGCAACCAGCGATCAGATGGAAATCATCGCCTCACAAGAACGTATTCGTATCGAAATCATCATGAAGGAAAACTTGTATTGATCATCTTTTGAAAGCCAACCTTACTCCTTCCAGGCCAGACGCCCGGAATCCAGAGGAAAACCGGTTGGCGTCAAACAAAACATGCCTCATACTGACTGTAAGTGATCTGAAAAACCAAGACCATGCCCAACGATATCCACGCAACGACCACACATGATGCTGAGGACGATGCTCGAAACGAGCACATCAAAATCTACATCAATGGCGACATCGTTCCCCGCAATGAAGCCAAGGTATCGGTCTATGATTCGGGCTTCATGCTCGGTGACGGCATGTGGGAAGGCATGCGTCTATACAATGGCAAGTGGGCATTTTTTGACGAACACATGGACCGACTCTTCGGCAGCTGCAAGGCAGTATCGCTGGATATCGGTATGGACCGACAAGGTATTGCTGATGCCTTGAAAAAAACGGCCGAAGCAAACAACATGACAAACGATGCGCACTGCCGTCTGATGATTACGCGTGGCATGAAGGCCAAACCTTTTCAACATCCTTCACTGTCACGAACCGGCCCGACCATCGTGATCATCATCGAACACTCAAAACCTGCCAATGATGTTCAGAGCAAAGGCATCAGACTCGCCACCGTGCCTCAAGTACGCGGATTGCCAATGAGTCAGGATGCAAAATTCAATAGCCACTCGAAACTGAACTGTGTCATCGCCTGCCTGCAGGCGGAACAAGCAGGTGCCGATGAAGGCCTGATGCTTGACCCTCATGGCTTTGTCAACACCACCAATGCCTGCAATTTCTTTATCGTTAAAAAAGATGAAGTATGGACATCGACTGGCGACTACTGCATGAATGGCGTTACCCGTCAAAAGGTCATCGATCTGTGCCGCGCTAACAACATTCCGGTTTTCGAAAAAAATTACTCTCTGTATGAGGCCTACTCGGCAGACGAGGCATTTCTGACTGGGACTTTCGGCGCTCAGGTTCCGGTTGCTGAAATAGACGGCAAAAAAATAGGTGGTAATGACCGACCCGTGATGAATCGAATACGCATACTGTATAAGGATTTGATCGCAGAGAACATTGGTTCGAAACTTTAAAAAAAAGGGTTTATTCAATGAAATACAATCGCCTTTTCAAAGTGGGTATTGTTGGTAGCATCCTTTCTGCGCTGTGCTGCTTTACGCCCGTATTAGTGGTGTTGTTTGGCGTAGTTGGATTGTCTTCGATGCTTGGTCTGATCGACTACATTGTGCTACCAGCATTGGCAGGCTTTGTATTGTTAACGATATACGCCGTGCTTAAAAAAGAGCCAGCAAACAAGAACTGATCAGACCCAGAGCCACGACACCAACGATTGTACGCCCAATCGGATCCAATACACCTGTGTATCGATAGACCCAGTAAAGTAGAACTCCCGCGATCATTGACCAAAAGGTCAAACCACTGACCATGGTGTTGAGAGAATCCACTGGGTTCATCAGCACAAGCTTCTGAAATTTTGCGAACGAGGGTAAAGAAGCAATCCACTGCATTGGCAAATCAGCAATGATTTGCATGTAATACAGATACAGAAATTGTGGAACTATTGCAATGGCCGCGATAAACAAAACTATTGTCAGGGATAGATCGGCAAATGCAACGGTATGCCTGAAACGACTATTGGTCTGAAGTTGCGATACAAAGCGATCAAGGTATCGAGATTTCCATAAATTCAGCCATAACAGTAATACGACGAGCAAGGCTGTAAGTAATACAAGACCAGACTGCTCCACTCTCGAAAGATTGAAGATCGTATCCTTACCGACGAAATCATCACGAAGATAACGCCACGCATCCGGCTTCCAGAACAATGCCAGCAGGAAAGAGCAGAATATATAAGCAAGAGTCCACAATCGCCGCTTTCCCATTGACTGACTCCTACGATGTTTACTGACTCGGTGTTGCACCCATGCCAAACAATAGTTTCTGGCACCCGAGCGATATCTCTATATCGCTCAGACACATCCACCGGTGCGGGTCCCTTACACAATCGTGCATCTGTATCGCGTAGACTGAATCCTGCAGTTCAAGTTCCTCTAAATACCGCCACAATACCACTCACATCTTGCCCGCTAACCAAGGATCACAACAGATGAGTAACGACAGATTGAACGACCGCACCGAGGACATCCTCAAGCAGGATGAGCATCTGGTTCACTCGTTCGCCGATCTACACTCATTGCAAGAACAAAATGCCCGAACGGTAATTTCACAAGCCAGTGGTGCTTATGTCTATAGCGAGAACGGCGAACAATTTCTTGATGGCATGGCAGGCCTTTGGTGTGTCAACGTTGGACATGGCCGCAAGGAAATTTGCGATGCCGTTGCCGAACAACTGAAAACGCTTGACTACTTTTCGACGTTTTACAACCTGACACACCCAAGTGCTGCGAACCTGGCTGAAAAAATAACGTCCCTGGCACCAGCCCATCTCAACCATGTCTACTTTGGCAACTCTGGCTCCGTTGCCAACGATACAGCGGTGCGCATTCTGCACCACTACTTTAATCGTACCGGCCAGCCGCGGAAGAAAAAGATCCTCTCCCGCATCGGTGCCTATCATGGCTCAACCCATCTCGCCGTAGCAATGACGACGCCACAGTATCGGCACAACTGGGATTCAGCCGATGAGCTTGTACATTTTCTGTCTTCGCCTTATCCCTATCGGCGGCCAGACAATATGAGCGAAACCGAGTTTTGCGATTTTCTTGTCGATGAAATGATTCGCGATATCGAAAAGATCGGCGCCGAGCGAATCGCCTGCTTCATTGCCGAACCAATCATGGGTGCCGGCGGCGTGATTGTCCCCCCTGTTGGGTATCACACCCGTACCGAAGCGGTGTGTCGCGACTATGACATCAAGACCATCTCGGATGAAGTAGTCACATCATTTGCACGCCTCGGTCATATGTTTGCATCAGAAGACATGTTCGGATTGACACCCGATATTATTTGCACCGCCAAAGGCTTGTCTTCTGGCTATCAACCCATATCAGCAACGCTGTTGTCCGATGAAATCAGTGATGTGATAGGCGCAAAGGACAACAAGTTTTTACATGGCATGACTTACTCCGGTCACCCCGCCTGTTGCGCGGCGGCGCTTGCCAACATTGCAATCATGGAAAATGACAAACTGTGTGAGCACGTGAAAACACTAGGACCACATTTTGAAAACGCACTAGGCTCACTTGCACAACTGGACATCGTCGGCGAAGTACGCGGCAGTCACTTCATGATGGGCATCGAGTTTGTCAGTAACAAGCAAAGCAAGTTGCCATTTGAGGATCATATCGCCGTCGGCATGCGTGTCGCCATGGAAGCACAAAAGCGAGGACTGATCGTACGTCCACTTGGTCATATGATTGTGTTGTCGCCTCCGCTGATACTCACGGCCGAGCAGATTGACAACATAGCCAGTGTGCTGGATGAGAGCATTCAAGTTGTCATTGCAAGCCTGCAGCAAGAGGGGCTGCTTTAATAGGTCTCGCGATCGTGGACGTGTGCAAGTTCAGCTTGCAAGTTCGAAAAGGTTTGCAACACAGCCCGCAGTAGCTCACACATGTACGGCAAATATCCTACCCTTTAACGAAAGGTACTTGCCACGGCGAGCGTCTGTTGGCAATTGTCTGTTGGCAATTAATTGGGAAACACATCATGAAAAAGGAAGATCGGCCACCCCGACGAGCACTGCTTATCGTCGGGGCGCTATCTGCGATGTCCCTTGGCGGCTGCGAATTCTTTATTGACGCGGCAATCGATTGCATTGACAACGATCGACCAGTGCTAAGCCCGAACATACTGCCAGATCCAATCTTGAATCAGACCTACAGCGAACTGATTCAAGTGAGTATTCGCAACGAACCGCGCGACGACAATTTTGACTTTCTGTTCACGACCATTGGCGACTTACCGGAGGGCATCCAGATGGAAAGTGCCGGTCGCGATTTCCGCTTGTTCGGCACACCCATTGAACTGGGTGACTTCAGCTTCAGCGTGCGCGTGGAAGTGCGTGGCACGCCGGGAAGTTTCAATGACACCAGTGGCCTTTGCTTGACCGTTGATACAAATAGCTATCAATGGTCGATACAAATAACCTAGCTTATCGCGTCAGCCGAGGTTGTCGAAGTCGCTGGCACTGTGACGCTCTGGCAACTGGTCTTCATCTGGCCCCCAGCTTCGGTTCACTTTTCGCCCACGCTGAACTGCCGGCCGCGCCAGTATCTCATCGGCCCAGCGATTGACAGCAACGTATGACTTGGCGTCGATAAACTCTGCAGCCTCATACAATCCACCCTGCACTAATACGCCATACCACGGATACACCGCCATGTCGGCGATGGTGTATTCATCCCCAGATAAAAAGCGCTGCTTGGCAAGACGTTGCTCGAGTACATCAAGCTGACGTTTGGTTTCCATGGTAAACCGATCAATACAGTATTCAATCTTCATCGGCGCGTACGCATAAAAATGACCAAAGCCACCGCCTAGATACGGCGCACTGCCCATTTGCCAGAACAACCATGAAAGGCATTCCGTACGAGTCGCATGTTCAGTTGGCAGGAAGGCGCCAAATTTTTCCGCCAGATACAAAAGAATCGCGCCAGACTCAAAAACGCGAGTCGGCGGGTTTGTGCTGTGATCCATCATGGCCGGGATTTTCGAATTCGGGTTGATATCCACAAAGCCACTACTGAACTGATCGCCTTCCCTTATATCGATTAGATAAGCGTCATACTCAGCGCCAGTAAATCCCGCGGCCAAAAGCTCTTCGAGCATGATTGTGACCTTGACACCGTTTGGCGTTGCCAGCGAATGCAGCTGTATGGGATGGTCACCAACCGGCAGCGTTTTCTCATGCGTCGCACCCGCTATCGGCCGGTTGATCTTGGCGAACTCACCGCCATTTTCAGCTTCCCATTTCCAGACCTTCGGTGGTGTGTACTCGCTCATATCGCCATTGCCATTTGTTGATTCAATAGGTATTCAAGTGTATCCAATCGACCACAGCCGAGGTCAAAAAATTGAAGGTTCGTAAAGATACTCGCCGCTGTGATTTCAACGAGCGGTCTCGATGAATCTCAGCAAACGATTCACCGCCAATTGTAAATCACCGGAGTTGTCGATTTCGATATCCAGGTCGTCGCGCAACTGCATTTCGGGGCGCCGCCTCAGTCTTGATGTTATATCCTGTGACGATTCACGCGCTCGTTTGGACAAGCGAGACGCTTGTATCTGTTCGTCAACTGATACCAACACCGTTCGGCTATTTGGAAAAACCTGGCGAATGTTATACATCGCGCCACGACTGCCATTGAGAATCGCGACCTTTCCATTTGCTATCCAATCACGAACTTGAGCAGGTACGCCGTAATGAAGGTTGTGCGCCTCCCAGCAGATGGCAAATTCACCTCTGTCACGCGCCGCGATGAAATCCTCATTAGACAGATACTGGTGAGGCTCATGCCCTGCATCACTTGGGCGTGTAATCACTCGCTGAACGACCTTGACGTCCTGGTTGTCAGCATAGTGCTCGCGAACCGCAGCAAGCAAGCTGTCCTTGCCCGAACCGCTGGGGCCAACCACGGCTATCAGGCAACCCTTGGCGGCACCCACTGTTTTTTTCGCTGATTTACTAATAGCATTCACGCAACTTCGCTGAGCAACCACGATTTAAAGGCAGTCACCCGTGGATCATTCTCGCTACTGGCAAGACTTACCATATGGTAGGCATGAT
>CAYUZB010000062.1:8655-22414 GCA_964449565.1 uncultured Granulosicoccaceae bacterium | reverse complement strand
ACCTTCACCTCTGTTGAGGCATGGATGGAGTTTTCAAGGAGTTTAGATTTCTCTGTAGGAAAAAGGGTACATGGCTGCCTCAATACTATTCAGTCTGGAACTGCTAGCGCTTTGATCGTACATGACGAGCGTACTAAGGAGCTCGCCAATACCATTGGCCTGCCAACTCTATCTCTTACAAATGTTGATGAATCTAGTTCGGTTGATCAAATGATAGAGAAAGTAATGTTTAATGGAAAAAAATATGATCAAACGAGACATCAATTGTTCTCAAGATACAAAAATATATATTCTGATTCAAACGTACACTTAACCAATACGCTGGCTGAAAATTGGGCTTTAGCTGCTTAGGCGACTCCACACAACGGCAGTTTGAATCTGCCACTTTCTCGATTCACCTTTGAGACAGGCGTTAATCGTCATCGAGTGATAACTGAAAGGTCTCATTCGGAAAATACTTGGCCAGGCGTATATCGGCGGTTCGTGCATGGCCTTCCATACCCTCGAGCCGCGAGATACGCGCCGTGGCTTCTGCGACAGGCTTGGACGCCTCGCGCGTCGCCTGTTGCCATGTCACGAGTTTCATATACTTGTGCACCGACAAGCCGCCCGTGTACTTGGCGGAACGCGAGGTCGGTAACACATGGTTCGTTCCGGACGCCTTGTCACCAAATGCAACCGTCGTCTCTTCACCCAGAAACAAGGAGCCATAGCACTGCAGTCGTTCAAGCCACCACGGCAAATCAGCCGCTTGTACAGTCAGATGCTCCGGTGCGTATTCATCTGAGGTTGCGGCCATGACTTCACGATCGGCACATAAAATGACTTCCGCATAATCACGCCAGGCAGCCGCTGCATTATCCCGATTGATCTCTGGCAGATCGCTGATCAGATCAGGCACTCGCGCAATAACCTTCTCGGCCAATTCACGACTGGATGTCACCAACCAGACCGGTGAGTTGTACCCATGCTCGGCCTGTCCGACTAGATCTGCCGCGACTATCTCGGCATCGGCTGTCTCATCAGCGAGTATCAGACTGTCGGTCGGCCCGGCAATCATGTCAATGCCAACGCGTCCATAGAGAATGCGCTTCGCTTCGGCGACAAACTGATTACCCGGCCCGACCAGAATGTCCGCCTTGGGCAAGCCGAACAATCCGAAGGTCATCGCGGCGACACCTTGCACGCCACCCATCGCGAGAATAGAATCAGCGCCACATAGATGTGCAGCATAGATAATCGCAGCATTGATCCCTTCACCTTTTTTGGGTGGAGAACAAGCAACAATATGCTTTACACCCGCAACCTTGGCCGTCGTTACTGTCATGATCGCACTGGCTATATGGCTATAACGGCCACCAGGTATATAACAAGCAGCTGCCTGACAAGGCAAACTTCTCTGACCTAAAACAAATCCGGGAATGACCTCCAGCTCAACGTTGGCTATCGTTTGTTTTTGTACTTCGGCAAAACGCCGAACGTTATCATGCGCAAATGCAATATCATCTTTGAGCTTTTGCGAAACCTGAGTAGCAGCCTTGGCAACTTCTTCTTCGCTCAGCAGAAGATTGCCATCGTAGTCATCAAATTTGGCTGCATATTTCTTCGCAGCCTCGTCGCCACCACGTTCGATATCGTCCAGAATCCCCTGCACAACGTCGCGAACGTCACCCGCGTCACTGGTGGAAGTCTTGGATGCCTGCTTGAGAAATTCGCGTGTCATGAATGGTTAATCCTGTATTAAAATCGGAGGCGAGTCAGACCGAGCTGCGCCAATGCAATACTGGTTTCGCTATCAATTACATCAACCAGTTTATTAAGTCCTGCTTCTCCGGCGGCCGCCATCGCGAACAACAATGGCCGCCCCAAAAATACGAAATCTGCACCCACCGCATAGGCCTTTACGACATCTTCGCCGGAACGAATGCCTGAGTCATAAAAAAGCGTGAAGTCATTGCCCAGGGCCAGACGTATCTCAGAGAGCTTATGTATGGCTGGTACAGCACTGTCGAGCTGTCGTCCACCATGACTGGACACTTGGATGGCATCGACTCCTACAGACTTCAAACGCTCCGCATCCTCGACACTGGTTACACCTTTTATTACCAGTTTCCCTGACCAGCGATCGCGCAAGCGCTGCAACAAAGCCCAGTCGGCGCCAGCGCGACTACTGGTGCGATCGAACTCACCAAACTCACCGCCAAAGTTTGCAAGCTCTGGCCTGCCATTGATCAGTGTCGAAAGCGACCAGCGAGGATGCAGTGCAAAATCAATAAACTGGCGCGGTCCAATTTTGAAGGGCATGGTAAACCCGCGACGCAATTCCCGTGGTCGACGCCCGACCTCCGGCACATCCACGGTCAATACGAGCGTGTCATAGGCAGCCGCCTTCGCTCGATCAACCAGAGCATTGGAGCTATCTTCATTGCCGCTGAAATAAAGCTGAAACCAGGCGTGTCCTTCGGCAACTTCCTGAATCCGTTCCAGCGATGTCGACGCCGCAGTAGACACCCCATGCGGTATCTTGTATTTAGCTGCCAGCCGGGCCAGCATCAGATCGGCCCCCGGCCCAGCTAAATTACACATTCCCATCGGACTGATACCGAAAGGTAATTCAGACGTCTTGCCAAACACCTCAACTGCCGTGCTTCGAACTTCAACATCATTGAGCACGCGAGCTTCCAGGGTTATCTCCTGCAAGGCGGCGCGATTGGCCCGCTCTGCAAACCCAAGCCCGGCTGAACCATCCATGTAGTCAAACACCATCCATGGCAGACGACGTCTGGCCAGTCGCCGGGCATCCTCGCTCGTGTGAATATGCCGACTGGCATCCATTAAACTAACTATTGCGTGAAGCCAGTGTTTTCATGAAGCGATCCCGAATCACGACAGGGTCCATCGTAATTACCGGCACCTTGACGTTCCCTGACTCACACTTGGAAACAATGATCGTCATCTGATCACCTGCCAAAGCCTTCTGCATGGCTTCAACGGTATCTTCCGCTGAGCACTCAACCACGTTCTCACATCCACAAGCCTCAGCGACCTTGGTCAGTGAAGTCTTCTTACCTGCATATGTCGGTTGATCCCCGGTTGACCCATAACTGCCGTTATCAACAATCAGCAAGATAAAATTATTGGCAACATTGTTGGCAATCGTCGACAGCGTCCCGAGGTTGGTCAATACGGATCCATCGCCGTCAATAGAGATTACTTTCTGCTTTTGAGCCAACGCTACGCCAAGCCCAATCGAGGACGCCAGGCCCATGGTACCCAGCATATAAAAGTTACTTGGCTGGTCATCCATCAAGTGCAGTTCCTGACTGGGCAGGCCAATATTGCATACCACCAATTGATCACTGATAACGGGCTTGAGTAGTTTCAATAGTTCAGATCTGATCATTTCAATACCCCTTCCAGAAAGAAGCATCAGTCAAAATAGCAACAGGCTTGTTACACATGTAGGTGTGCTTGAGAATCGCATCGAGTTCATCGGCGTCCTTCTCATGATGAAAATGGTAAGTCGGAATATTCAGCTGAGCCAACAAGGCTTTGGTATGCACGGCCATTTCAACCTGACAAGCCACCGGCTCGCCCAACTCACCCCGATAACTGATCAGCATGGGTAAAGGCATTCGGTAATACTGCGTCAAGGTCACCAGGGTATTGATGACCACACCAATGGCCGTGTTCTGCATGATGATGCCAGCGCGTTTACCGCCCATATAAGCACCCGCGCACAAGCCAATGCCTTCATCTTCCTTGTTGCACGGAACATGATGAATCGCATCACTTCCCTCAACCTTCTCGATGACGCCCGCCAACTGCTTGCACGGTACGGTGGTTATAAACTCGACCTGATTACTGACCAGGTCAGTGACAATCTTGTCATTGATCGACAAAGCAAAACCCTCTTTGCGCGGAGAAAACGAGCAGTATCAACTAAATAATTGATTTACACAATCTAAATATTATTTAGACCTCCTTAACCAATGCTTTAGCTCCGATTCGCGATTCACCGATCAGGGATACCGCAGCAAGCAGACCGTTTAACGCGCGATAACCGCTTTCACTTCAGATAACAGTCTTTCCACCAGACGCGCTTTCGAACAATCATGGCGCGTCACGATACCTAAGACTCGCGGTCGCGCCGGTGGCTTCAAGGGGATCTTTTTCAAACCGTTGAAGATCGGATCAGGCACACAGATATCGGGAACAATAGACACGCCCAAACCGTAGGAGACCATACTCGCAACCGATTCAAGTGATTCCATTTCCATTGATGTGTTGACCGCTACCTTATTGGCCACAAGCCATTCATCGGCAAGTTCCCCCACCGTTGCCCGACGTGTGTGACGAATGAACGGCAGCGATTGCAACAACAGGTTTGGATTTGACTCTTTGACATCAGCGCTGGTTAACAGAACCAGTGGCTCTTCGACGAACGGTTGCCATAACAGGCTGCGAGGTATTCGGAAGGGTTCGGTAAGAATGGCGGCATCCAGAGCATCGCGTTCTACCTGCTCGGTCAAATCGTATGACAAGCCGGGCACGACTCTGATAGTCAAGCCGGGAGCTGACATCATCAACGCTTTTACTGACAAGGGAACAAGCCCGCGGATAGTTGACGGGACGGCACCCAGGGTCAACTCACCGCTCCAGTTTTCGGTGCCTGGCAGATCATCCAGCAGACTGTCATAAGCCTGGATGATATCGCGAGCTTTGGGTACAACTGCATGGCCTAGTTGATTGAGCTTTGGCGGTGTTGAGCGTCGGTCAAACAAGCTCACTTGCAAACTTTCTTCAAGGCGTTTCATTTGTTGACCCACCGCCGCCTGGGAGACGCCAACAAAGTTTGCCGCCGCACTGAAGCTGCCCTGCTCTGAGATGGCGATCAAGGTTTTCAACAGGGTCAGTGACAAGATGCTCTCCGAGACTCAGCGTCGGCTATTCACGATCCCGAGGATACCTTGTAACAGCACGGCACTGAGGACGAATGCGCCACCGATCAGCGTATTGCGGGCCGGAATTTCCGCCACCGCCAACCAAACCCACAATGGCGCCAGGGCTGTTTCCCCCAGACACAGGAGCGGGATCTCTGCCGAAGGGACACTTTTTGAACCCGATGTAATCAATATGAAGCCGACGCCAATCTGGATCGAACCGAGTGACAGGGCAATGAGCAAATCATGGACGCTGATCGTAAAAGTTGGCAGTAACAATATGCTGAGCGATGCGGCTACCAGCCCGGCCAGACAAGTGAAAGGCATGCTGTCGCTACGATGCGAGTAGCGTAAGGAGACCACCATGATGGCGAAGGCGAATACCGCAATGAATGAATAAAGGATGCCTTTGATGTCACTTGCTCCGATACCACCGGAGACCATGATCAACACACCGATGATGGCGCCAGCGGTCGCCACCGCGGTCAACCCCGAGATACGTTCACGAAGCAAAACCCACGCTAATAGAGCAGCCATGACCGGGCCGGTACTGATGATCAGTACCGTGTTTGCCACCGACGTGTGGAACAGGCTCATGATGTAGCCCGTAAAGCTTGTGGCCAGACTCAAGGTGACCACGATATCCGTCCAGTGTCCGGGTTTGAATTGCGCAAACAATGAGCCTGACGATGAAGAACGCACCTGGCGTATGCACATGAACAGAAAAACGGTAGCTGAAAAGGCCAGTGAACGGTAGAACAAGACCGTCCAGGGATTGGCCGATTCGATTTGGCGCACTAAAACACCAGAGGTGCTCATGAATACCCCGGCCAGCAGGATATAAATGACGCCCCGACGATACGACTGCACTACAGCAAATTCAGAAACAGTAAGACTGTCATCGCCACCAGCACAATGAACATCATCGCAGCAACACTCCATCCCCGCGCAAGCAGCGCTCCGGGTCGGCTTATGCGCTCTATATTGATATAGATGCTGGCCAGAAGTCCTAACAGGATTTGTCGCGCCCGGGTATTCAAGGCGACGACTGTTTGCACCACACCCGGCATACGATCGGGAATGAACTTGCGGTACAGCCAGTCGCTGTCAAGATTCGTTGCACGCAGCTCTGGTGGATGCAGTCCCGATTTCATCAGGAAGACGAATGCCAGTAGCGCGAAGCACAAGAGCTGTAGTTGCGCTAGTACATGGCTGACGGTATACGGCTTGTAGTCAACCTCAAACGGCAATAGTGCGTAGAGCGTGTCCGGGAAGACGCCAATACCGATGCACAGTGCCGCGGTGATGATCATGGCTATGCGCATATGTAGCGGTGCTTCGAAAGGTCGCTTGCCGCTGTCGTGAGCAAAGAAGGTGAAATAGGGAATTTTTATACCCGAGTGACTCAGCACCCCCGCCGAGGCGACCAACAGGCAAAACCAGACTAGGTAATAACCATTGTTCGCAGATGCATCCAGGATGAGTGACTTTGATACAAAACCACTGAACAACGGAAAAGCCGAGATTGATGCCGCGCCCACCAGACAACAAATGGCGGTAACCGGCATGGTCTTGTAAAGACCACCGAGTTCCGAGGCTTTTGACGTTCCGGTTCTGAATAGAACTGCACCGACACTCATGAAGAGTAAGGCTTTGTACAGGATATGACAGAAGGCATGCGCCGCTGTGCCATTCAATGCCATGTCAGTGCCGATACCAACGCCGACCACCATGAATCCGAGCTGGTTATTCAGGCTGTAGGACAGTACGCGGCGCAAGTCGTTTTCTATTTCCGCAAAGAATATCGGGAACAAGGTCATGATCGCACCGATGTAGATCAATAGCTCCGTACCCGCATAGCCCCTTGCCAATGCATAAACGGCCATTTTTGTCGTGAAGGCCGATAGCACAACGGTACCAGTGACCGTTGCTGCCGGATAAGCATCCTGCAGCCAGTTATGCATGAGTGGGAATGCGCACTTGATACCAAACGATATGAAGATCAACCAGGTAGCCGGGCTGACCAGACCCAAATGACCGAAGGCAATCGAGCCGGTGTCATGAAAATGGAGTAACAATCCGGCCAACAGCAGGACCCCCGACAGGACTTGAATGACCAGATAGCGAAAGCCCGTTGCATAAGCCGCAGGCGTGCCACGGGCCCAGATCAGGAACACGGACGCAAGCGCCGTCCCCTCCCACCAGATGAACAGACTGATCAGATCACCCGCGAACACGCCACCAATAGCGGAACCCGCATACGCCAGTGTGGCAATTTGTTGGACCTTATCTCTGACGTGCCAGGCATAGATGCCGGATAACCAGGCAGCGATGCAGAAGATGATGCCAAAGATGATTGATAGTTTGTCGACTCGCATGAAGGCGAGCTCGAAGCCAACCACGTTGAGCGTTACATGTTGGCCGTGGCTGTAACTTAATAGCGATAACAAAGCCAGCGCTGGTGTAAGCAGCAGCAGGATTGCCCTGCCCCGTGAAGGCAGCAAGGCACACAGCACGGCTGCCCATAAAAATATAAAAGGAGGTGCAAACATGTCAGTCATGATTCGTCCACACCGCGACCTAATTTGAAGCCCGTACTTTTTGGATATTCTTCACTGTCGACAGATTGATCCCCGTAGTAGGACTCATCGCGTTTGATGATGCGTCGAAGCTGCTTGGCACCAAGGACGATCACCGTAAACGCTATAAAACCAACGACGGCGTGATAGCCATACCAACTTTCGCCTGGGACCTTCGCATGTCTGTGGACAATGAAATCAGCGATGAATAACAAGGCGCAAAGGATCGACAATCCTTTGATCAGTTTCGCGACACCTGACTCGGTACTGGTCCAGGCCAGATAGCGTGCCAGTGACTCTCTCGTCGTGAGATTTTCTCGATTTATCGCCATTGGATCATTCCAATAAGTTCGACGAGCGGTTGCGGATTGAAAAACAGCAATATGCAAAAGCTGGCCGTAATGACAATTGCGCAAAGTGATGCGAACGGCGCCTCCTGACGTTCGGCGGACGCACCTTCGGGTAGCGGTTTGAGGAAGGCGCGCATCGGAATCGGAAGCAGATAACAGATGTTCAACAAGGTGCTGAGCATTAACACCAACGCCCAGAACATGGTGCCGCCATCGAAAGAACCGCCAGCGATCATCAGCTTGCTCCAGCTACCGGCTGTCGGCGGCAAACCGATGATGCTGATCGCGCCGATGAAAAATGCCGCCATCGTGATCGGCATTTTGCGACCGATACCATCGAGCTCGGAAATGGATTTTTTATGTAAGGCAACCAGAATGGCACCCGCACAAAAGAACAAGGTTATCTTGCCAAAGGCGTGCATGACAATGTGTGCAACGCCACCACTGATTGACAGCGTCGTTGCCAGCAAGGCCGCCAACACGATGTAGGACAACTGACTGATAGTCGAGTAAGCCAATCGCGCTTTCAAATTGTCTTTGGTAAAGGCAACGATTGACGACGCAATGATCGTAAATGCCACGATCGGCAGTATCCAGCTTGCCGCACCGGTGGTCGCAACCGAATCAATGCCGAATGTATACGTGACAATTTTCAGCAAACTGAAGACACCGGTTTTAACCACGGCGACGGCGTGTAACAGTGCACTGACGGGAGTGGGTGCAACCATGGCTGCAGGTAGCCAACGGTGTAGTGGCATGACAGCGGCTTTGGCAATGCCAAAAGTAAATAGCGCCAGCAAGATAGCCATGGCACCTCGGCTCATACCGGTGGAACCGAGAACACCGCCCACAGTGAAATCCAGGGTATTGGCCGCTGTTGCCGTCCAGACGATGGCCGGTAGCAATAAGCCAATCGAGCTTGCCATCAGGATGCCCAGGTAAATTCTGCCGCCTTTCTTTGCATCAGCATTGCCCGCATGGGTAACCAAGGGGTATGTAGACAAGGTCAAAACCTCGTAAGCGACAAACAAGGTAACCAGGTTATCGGCGTAGGCGGCTGCCATAACCGCAGAAATCGCGATGGCAAAGCAGGTGTAAAAGCGCGTCTGATTTTCTTCGTGATGACCACGCATGTAACCGATGCTGTAGATCGTTGTGATAATCCACAAAAAGCTTGCCAGTAAAGCAAACGTGACGCCCATCGGTTCTACACTGAGCTTCAGCGAGTAGTCGGCAAGGATAGGGAAACTTCCACTTTCTGCGATTTCACCACCGGTAAAGTCGTTGTAAATCTTGACGTTCAGCAAGAACAGGATGATCCCGGCGATGATGATGGCACCTTCGCGTAAATTCTTGCGCGCTTCTCCAAAATACAGAATGAACGGGATGACAAGCAGCGGCGGTAATAAGGTCCAAAGCGGATTCATATCAATAGCCGCCCAGTAGTTCACGGGCGGCGCGGCCAGCGAGGTTCAAGGTGAGACTACCTTTTATGCCGAAGTAAAGACCAATGAACAATAAGGTATACATCGGGATCAGCATCATCAGCGGCGCTTCGTTGATACCTGAAGGTGCCGCGCTTGCGGTGCGGCTACGGCGGAATATCATGATTTCGGCAACACGACCTATATAAATGACAGCCATCAGTGAACTGAGCAGAACAAGCAAGGCTATCAGCCACCAGCCTTTTTCCATCGCCGCACCGATCAACGAAAACTTGCTGACAAAACCGACGGTCAACGGCACGCCAATAAGCCCGAGGCCCGCCAGAATAAAAGCGATACACGTGAGCGGCATGTGTTTCATCAACTCATCGAGACTCGGTCGATGCGCGTGGCCAATGCGGTAAATCATGCAACCGACTGCCATGAACAAGGTTGCCTTTATCAAGGCGTGATTCATGACATGGACGATGCCGGCAGTCAGCCCCGCTTCGGTGGCCAGACTGATACCGGCGACGATATAGCCGATTTGCGCAACGCTTGAGTAAGCAAGCATGCGTCGCAGATCGGTTTGGAAAATGGCAACCAGCGACATCAATACGAAACCTGCAACCGCGCCTGGTAGTAAAACACCGTTCAGAAACAGTTGGCCAAAGCTGTAGTCTTCCCCGAAAATGCTGAAAAAGAAGCGCAACAGAATGTAGATGGAAACCTTTGTCGCGGTGCCTGCCAGAAACGCTGTGATGGCTATAGGTGCAAAGGTGTATGCATTGGCCAACCAGGCGTGTAATGGAAAGACAGCGGCTTTGATCATGATACCGATTGTCAGGAAACTGAACGCAACCAGTACCGCCCGGCTGGACTCACTTTCCGGGATTCGGGTAGCGAGATCCACCATGTTCAACGTACCCGTCGCGGCATACAGAAAACCGATGCCGATAAGAATGAACGAGGCGCCGACGCTGCCCAGGACGAGGTATCTGAACGCCGCAGTCAATGATCGTCTGTCGTCACCGAAAGCGATCAACATGTAGGTCGCGAGCGATGAAATTTCAAGAAAGACAAAAACGTTGAAGGCATCGCCGGTGATGACTATGCCGAGCAGACCGGTGAGACAAAGCATCCACGCGGCATACAACAAATAGTGTTTTTCTTTGTTAACAGATTTGTTGATGCTGTGATAGGCGTAGATCAGCACAATCAAACTGATACCAGAGACGACCAGCAGCAAGCTTGCATTGAGTGTGTCCACGTAGTATTCGATGCCCGTGGGTGCTGCCCAGCCACCGATCGAATAACGGATGGCTACACCACTGTCGAGCACTTGATCGAGTAAACCCCAGGCCGTGGCAAAGGCAAGAACGTTGGCAAATACGGCGAGTGCCCAGGCGGCTTTTCCGTTGCGCAGAATGATTGCAATTGGCGCCGCTATCAGCGGCACCATGATTTGCAGAGCGGGTAGTTGGTCGGCGATCAAGAATCCTGCTCCTGGGATTCCATTGTTCGAAGCTCATCTTCTTCGATGGTGCCGTAGCTCTCATAGATGCGCACGATCAAAGCCAGTGCGACAGCGGTGGTCGCAACGCCTACCACGATAGCGGTGAGAATCAGAACATGTGGCAAGGGGTTTGAATACACGACCGTTTCATCTTCCAACAAAATCGGCGCTGTTCCTCCACTGACTTTTCCCAACGTTATATAAAGATAAAAAATCGACGTTTGAAAGACGCCAAGGCCAATGATTTTTTTAACCAGATTGTAGCGGGCAATCATGATGTAGAGGCCTGCCATCATCAGGATGATCACGATCCAGTAATTGTAGAGTCCGGCAATCGTGCTCATCGTTTGCTCGCAAAGCCGTAGAAAAGGCTGATCATGACCGCCGTTACGGTAATACCGACACCGAGTTCCACCGCGAAGATACCCCAGTGTTGTCCGTGTAGTGGATTGTGCGCCAAGGCGTCATAGTCCAGCAGATTGGCGCCAAAAAGCATGCTCACGATACCCGTGCCGGCGTATAACAAAACGCCGCTTGCCATCAAGATACGCAGCACATTCGGTGAGATGACGCTGCGCGTTCTTTGCAAACCGAAGATCAGTCCATGCAGAATGAACGCGGACGCGAAAATGACGCCAGCCTGGAAGCCACCACCGGGGCCGTAATCACCATGAAATTGCACGTACAGTGCAAACAGCAAAACAAACGGTATCAACAGCTTGGTGACGATCTGCAGAACGCGGTGACGTTGGCGGGGATAGAGTTTCATCGATCTAGCTACTCGCGCGTGAATCTTCATCGCTGATGTTGGGAACATCACCTGGGGCGTCCTCAGGGGCTTCGTCTTCCGGGCGACGGCGCTTCAGGCCCAAAAGACTAAGAACAGCAATACCGGCCGCGAAAACGACAACAGTTTCGCCCAGGGTGTCATAGCCTCGATAACTTGCCAGAACCGAGGTGACCAGATTGGGCGGACCAACTTCGTCGGCGGATTGATAGATAAAACGCTCGGCGAGCTCCGGGTGTGTCTGAGCGGGAGATTCGGCACTGCCGTAATGCGGCATATCGAGGCTGCCGTATATCAGTAGGCCACCGGTAATGACGACAAAAACCAGGGCTAACACACTGTCATGTCCACGCGGTTTCTGTTCGTGCTTGGTGAATGACAAGGCACCGAGAAACAATATCGTGGAGATTCCTGCGCCCACTGCGGCCTCGGTGAAAGCGACATCCACCGCATCCATGACGACGAAAGCGCCTGCGGCCACCAGGCTGTACATGCCCAACAGGATGACCGCCGCCAAAAGATCTCTGAGCACAATGATGCCGATGGCGATGACAACCAGAAAGGTCAGCAGTACGACTGCAACGAAAGTTTCCATAAATCAGTGCTTGTCGGGTCTTGATCGGGCTAGCCGCGTGGCAGTTTCCGGGGAATCAAGGATCGGTTTGCCGTTTTCATCCTTGGGTACCACACCCGACAACAAAGCGGTTTTCGCCAAGGCATGTGATGCGGTTGGAGACGTGAACAGAGTAAAAAACAGGATCAGCGCGACTTTGATCGCGGCCATCGCGCTACCAAAAACAAAGAGAGCCTGGATGATTAACCCCAGTGACAGGAATATGGTGCCACCGGTATCAGTAACACTGGCTGCATGCAGTCTCGTGTAAAGATCGGGCAAGCGATTCATTCCGATGCCACCGGCAACGATAAAGACGCAACCGCTAAGTATCAATAACCAACTTACCAGTGCGATCAGGAAGTCGATCATCAGTAATCGTCTTCCTGATAAGCACCGCTGCCAAGATCATCGTATTCGAAGAACTTCAGTACCGCGATGGTTCCGACGAAGTTGATCAAGGCATACACAAGAGCGATGTCGAGAAAATCGGGGCGGCCGGTCATAAAACCGTACACGGCAATCAACAATACGGTTTTGGTGCCCAAGGAATTCACTGCCAGCAAACGATCAAATATGCTGGGACCCAACAAGGCCCTGGCCAAGGTCAGCATCATGGTGACCAGCACCGCTATAGTCGCAACAATGAACATTATTTTGCTTGATCCGGCATAATCATATGGGGTTCAACATCGCGTATATGGCTGGCCATTTCACCGTCCTCGAGTTCGTGCAAGCTGTCCTCGTGCAAGGCGTGGACAAGGATGTGGTCATCCGGGGTGAAATTGATCGCGGTGGTCCCTGGGGTCAATGTGATGGAGTTAGCATAGATGACTCTACCCAGCTCGGTATCGGGGGTTGCAGTCACTTTACGTAATGTGGGCTTGATATTCATGTCGGGCGACAGGACCCGCCGTGTTACATCGATGTTAGATAGCAGGATCTGCTTGCCCAGCCAGCCCCAATACTCGAAGATGTGCAAGAAGCGAAAGTAGATGGGCTGCTCGCGATGTTGCAAAATGCGCATGCGACGCGCCAGATACACCACCAACGCTACCGACAGCGCTCCCAGGATCAACAACTGCGTTTTAAACAGCCCTGACATCAACAACCACAGAACTATCATGGTAGCGGTAAGTCTTATAGTTAGAATCATCCGCGTAAAGCCGCAAGAAATAAGCCGGTAATTTTACCATGTAGTGAGAATTACGCCTCAGATCACACGTAAGTTGTTGCATTCCAGTTAACTACACTAGGCAAAAAACGTCAGACCTTATCTGCGGTGATAAACTCTCGCCGCCCGCTCCAGGATCGAAACCTTCAAAAGTGTCATACAAATTACAGCCATTGCGCCACATCCTTTTAGCGCTTGCCATCTCATTGGCTATCACCGCTTGCGGCAGTGGGGACATCAATGGGCCTGTCGCGACACCTGACACAACGCCTGATAGCCCACCTGACACCGACACCACGCCCGATACCCCACCTGACACCGACAACCCGCCGGACACACCGCCTGCTACTGGTGGTGCCGGTAGCAATGGCGA
>CAYUZB010000062.1:0-8555 GCA_964449565.1 uncultured Granulosicoccaceae bacterium | reverse complement strand
CCGACAACCCGCCGGACACACCGCCTGCTACTGGTGGTGCCGGTAGCAATGGCGATTACACCCTTCTTATCGGCACGGGTTCGGTCGTGGTCGTAGAAGGTGGGCCAGCGATCAGTGTCCCCGTGGAAATTGTCAGAAATGATGGACATGACAACACCGTGACCCTCGCCGCCGAGGGGCAGACTCCAGAAGATGTACGCCAGCTATTCTGGCAGTTCGAAGATGCCAGTATCAGCGCCGACGAGAGCTCTACCGATCTCATTCTGCAGCTTGATCTGAGCCGCCAACCGATTCTCCCGGAAAACCGCGTTCTGCGCATTATCGCAGCCGATGCCAATCTGACACCCATTGTGGTGGATCTTACGCTGGTCATCCAGCCAACCAGTGCGCCGGATATCTACTTGCTGGCGGGACAAAGCAATATGGTCGGGTTCAGTGAAGCTAACGCGAGACTTGACGGCCCGGGTGAGCCTGATGAGCCTTTCGAACGGATTCAGCAATTGAACGTGACCGGCAACGATCAGGAGAATTTTGGTTCAGAGCCAAATTTCACGGATCCGGCGTCGCAGGCTGCCTTCGAACCGCGTTACGTTGCGGCACTAGACCCATTGCATGATGGATTTGACACGAACATTCAGAGCAAGGAGGGCACCTTTATCGGACCCGGCTTGTCGTTTGCCAAACGCGCTCTGGAAGAAACAACAGCAGAGATTTTTCTGGTGCCGGCGGCATGGTCCGACACCGGTTTTTGCCGTCGAGGCACAAACGCCTTCCCTACCCTTGGTTGGTTGACCTTTAACGTCGGCGACGATAGTTTCAGCGGCAGCTTGCTGCATGATCGTGCCATCACACGGACCAATCTGGCTATCGAAGAGACTGGCGGTATCTTGCGTGGCATTCTCTGGCACCAAGGGGAGGCCGATTCCGATGACGGACTGTGTGCGGCCGCGTATGAACAAAACATCCGAGATCTGGTGAATTCCCTGCGTAGCAATATCATCGTTGACGCCCGTGGACCGATAGCTCGTGGTCCAGACTCCGACGTGCCGTTCGTCGTGGGCACCATGTCAAAGGGTTCTGACGAACGCGGCGATCAACTGCCGTTCAACGATTTCAAGACTATTGTCGACGGCGTGCATCGCAATATCGCCAATGTGGTGCCGAATGCGGACTTCGTCAATAATGACGATCTGGTGCCGCCTGCCTTCCCCTGTGGTGAGGGCTCTTGCATTCATTTCGGTGCCGCGGCTTATCGCGAGATGGGGGCTCGCTACTACGATCGTCTCCGGGCGCTGCAACAGTAAAACTGTGATCTAGTTGGCATCTCGGAGCAATTGCTCCTTTACCAAACACCCCAAGCGAGGTCAAGTTCAACATCACTCGGGAAATTGGTCGCTATCCTTATGTAATTCCCGCCGAATAAACGGCTCAATAATTACAGAATAATGTCCGATCACAATTTCTCTGAGGCGTCTTTTATGGCGTCATGGCGTCCTCTTGCTCTTGCTGGATTCGCGAGTCTGCTACTCGTTGGCTGCGGCGGCTCATCTGGTGATGATGTTGACCCTCCGCCGACTGGAAACTTCGAGCTCCTGATGGATACCACCGAGCTCGAAATGCAGTTGACAGAAGGTGATGAAAACGGCCTGTTACTGCCCTTGTCGCTTGCCCGAACAAATGGTCATGCCGCTCAGGTGGATCTGACGATCTCCGGTGCTGGCGCTGGCGATGCGGCATTCATCGAAGGCGGCTTTTCGCAGCCTGCACTAACCCCGGGTAACGATGAGACCGACGCGATCTTGCGACTCAATATTGCCGACAGACCACTGATGCCTGAGCAGCGACAATTTCTGATTGTCGCCACCGATGGAGTGGATGTCGATCAAATGAGCTTCACGGTAGATATCAATCCGGTTGCAGCTCCCGACGTTTATCTGCTGATTGGCCAGAGCAATATGATCGGCTTCAGCGGTGACGGAACCCGACAGGCTTTTCCTGGCGGACCCGATGAACCCGACGAGCGCATACTGCAGCTTAACGTCACCAAGAACAACGAGTTTGTAGAATTTCTCGAATACGATGATTACATTGGACGCGATAGCAATATCGTCGAACCCGCGATCGTCAGGGCAGAAGATCCACTGCATATACCCCTGGATCCGAATAATACCTCGGGTAAGGATCTCGATTTTATCGGGCTCGGATTGAGTTTCGCCAAAGCAGCGTTGAACAACACCACCCAGAATATCGTGCTGGTGCCAGCTGCCTGGTCAGGCTCTGCCTTCTGCACGAACGAAGATGGACCTCCCGGGCAATGGAATTCAGAAGATAGCGATAATCCCGACCTTGGCAATACCTGGATGTATGAACGCGCCGTTACGCGTGCCAATATTGCACTCGAAGAAACCGGTGGCATTCTGCGTGGAATCCTCTGGCATCAAGGCGAATCGGACTCAAATGAACGATGTGCACCCGTCTATCAGGACAATATGGAAAAGCTGATCGGCAACTTGCGTCAGACCATCCAGGCTGACCAACGCGGCGAGGTTGCCAGGCAGGCTGACAGCAATATTCCGTTTGTAGTGGGAACCATGTCTCGCGGCAGTGATGAGCGTTGGGATTTGTCAGAATTTATTGGTCCAAAGCAGACTATTGACGATATCCATAAACTAATGCCAAGTCTGTTTCCGCACGTCGGCCTCTCGAATAACGACGATCTGGTGCCGGACAATGGCTTTGCCTGTGGTAATTCAAGCTGCATCCATTTCGGTGCCCAGGCATTGCGCGAAATGGGGAATCGTTACTACGAAGCCCTGTTGAGAGCAATGGACCAGTAAAACCGATGCTCAGCTGCTATACAACTAATCTAAGAGACAGCAGAAAAATAATCCGATGAGACTGCATGCCCTGCAATATTTGCGCGCATTTGCGGCACTGGCGGTTGTGTATAGCCATATCGTTATTCAGGTGGAGCCGTATCAGGAATGGCTGCTTGAATTCGGCAGCTTTGGTGTGGATATCTTTTTTGTGATCTCCGGCTTCATCATGATTTATATCTCGAAGCCAACCGACACCCCGACACGTTTTTTCATCAATCGAGTCAGGCGGGTGGTTCCGTTGTACTGGTTCTTTACGTTGTTGATGGGCGTAATTTTATTGTTGGCCCCTTCCCTGTTCAAAACGACGGTATTCGAATGGGATGCGCTGATCATGAGCCTGGCCTTCATTCCGCATTTCAGTGTCGCGCAACCTGATGTGGTCTGGCCAATTGTCGCACCTGGCTGGTCGCTTAACTACGAAATGTATTTTTACTTTCTCTTTGCCTTGTCGTTAATGCTCGCTACTCATCTACGTGTAGTGTTTATTACTGCGGTAATCTCAATAATTTTTATCACCGCCCATTTAATTCCATCCGACGGGGCCTTTACGCTATTCTTTCGCGAATCGATGGTGTTCGACTTTGTGACCGGGATGCTTTTGGCGGTTGCCTGGAAAAAAGGTTTTCGGCTGACGTCCAATGCTGGCTGGCTGCTGATTCTTCTTGGTATCGTACTGCTGTTTGCACGCCTGCCACTTCCACGATTTTTTGAATTTGGCCTGCCTTCCATACTGGTTGTTACGGGATGCTTGTTTATCAATGTAAAACACTATCCAACTGCCAGTCTTATCGGTGACGCTTCCTACGCCTTGTATCTGAGTCATATTTTCACACTCGGAGCGCTACGCAAAATATTGCCGCCGCTACTTGGCGATGTCCCTATGGCAGCTTATCTGTTCGTATTCATTTCGCTTCTCATCTGTACGATCGTCAGTGTCGTGGTACACAAGTTCGTTGACAATTGGTTACTTCGCAGCGAGCGTCTTGACATCTGTCGCACTGCGAGACAGCGCGAAGCATGAGCAAGTTTGCCGAACTGGAGGCCTTGGTCGGTCTTGAGCCTGCGCACTCACTGGTACTGGCAAGCCGCGAGCGTGTAAAACGCGATGGCACCGTGTATGAAACTCGTTGGCTTGATGAACATGACAAGAGCAACAAACTGGTTGCACGCTATCGTACCTGGTCAAACCAGGGCTTGAAGCCTCCTTATCGCAAGCAACTTGGTTGGGAGCGATACTCTTTGTCAGGAAAACTGCTTGATCGTGAAGTGCGATACTCGAAGCGCGAAGACAACGAGTACGTTCACTAAACAGACGCCATAAATTCCCGGACAATATGCAGAAACTCCTCACCGTAGGTTTCAAGTTTATGCTGCCCCACCCCATTGACCGTCGACATTTCAGACAATGACCTAGGCTTGATGGCAATCATGTCAGCGAGTGTGCTATCGCTGAACACCACATAGGCCGGTACGCCAGCTTCGTCGCTGAGTTCTTTTCTCCTGGCTCGTAGTTCTTCCCACAGTGGCATGTCCTCATCGCTAATACTGATTTTGGATTTTCTTTTGGAGCGTTTTCGGGTATCCGCACCTGATTGGGCCAATGGCCTTAATTCAAGGCTTGTTTCTCCACGTAATACCGGACGAGCCAGCTCCGTCAGTTGTACCGAGCCGTGACCTTGCGGGTCGACCGCCAACAAGCCTTTTGCAATCAATTGACGGTACAGGTTGCGCCAGGCTTGTGCACTTAACTCGGTGCCAATACCAAACGTTGATTGCTGATCGTGACCGAAGCGTATGACACGTTCGTTCGACTTGCCGAGCAAGACATCGATCAGGTAATTAACGCCGAACCGCTGGCCCGTGCGATAGACACAGGACAATGCTTTGCGAGAGGCCTCAGTACCGTCCCAAGTCTCCGGTGGATCAATGCAGTTGTCGCAATTGCCACAGGGTTGATCTTGCTGATCACCAAAGTATCGCAGCAGCGCCTGTCTGCGACAACTGTGAAGCTCCGCCAGGCCGAGCATGGCTTCGAGTTTCTGGTGCTCCAGTCGCTTGTGTTGTTCGTCTGCATCTGACTGGGACATCATAGCCCGCAGATTGATAACGTCTTGCAGGCCGTAAGCCATCCAGGCGTGGGCTGGTTCGCCGTCGCGACCGGCTCGCCCGGTTTCCTGATAGTAGGCTTCAACACTTTTGGGCAAATTAAGGTGCACGACAAAACGCACATCAGGTTTGTCGATACCCATACCAAAGGCAATGGTCGCGACAACGACAAGCCCATCCTCTCTGAGAAAGCGCGCTTGGTTATGCTGCCGCTCGTCGGCTGACATACCGGCGTGATACGGCACCGCCGCTATGCCTTGTTGGTTAAGCCATTCGGCAGTCTGCTCGACTTTCTTTCTCGACAAGCAATAGACAATACCTGCGTCCCCGCGATGATTGATGTTAAGAAAAGCCAGCATTGATTCCCGCGCATTTTGCGGTTCACCGATGGTGTAACGGATGTTCGGTCGATCAAAACTACTGACAAAGCGATTGGCTTTGTGCAACTGCAAGTTGGTGGCTATTTCCTCGCGAGTCCTTTCATCTGCGGTGGCGGTCAGCGCAATACGCGGCACAGCCGGATAACGCTCGGCGAGGACTGACAAGCCAAGATATTCCTTGCGGAAGTCGTGACCCCATTGGGAGACACAATGCGCTTCGTCAATCGCAAACAGCGCGATATCAGCGGCATCCAGAAGGCTTAGCATCCTTGGCATCAACAGCCGCTCAGGCGCCACATAGAGCATGTCCAACTCACCCGAGAGCAAGGCCTGTTCCGTCTCGACAATGGCATCCTGATGCAAGGATGAATTGATGAAGGCTGCATTGAGGTTCAATGCTCGCAAGGCATCGACCTGATCTTGCATCAGCGCGATCAATGGGGATATGACAACACCCACACCTGCTCGGGCCAGTGACGGGATTTGATAACAGAGCGATTTTCCGCCGCCGGTGGGCATCAGTACCAGCGCATCATCGCCATTTATAACGGTATCGACAATCGCTTGTTGCTGACCACGAAACGCATCATAACCATAGATGGTTTGAAGAATGTCCAGCCCTTCGTTTGACGTCATGTCGGCTTTTGGTAGTTGGCGCGACGCGTATTGTATTCGTCGACAACACCTTGCATGGCATCATCGTCAAAATCGCGTAAGCCACCCAGAACCATATTCTTGATGCCTTTGCCGATCGCTTGCTCATTCGCATGAATGTTGAACCCGAGTGTCACGGCGCCTTTGCGACCGTCGCTGTTCAGACTGGCATCATCGAGGGTCAAGGTGACATTGTTCGGGTCTATCTGATCGACATGTGAAAAAAGACTTATCGACATGTCCTTGTATATAACTAGGGGACGTTGCGGGTTGATCATGGCATTGGACTCGCGCATCAGTGGTACCAGTATGTCCGGAAAGGTTTTACCGGAAAACGTCACGTAGGCGGTGGTAATTTCCTTGATCAACTGGGGATCCTTATAGCGTGTGCCAGACATCCGGAGACTCAAGACTTCACGCTCCCGGTCATCAGCAAGCGATAAGCTATCGGTAACAGCCTCTGGTAGCGACAAACTGTTATCAGAAGTCAACATGCCGGCAAACTCCACTTCAGTATTGGTGGCGATACCGAAACGATGCAGCAAGACAGCGAACAAGAGATCACCCGGCACACAAAAGCGTTTGGCACCCGGGTCGTGAATCGGATTGAAGTCCCCCGCTACGCCTTTGGCGAAATCACTGGCTTGTTGTTCGCTGAATGAAATTCGTTCATCAGCGGAAGCCTCTGACACCGTATAAAAATCATTTATTTCCATGCACGACATTGTACAACGACTGATCAAAGCGCTTATGTACGTCTTCAGTCAGTTTTACTGCGCGCGGGTAGCGTGGCGCTTGCCGATCGTTCTCGATGGCACCGGACCAGCCGTCCGTGCTGTGCAGAAAATCTGTCAGACCCTGCTCGCCAAACAGTTTTTCGTAACCTGCCATCACGCAATCCACGTAGCTGAGCAGAATCGGGTTTGCTCTGGTGGCAAGACCGCGATTCTCCGGAGCGGACTGATACATGTAAACAATGTTGGCATCAATTTCCCCATCAAGGTCAAATTGCTGTCGGGGTATTGCCAGGCGCTGATAGCCCTGTTCCCGCTCATCGAGCATCGGTAGATTGGCGGCTGGCATGCGCACTACCACGCCATCTATGGCGCCGTTCGCCGGCAATACAGACAGTGACGTACAGCCGGCATGCTCCCCGCTGCGTTGCACCCGATGCCCCCAGACCCGCTTCCAGCCGTCCAGACGAGCGCAGATGGACGGCTCATCGGGCGGGCGTGTGTCACGATTTACCAGTGAACCATAGCCAAAATAGTGGATCCATTCACTTGTCATCAGGCCAATACACGTATTATTGAGGAGTAATGAGCCAGTATATACGCCAAATTTGCGCCGCACTGATGATCCTGACTGCTAGCGGCGTCGGGGCGGCCGGACTCAGCCCCGATGATACGGCTCAGGCGACGACGCTTGCCGAGCGCTATCCGTGGATCGAATCGGTTCAGCGGCAACGAACATTACCTGCCAGCAAAGCAGCAAGCGAGCTTGGCATACAAACGGTTTCGATCGAAATAGACGAGCTGAAGAACAAATCTCGTGAGAGTCGGGTTCGGGTCTACCAGTTCGATCATGCCAGCCAGTTGGCGCGGCGACTCGATATTGATCTGGACGCAGAAAAGGTGACTCGTGAGCTGGCCGTGCAGTCCGTACACTTGCCATTGAATCAAGCCGAAATCGAGTATGCCAAAACCCTGCTTGAAGGTTCCGAGTTGCTTGATCGCTTGCGTGATGAACAACGTCGACGTGGGCGGGTCGTATTTGTATCGCTGAATGAACTCAGTATTAAAGCAAGTGTGTTTGAACCGGTTGATGACACACACCTTTGTTACCAAACACGCTGCGCCTTGTTGTCCTTGTTTGACGATTCGCGAACGGTGTTTGCCATTGAACCCGTAGTGCATTTCGCCTCGGGTGAAGTGCGCGAAATTGGCAATTGGTGAACGTCGTGACACACAAATTCAGTCGCCTATTGGTTTTAACGCTGTTGTGTCTGGCGTTCAATGTTCATGTCCACGCAGATGATCAGTGTGAACATGGCGTAAGCCTCACGCACGCGTTTGATTCGGGCGCTGCCTGGTCAGCCTGTGCAGTACTGGATGATTTGCACGGGCTTGAATTACAACAACTGCGTTATCGCGCACCGGGTGACATTGAGCGATCGGTCATCGACAGCCTGCATGCTGCCCAGATTCTGATGCACTATCACAACGCGAATGAAGCCGTTGCACAGATCGGTATTCCCATTCAAGGCGATGAAGGTATGGGTGGAGCCTCCGCTTTGAAGTATGACGAGCAGAGTTGCAGCGGTGACATTCTGAGCATTCAGTCCTACGAGGCTGTGTTGTGCACCACGGAAGTTGAAACCGGCATACTGGCAAAGTTTGCGACCCGTGATGCCTTGCATGGGTCTCGCTGGCAGATTGAAGCAGCAGCGCAACGTGGCACACTGGTGTGGTCAACCGCCATCAGCCTGCACGAACATGGCGTCATTACACCTGAGATCAATCTATCCGGTGTCGGC
>CAYUZB010000061.1:0-22631 GCA_964449565.1 uncultured Granulosicoccaceae bacterium | reverse complement strand
GGTTCTGATAAAGATGGCCCAAGTTCTATCAGGGTGCCCACTGGCCCCGCTCCACTCCGTTCTTTTATGGTCATACGGCTCACCAGCCAAACGGCAAACGCATGAATCACGAGGGCCACAAACAGAGCCGGGAGCCAGTAACGGATTTTCACTGCTTACCGGAATCGGCGACACTCAGTAGCTGCACGGACAAGAAACCGCCTTGGCGCAGCAACTGCAACAGCTCGACCAGAGCGGCTGCCTGCAATCCAGCATCCGGTTTGATCGCAAGCACTTCGAGACCGTGAGCATTAGCGTTCAATCGCTCGAGCAATTCTTGTTGTTCAACGGGGGTATCGCCCAATAACAAACCACCACTGTGCAACAGGGTGATCGTGTTCGATGGCGCTGTGCCCAAGGCTGGGTCACCCGGACTGGTTCGAACAGGGTCAATGACTTCGGTAGGTTTCAACGACCCGACGAGCAGGAAAAAGATCAACATCAAAAAAACGATATTGATCAACGGCGTCAATTCGATATCTGCCGTTTTTTTTGATTTTAATTCGACAATATTCATCCGGCATGCTCTGCAGATGTCAACTGCAACCGACGTAGACCACTTGTCTTGATGAGACCAATAACATCGTAAAGCTGTTGAATGCTTGTACCATTATCTGCATGCAATGTGATCAGCGAATCTGAGGCTGTTTCTTTCACTCGAAGCAACTCTTTTTCAAGCTGAGCGGTTGTCAGGATTGTTCCCTCAAGACTGAGTGACGAATCTGCTGCGACAGTAATCACGATCGCTTGCCTGGTATCCGCCGCAGACCCGACTGTGGCGACAGCAGTCGTCGAGACATTGTCCGCTTGCCAAACCTCAAACCGTGTGGCCAACATAAAAAAAAGCAAAAGAATAAACACCACGTCGATAAGCGGCGTCAAACTTATACTTGTACGTCTCGGTTCAGACTTGAATTCAAACACCATTAGCGCCCGTGTGTAGGACGCACACCAAGCGAAACAGGCTCATCAGTAAGCCGAGACGATGTTACGTTCGTTCCGCTTACCGATGACCGTCCACCACCAGCATCACTTTTTCGCGGCGCTGCGGTAAAAACCCGTGTCGCGTAGTCTTCGACAAGATGCGCGCACCGTTCAACTCGACGTTCAAGCCAGTTATGCAACAGTAAGGCTGGGATGGCAACGATCAAGCCGACAGCTGTTGTCAGCAGTGCCTGCCAGATACCACCTGACAATATAGCCGGATCGACCTGACTACCTGCAGCCTCAAGACTTCTGAAGGCGGCAATCATACCGATAACCGTTCCGAGCAGGCCGAGTAAAGGGCTTAAGCTTGCTATGATTTCAAGTGGCCGAAGCCAGCTTCTCAACCGCTCGAGCTGATCTCGTCCAATACGCGTTACTTCTTCACGTACCAAGCTGGCAGGCTGGCCAGCGGCAAGACCTCGCATACCAACATCCATAACCCGTGAAACCGGATGCACAGACGACTCGTTCAACAATTCAATGGCTTGCCGAATATGCCCACCCTGCCAGGCGTTCATACTGCGCTCGGCGTGTTCACTACGTGCAATGCCAAGCGCAGAAAACTGAATCATCTTGGCAATCGCTATTGTCGCCGCAACGATTGACATGAACAACAAAATGGCAACAACCGGTCCGCCACGAGCCAGTAACTCTAGAAGTGGTCGCGCATACGACAAGATCGCAGCTGGATCCATCACACTCTTCCTATTCGAGCTTCTGTGCCACCGCACTGCTTGGCTAGCACACAGAGAAAATCATGGGCAACCGTGGCCGCTGCCAAAGCCGTAATCTCGGCGTGATCAAAAGGTGGTGACACTTCAACGACATCCATACCAACAAGATTCAACGCTTCAAGACCGCGTATGAATTCAAGCGCTTGCCAGCTGGCAAGCCCACCGACCACAGGTGTGCCGGTCCCCGGAGCAAAAGCCGGATCCAGACCGTCAATGTCAAACGAAATATAAACCGGCGAATCGCTGGCGCGATCACGCACAACGTCAAGAGCGGCATAGATACCATTGCGATGAACCCATGGAGCGGTCAGAATTTCGAAGCCGTGATCAGAGTCGTTGTAGGTGCGAAGTCCGACTTGTGTCGAACGGCTGGGATCAACAACGCCTTCGGCGACAGCTCGCGCGAACATCGTGCCGTGATCCATACGTCTTCCATCATCTTCCCAGGTGTCACAGTGCGCATCGAACTGAACCAACGCAATGGGCCCATGTGCCTCGGCATGCGCACGAAGCAAAGGATAGGAGATGAAATGATCGCCTCCGAAAGTCAACATTCGCGCACCTGAGCGAATAATGCCTTGCGCATGTGCTTCGATAGTGGCGACGATCGACTCGGGATGATGTGGATCCAGCACACAATCACCATAATCAATAACCGACAAGGTCTGGAACGGATCAAATCCATACGGAAACGCGTTCAACTCGGCGAGCTGAACAGACGCCGCTCGAATAGCTCTTGGCCCAAGTCGGCAACCGGGCCGATAAGTGACGCTATTGTCAAAGGGGATGCCGCTGACCACCACATCCACATCATCCAGTTCACGACTATAGCGTCGACGCAAAAAGCTCAAGGCGCCCGAATAGGTCGGCTCGATAATACGTTCGCGGTTACTCTTGGCAGTAAACGCCTGATCACCCTCATTACTCATAGTCAGCTCAAACGAAGGTCAGCCAGTTATGATGATCTTCCGTCTTGCCCCACTGGATGTTGTTCAGCTCATCGCGAATCGAACGCAGAATGGGGCCAGGCTTTCCCGACCCTACTTGCGTTTCCTTATCGCGATAAATCAAGGTACCAACAGCAGCCACGACAGCAGCAGTGCCGGTCAAACCTGCCTCACTATTTGGTTTGGCTGAGCGTTCCAGTAGCTCTTCGATCGTCAAGTCGCGTTCTTCGACGGTCATGCCGCGCGCCTTGGCGAGCTCAAGAATAGACTCACGGGTTACACCGTGCAGGAATGAATCATCCAGTGCTTTGGTAATGATGGTGTTGTCATCAACCAGAATGAAATTGGCAGCGCCCGTTTCCTGGATGTCCCCGCCAGGGCAAAACAACACTTGATCTGCGCTGACTGCCGCTCGAGCACGTTCGATATGCTTTAGTGCACTGGCATAGTTGCCACCACCCTTGACCATGCCGTGGTCGCTGCCACAACGCATGCCCACATCATCAAGTAGCAAACGCAGGTTTGCTTCGCCGCCTGCAAAATAATCACCTACCGGAGATAGCAAAATATATTGTGTTGAGGTCGCACTCGCGGCGGCGGCTTTACCGATCGCAGGCTCAGTGCCAATGTGCGTCGGACGAATGTACATCGACGAAGGGGGCTTTGGGACCTCGTTACGGAACTGGGCAATCGACTCAGTGATCATTCGACCGGTTTGCTCAAGGTCCAACTCAGGCAAATACAAGATCTGGCTGCTTTGCTGGAAACGTTTGAGGTTTTTGTCCAGGCGGAAAATCGCGACGCGACCATCTTCCTGACGGAAAGCCTTAAGCCCTTCGAAACAGGTGCTGGCGTAATGCAGTACATGCGCACCCGGATGCATGACCAGAGCGTTGCTCGGAGCCATAGTATACGGCGACCAACTTCCGTCAAAATGAGTTATTGCCATTTCTGGCATAAAGCTCGTACCAAATTCACCAGCCATAAAAACGTTCTCTTATACAGACCAGCCACCCCCGAATCCAGTAGCAGCTACGCGGTCCTTAAATTACCAACTCGCCTGACAACATCGCTTTCGCAGCGCTCGATCGGGGAGCATCAAAAAAAACAGCTGCTTGCGTTTGCTCAGCGATCTTTCCATGATTCATCATGATCACCTCGTCTGCCATCCGTCTGACCTGACCCAGATCATGACTGACCATAACGAGCTTCAGTCCCTGATCGATTGAACGGCGCAACGCAGCCTCGATAGCAGCAGTAGACTGAGGATCAACGTTTGCCGTGGCTTCGTCAAGGAAAAGGATGTCAGGATTCAACGAAAGAGCGCGAGCAAGAGCCAGACGCTGTTGTTCACCGCCCGACAGTTGACGGGCCGGCACAGCACTTGTGGCATCCAGACCCGCGTCGCGTAAAGCAACTTCTGCCAGATGGCGTGCATCGCCACGCGTTTCGCCCGATGCCCTCAGGGCATGAACAATATTCTCCCGTGCACTTCGACCTAGCAACACTGGTCGCTGTAACAACAGTCCAACCCGAAGCCTTTGATCTCGAGAAGGTGGTCTGGTATTCCATAACACGGTGCCACGGTCCGGCGTCATCAGATTGCACAGACTCTTGACCAGAATCGACTTGCCAGCACCATTTGGCCCGATAATGACACTGCAAGGAAAATGGCCCAGCGCTATTTTAGAGACATCGAGCAAACGGCGATCGTCACGTTCGATGATCAGGTCAACACCCGAGATCTCTGTAACTGAAGACGCGGTTTGAGTTCTCCTGCTCATGAACCGTAAATCGTCTGACGAGAACGTGAGCCGAGCATGATCACCAAGGCATTAACGCAGACTGCGATCAACACCAGAATAATGCCGAGGCCAAGGGCCAGCGCAAGGTTGCCTTTGGAGGTTTCCAGTGCAATGGTTGTCGTCATGACTCGGGTAACGTGATTGATATTGCCACCGACAATGATGACCGCACCAACCTCAGCAATCGCTCGTCCAAATCCTGCGAGCAATGCCGTCAGCAGCGCATGGCGTCCTTCCCAAAGAAAGGTTTTGATTCGAGCAATTCCATGGATGCCTAGCAGGCTTAACTGTTCGTGATATTCATGATCAAGAGCAAGGAGCGACTGCCGCGTCAATGCAATAAGAATTGGCAACACAAGAATCGCCTGGGCGATAATCATAGCTGTCGGTGTATACAACAGTTGCAGTGGCCCAAGTACCCCTGCATTCGATAACAACAGATACACCACGAGACCAACAACCACGGGCGGCAAACCCATCAAGGCATTAACCAGTGTCACCAATACTGTTTTGACCGGTGAACGCGTCATCGCCAACCAGGCGCCACAAGGTAAACCGATCAAGGCCGCCAACAGCACCGCTGTCAAACTGACCCTGAGCGACAAGAAAATAATTTCGCCAAGTGTGCTGTCAAATTCGACAATCAGTCCCAGTGCTGCCGTAAAGGCGTTGCCAATGCCTGCTGCATCACTCATGTTTCAAACTCACAGCAGCAACACATCGATCCAGACATAAACAGCCAGCAAAAGTGCAAACAACACCGCCGCTGACCCCATGTCTTTGGCCCGACCAGACAATTCGTGCATTTCACCACCAAATCGATCGACAACAGCCTCGATGGCACTATTGACGAGTTCCACAATCAGTATCAGCACGATGACACTGATCAACAATATGCGCTCCACCGCCGAGACATCCAACCAGACCGCCAGCGGTATTGCGACAACGGCCAGAACCATCTCCTGACGAAAGGCTGCCTCATGGATCAGTGCGGATCGGATACCCTGAATCGAGTACACTCCAGCCATGAAGATGCGCTTGATACCAGTGTTCTTGTTCATAAACAGATGATCCAGAAAGACAAGCCAACGCGATGCGCCAGGGTATTCACAAGGCGCCGCATACTGCATAGTCTGGACAAGGCTGATCCATGGCGCAAGGCCATTGACCAGACAAAGGCCAAACACATTACTCTAACCCTTGTCCGTTTGTGCACCTGTGTCCTCCTCAGTATCAGCTTGATGATATCTGCCTTGGCCGCGGGTAACGAATCCCGCCCGATACAGATCGCCGCTGCCGCAAGCCTGCGCACCATCTGGACAGCGTTGTCTGAGCAGCTGCCACCGGAAATTGATGCGTCCGATCTACGCATCAGCTTTGCTTCAACGGGGCTCTTGCAGGTTCAAATAGAGCACGGCGCGCCATTCGACCTGTTCCTGGCCGCAGATCAGATCAGCCCCAAAAGGCTACAGGAGAAAGGTCTCACGAGAGGTGCCAGTGTGCCGTACGCCTCTGGCCGTCTCGTTTTGCTGTCGAAAAGGTCTCATGCTTCATCATTTCAAGAGGCGATTGCCGACTTGCGGAAACGTATGCAAGACAGCCCGCCAGCAAGACTTGCCATTGCCAATCCACGTCATGCCCCATACGGGCGTGCTTCGCGTGACTGGCTTCAGTCACAGACACTGTGGCCATGGCCGGCGGACTCGCTACTGCTTGGCGAGAACACCGCGCAAGCATTGCAATTTGTACAAAGCAATGCGGTCGATTACGCCTTGTTGCCTGCCGCCTTGCTTGGCCCGACCAATGATTCGCCTGAAGCCTTCCAATTATTTGACGACGGGTACGATTATATTGATCACCATCTCATCATCATGCGCAATGCACCGCCGCTCGCCGAAACAATCGCCAACTGGTTGCAATCCCCTGCCGCGCAAGCCGTGTTTGCATCCTATGGACTTGATCGAGCCGAGCCTTGACTTGTCGCCATGACTGATCAGACATCATGAGCGCATTCTGGCTATCCGTGCAACTCGCGGCGGTGACAACCCTTCTACTGTTGCCGCTGGGCATTGCATTAGGGCGCTGGCTGGCAATCAGTGATTTCAGGGGAAAGCCGTGGCTTGAATCGATGCTACTGCTGCCCCTTGTTTTGCCACCCACGGTCATAGGCTATTACCTGTTGGTGACGTTCAGTCCAAACGCAGTTGTCGGCAAATTCTGGACAAGTCTTTTCGGAACGCCACTCGTATTCAGCTTTGCGGGTCTCGTGCTTGCCTCATGCCTGGTCAACATCCCATTTGCAGTGCAGCCAATGCAGCTGGCGTATCGACAACTCCCTGACAACGTGCGTGAAGCAGCCTATGTCAGTGGCTTGTCACGCTGGAAAACCTGGAGGAGAGTCGAGCTTCCAATGACATTTTCTGGCGTGTTGACCAGCGCGGCGCTCGTATTCGCCCATACCTTGGGAGAGTTCGGCGTCGTACTGATGGTGGGTGGCAATATCGAGGGGCGCACCCGAACTCTCTCTATCGCCATCTACGACAGTGTGCAATCTTTCGACATGAAAACAGCGGGACTGTACAGCCTTGCACTCGTAGTCTTTTCAGTACTGACGCTGGTGACATTGCGATATTCGACACGTACACCATGACCAGCGAATCGAAACTCGACACATCAGGGAATTCGTTGCAGCTTGTTTTAGAGCAATCTGAGCCGATATCACTGGATGTGAAACTGCAGTGTGAGGCAGGCAAGATGATTGCTCTGACCGGGCCTTCCGGCAGTGGCAAGACGACCGTATTACGTTCAATCGCCGGGCTGGACAAAGTAGCACGCCAGAGAATCCTGTGTAATGGCGAAACCTGGGCCAGCAGCGCTGACGGCATTCACCGTTCACCGCAACAACGTCGTGCGGGACTCATGTTCCAGGACTATGCGCTGTTTCCCCACTTAAGCGCCGCCGACAACATCGCCATTGCCATGCAACATGTACCACGCGCATCCCGTGCATCACGCACTGAACAATTGCTGATAACAACCAATATGCAAGGTCTTGGAAAACGCAAACCACACACCTTGTCTGGCGGCCAGCAACAACGCATCGCCCTCGCACGCGCACTGGCACGCGATCCGTCCGTCTTGCTACTCGATGAACCCTTCGCTGCCGTGGATCAGCAAACAAGACGTAAGCTGTATCGGGAACTCTCGCAGCTGCGGACACAATTGTCGATACCGATTGTACTTGTCACGCATGACATCAACGAAGTACAACAACTGTGTGACAGCATATGCCTGATACATCGCGGCAAGACTCTGCAATCCGGTACTGTCGACGAAGTTATTCAACGTCCTGCTACCCGACAAATTGCCAAGCTCCTCGGCTTCCAGAATATTGTTGATGCAAGCGTACGCCAACATACTGATCAATACTCCCTATTCGGCGTTGGTACAGTGCTACTCAAGGGACCAAAGACTGCTGATCCTCCGGGCAGCGATGTCAGCTTGTTGATCCCACCGTCCGCCATTGTGTTACACCGAGCGGACAAGCCCTCGCGCGGTGAGGCAGAAAATCCGGTTACCGGCACCATCGCCAATGCAGTATCGCTTGGCGATGAAATTTCCGTGCGCATGTATCTCGACGATATCGAGAAATCACTCCGATTCAGAATTTCTCGCCATGTCGCACAGCGCAATGACTTGGTGGCAGGGTCAAAAATTACAGTCTCACTGAAATCAGACAGCATGCATATCATGCGTTAGACCTATCTATACGCAAGGACCAGACAATGAATCTGAAGGAACTAGCCGCTCATCTGAAATTGTCACCCACAACAGTCAGTCGTGCACTAAACGGCTATCCGGAAGTGCGTGAGCAAACTCGCCAGCGGGTTATTGAAGCGGCGCATCGTCTGCATTACCAACCAAGTCAATCAGCCCAGCGTCTGGCAACCGGGCGTTCACGCACGATTGGCCATATCATTCCACGCTCTCAGCAAACCGTGTTGGGACCGCACTTCGCTGAAATAATTGCTGGCATCAGCGATACCTCAAGCCAACATGGCTATGACTCGCAGTTGTCGGTCGTTGCAGATGATGATGAAGAAAATTATTACAAGGAAGTCATTGCGAGCCGCCGAGTCGATGGGTTTGTCGTGCATGGACCTCGAGTCAACGATAGACGTATCAAGTTGCTGAGCGATCTCCGCATACCCTTTATCGTTCATGGACGTAGTGACGTTAAGCTTGCCTATTCATGGATGGATGTCAACAACCGAAGCGCGTTGAAACGAGCTACGGAATTTTTGATTGATCTTGGCCATGAATCCATCGGCTTTCTCAATGGCACAGAATATATGTACTTCGCGGCCCGAAGAAGAATCGGTTACCTTGATGCATTCAAAGAGCGTGGCCTGAGCATTGATACCTCACTGATGTTTTCAGATGAGCTGACCGAAGCCTACGGGTTTGAAGCAAGTACTGAGCTACTGTCGCGAAAAAACATACCAAGCGCACTTGTGGTCAGCGGTATTCTGCCTGCCTACGGCGCATTGAGAGCTATCACACATCACGGTCTGTCGGTGCCCGATGATTTATCAATCATTACCTATGATGACAAACTCTCCTACCTGCCCAACAGCGGAGTCATCCCCTTGTTTACCGCCATGCGATCGTCGATTCGCGATGCAGGTACTCGTCTGATCGAATTGTTGGTGCAACGCATTGAAGAACCCGACGCCCCCCCTTTGCAGGAGCTCTGGGAAGCAGAGCTCGTCGTCGGTCAATCTACTGGGCGTCCACGAGCGTCCGTCAATTCAGTATAAGATGTTGATTTTCTGACTCAAAGACCAATCACGTCAATGCTCGACAGCAAGCCAGGACTAATGGAATCGGTACGTGACAAATTCGCACACGTCGATACCTGCCCGTTTCAGGGCAAACGTGTGTTTTTCGAAAACGCTGGAGGGGCTTTGACTCTCAAGAGTGTTGTCGATACAACGGCCAGGCTGTCTGCAATTCCGGATAACCAGGGCCGAGACAATCCAGCCTCACACGCATTGGTTGACATCATCAATACTGCCAAACAACGCACAAAGGTTTTGCTCAACGCATCCAGCGGCCAGATTTTTGTCGGTGAAAGCGGAAGTGAATTGTTGTTTCGCCTGATTAGCAACGCAATTCTCGGCAGTCAGCCCGGCGGTAATGTTGTTGGCACGTCGCTTGAGCACCCTGCCTCGCGTAGTGCGGCTGTTCGCTGGGCGGAGATTGCTGGCAAACCCTATGTCAACGTGCCACACAACGATGCATCCGGTTCAGTTGAAGTGGCAGACTATGCCCTCCATGTGACGCAGGACACCCGCATTGCAACAATTATTCACACATCGCCGGTAACCGGAATGGCGGTAGACATCGAAGCTATCGCCCATCGAATTCGCGAGATTTCTCCCGAGTGCTTCATCATCGTTGATGGGATTCAACACGCTGCGCATGGCGGGCTTGACCTTGATGCATACAACATTGACGGTTATGTCATCTCACCGTACAAGATGTTTTCTCGACACGGCTATGGCATCGCCTGGATTTCAGACCGCCTGACAGCGCTGAGACATGACAGTCTGATCGACGGTCCTGCCGATAACTGGGAACTCGGCACACGAGATACTTCCGCCTACGCAACATTGAGTGATGTCGTCGACTATTTCGAGTGGCTTGGTGAAAGCTTCACTGAGTCTACCGAACCTCGTGAAAAGATCGTTGCCGCAGGCCATGCAATCCATAACCATGAACAATTGTTGACAAATGCCATGCTGAATGGTGTTGACAATATCCCTGGACTCGCGTCTATTAACGGGGTGAACATAATCGGTGGCATCGACAATCCGCGACGGGAAGGTTTGGTCGCCATGACAATCGACAATCGGCCGGCTGCTGACATTGTCGAGTACCTGAACCAATCCGGTATTCGAACACACGTGCGCAAAGCTGACCACTATTCGGGTAACATCCTCAGGCCTCTCGGGCTCGAGTCCTGCGTCCGGGTGTCGATGTGTCACTATAATACCGTGGACGAAGTTAAAGCTTTTCTGGTTGCGATAGCTGATCTGATCGACACCTCACAGGTCGGCAGCTGATGCGGAGCCAAAGTCGGAATAATAGTGAGATACTATTTCGGTTGAGCCTGAACTCGACCAAGGCGTATCATTTACGTTGTCCCCCTGTTGAAACATGCTGGAGTTTCCCATGATTTGGATTACCTCTCTTTGCCTTCTTGCGGTTTTCGCGTGGCTGGTGTTCAACGGCCTCAATGAGCGTCGCTGGGTGCAGGCACACGCCCACGACGAAACTGTCGCGAGTGACGAAGGCTTGTTGCCAAGTCTTTCATCACTCACTGGCTCGGGTGGCTTGCCGGGTGTCGCAGCCAGTGCAGGCGCCGGATTGACAAAAACCATGCACACAGTTCGGGAAAAGTCAGGGCCTGCCCTCGAACGAGTCAAGGAGAAATCCGGGCCAGCACTCGAAAAAGTCAGGGAAAAGTCTGGCCCTGCGCTGGAGAAGATCAAAGAGAAGTCAGGACCTACGTTAGAGAAGGTCAAAGAAAAATCAGGACCTGCCCTTGAAAAAATCAAGGAGAAATCAGGGCCTGCGCTTGAGAAAGTCAAAGAAAAATCAGGCCCTGCCTTCGAAAAAGTAAAAGAAAAATCAGGTCCGGCATTTGACAAGATCAAGGAAAAATCTGGACCTGCGTTGGAAAAGGTGAAGGAGAAATCGGGGCCTGCCTTTGACAAGGTCAAGGAGAAGTCCGGCGAATACAAGAATCGGCTTGTAGAACGTAGAAACACTTCCGGAGCTGCGAACCCGGCCGACGGTACCCGACCGGTGGGAAAAAGTGATGGTGTGCTTGGCAAGCTTGGCGCAGCCGCTGGCACTGCTGCTCGCAAGGTTGACGGTGGCATCAATGCTGGTATGCGCGCTGCGGGTGCCAGGGCGGAAACGTTGCAAACCAGACTGTCGGATAAACCCGAACATCAAAGCTCACTAGGCAAAGCCTTCGGCAAGATGGCAGAAACCACCGGACGCGTTGGCAGCAGCATGGGAGAGAAGGCTCGTCAGCGAAACGAGGCCGGTGATGATGGCTTTTTCACCAAGCTTGTAGATAAAGTCACTGGCAAATAGCGTTGACACCGGCCGACCTGCCAAGGTCGGCCAATGGTCGCGGCCAACTTACCTTGCAAGCTTAAGCCCTATCCCCAGAGTGTCGTGGACGCCGGCTGCATCTGACTCCCCGTAACTGGCATCGGTGTCGCCCGATCTTCGGCCAGTAACAGAGGGCCGTCGAGATCAATAACACTCGCACCTTGTGCCACGAGCAATGCGGGCGCCATGGCCAGTGAGGTACTGACCATGCACCCGACCATAATGTCAAAGCCTTGCGCCAGACCTGCATCGCGCAAGGCGAGAGCCTCTGTCAGGCCACCGGTCTTGTCGAGCTTGATATTGATGACATCGTACTTGCCTTGCAGTCCATCGAGTGAGGATCTGTCATGACAAGCTTCGTCGGCACAAACCGGCAACGGTCGTTCTCGATTGGCGAGCGCGGCATCATCACCTGCCGGTAACGGCTGCTCGACAAGCGTGACGCCCAGATCAACCATAAGTGGTGCCAGCGCATCATAGTCTCCAGCACTCCAACCTTCATTGGCATCGACGATCAGCCGCGCATTGGGCGCACCTTCCCGGACCGCTTGCAAACGATCCATATCTCCAGCACCACCGAGTTTTATCTTCAACAAGGGACGATGACCATGCTTGGCCGCCGATGCGCGCATTTGTGACGGTGATTCCAGTGACAGCGTAAAAGCGGTGGTAATCGCCTGAGGTTCCGACAAGCCTGCCAGTTGCCAGACGGCCTTACCGGATTCCTTGGCCTCAAGATCCCACAAAGCGCAATCAACGGCATTCCGAGCAGCGCCCGCCGGCAACAGACCTTGCAATGTGTCGCGATCTAAACCATTCGCCAGATCCACCTCTATCGAACGAATTTGTTCGGTGACGCTTTGCATGGATTCGTCATAACGCGCATAAGGCAAGCATTCACCCCAGCCGCGACAGGCACCTCGGCTCAATGTCACCGTCAGTACATTTGCTTCAGTGCGAGATCCGCGTGAAATAGTGAATGTGCCTTCAAGTTTGAAAGATTCTTGCTTGACGTCAAGCGTTATGGGACTGAGTGAGCCTGCCACTACAACGCGTCCACCAGACGATCGGCACTGGTTCTGAATGGATCAACGGTCGGCAAACCCATGCGTGCTTCAGTTTCTGCGAGATAGGCAGCGGCATCTTCTTCACTCATGTGCACTGTATTGATCGAGATTCCGACCACTTTACAAGCCGGATTGACCACGTGCGCCAGACTCAAAGACATATCACGCAGGGTTTCAAGGCTTGGCTGCTGGTAATCAGGTAAACCGCGCATATGTTGGCGTGTTGGTTCATGACAAAGGACAAGTGCGTCGGGTGCTCCACCGTGAATCAATGCGAGCGTTACGCCAGAGTATGACGCATGAAAAAGACTACCCTGCCCCTCAATAAGATCCCAGTGATCGTCATCATTAGGCGGCGTCAGCCATTCGATGGAACCGGCCATGAAGTCAGCAACCACAGCGTCCACAGGAACACCATTACCCGTAATAAGAATACCCGTCTGACCCGTCGCGCGAAAGCTCGCCTTCATTCCGCGTTGGCGCATCGACTTTTCCATAGCCAGTGCGGTGTACATTTTTCCAACCGAGCAATCGGTACCCACTGCAAGGCAACGCTTACCACTACGCTTGATTCCGTTAGCGATCGGGTATTCCTGTTGCGGGATGCGCACGTCGATCAGGGACTGTCCCTGTTCTTTTGCGAGCGCCACAAGCGTCGGTTCGTCCGCCAATAAGTTATGCAGTCCCGATGCGATGTCCATCCCGGCACGTAGCGCTTCTTCGAAGACACTTATCCATGCAGGTCCAATAACGCCACCACGATTGGCAACCCCAACAACCAGTGTCTTGGCACCAGCCGCAACAGCTTCCTTGATAGTCATGTCAGGAATACCAAGATCGGCGTTGCAGCCTTCCTGACGAAACTGTCCGATGGAATATTCCGGACGCCAGTCGCGAATACCCTGGGCAACCTTGGCGGCCAGAGAATCAGGCGCATCACCAAGAAACAAAAGGTAGGGTGTATGAAGCATGGGGCGAGCTCGACAATGAAGAGATAGTTGATCGACTCGATTTTAGCGCTTTGCCTGCCAGGAATCTGAAACCAGGGCGCCGAATTGGCTGCTGGTGCCGTAATTTAACCTACTTTGGCTCCCTTCAGAAAGTGCTGAGGCCCGTCGCTTCCATAAACCTGTACTGCCAACGCAGCCACAAGCTGTCATCGGCATGGATGCCATAGTCGATCGAATATTCTCGGCGTTCCCGGTTTTCCCATTGGCGTTCGAAAAAGTCGATCATTCGAGCGGTCATTGGATGCTCATTGTCGAGTAGCAACAGGACATCAGTTTCGAGATTGAAGTCATCGAGATTTCGACGCGTAAAATTGGCTGACCCGATAAAGAATCGATGTTCACGCGCGCCCAAGGTCTCACCACCCGCGTGCGTTTCGGTATGCAGCCACTTGGCGTGGCATTGTTCACCAACGGTTTTACACCAGCGAACGTTAACACCGGCGGCGTGCAGTTCCGCAGCCACAGGTCGATTCGGCACGCCGTTTTTACGCCGACCAAATGCATCCAGATTGACATCCAGTATCACCCGAACTGTGGCACCTCGCTTTGCTGCGTCTACCAAGGCGCGAACTATTTGACGATGGCTGAGATAAAACATCACCATATCAATACGATCACTTTTTCCGGTGGCATTGATAGCAGTCAGCACCGCATCGCGAATCCGCGATTCGCTGATTATCTGTATATCGGCTGTATCCGAGCCAGTCGGTGGCGGAGCGATCGTCGCAAACTGCGCGTCGTCGAGCGCTTCGAAACGGTCGTCAATCAACGCAAGTGCCTCAAAAGCGCCAGACATTTCCAACAAACTTCGCTCACTGTTCAGTAAATCCTTAACTGCAGGACCACTGAATTTCAATGCGATGTTTCGATGCGCACTGCTGCCATCGTGAGGGTTGGCCGAGCTGACAAGACCTTCGAGCACACCATCAGCATTGTCGGCAATCAACAACTTGCGGTGATTTGCCTTGAAATTGAACAAGGCCAGATAACTTCGCAACGACACATGTCCGTCCCCAAAAGGATTGGGAAGCGATCCACCGGTTCCATTGCCCAAAGGTTTGACCAGCCATCGCCACAAACTGCTCCAGACTGGGTTGCTGTCCTGCAATTGGGTCAAATCCGTCATCACCACAGGGATGTTCGCTGCTCGCAAAGCGTCAAGATGCTCAGAGCGTTTGCCACCGTATACCGTATTGATCGGATCCGTTATCACGACAATGTTTGTCTCAGGATTGCTCGAGCGTTTGGCGATCAAGGTATCTGTCAGTTCGACTGCAAGCGGGCGATGTGTTTCTCTGACTGGCCCCTGCCAGTCATTGAATAGAAACATGTCCAGCACAATCAACGATTGCGCGTTTCGTATCATGTCGAACACCTGATCGAAAATTTGTTGCTCGAGCACACGCTCGCCAGCGACATTGATGTAACTATCGTCTATCAGAAAGTCGAGTTGGGTTACGCTGACGACATCACTATCACGCGCAACTGCCGAAGGCGGCGGAAAAATGACGCTGATTGTCAACGTCAGTAATAACCACAGAACCGTGAACAGAAACAGGAAAAACCAGCACTTTTTTACACTTAAGGGACGTGCTTGCATAGTCTGCAATAGTTGTTTACCCGAATTACTCAAGCCGCGAATTCCAGTTTCAAAGACATTACAAAGCCTGCTAATCCAGCGAAAATGACCGCATTTTGGGTTATTTTCCGACTACATCACTTTTTGCGCCAAGTCAGGTAATCGAAAAACCGATAAATCGACGCCACATTATTAAATGTACGTCACAAATGAATAAGGAACAGTTGATACAATCTCGCTCGTTCCAAGAACCACCTGAGGTGACGAAAACCGTCATTTTGGGCTAACGCTGAAAATAACAATTACAAAGGCCGGCAGAGAACACTATAAGGGATCGAACCTTGCTGCTAAAAGGTGGCAAGACTATTCGATCAGCTTTCGAATTCTCCGCCATTGAAGACGGACATCGTTTCATGAAGACACTGAACTACCCGCAGCCCGGAGCGCCCATGCAAGGATATGCAACTGTGCCAGCTACCAGTGATGCAAAAGAATATCTCAGGCTGTTGCTACGCCATAAATTCGGCTTGGTACTGACCTTTCTACTCGGCCTAGGCCTGGCATGGCTTTATCTGATCAGTACTGACAAAGAGTACGAAGCATCAGCACTGCTGCAAGTCAATGAAGTCGAGGATCCTTTTGACGAAGGTTCCGATCAATTCGACTTTGGCGCGCCGACAATCAAGGAAGAGGCAAACCTGTTGCGCTCTCGTCGAGTACTGAGCCCAGTGGTCGACGCATACAATATGCGTATCAACGCCGATGCCAATGCCATTCCGGTGTTGGGCGAAGTGACCAAACGAATTCCGCTGCTGGCAGATACCTTGTCGGGGTTCGATTTCGCCAAACGCTATGCCTGGTCAGAAAACACGATTGAAGTTGCCACACTTGAAGTACCGAGACGCTGGGAAGACGAGGCTTTGAGGCTGGTCTCCCTCGGTGACGGTGCTTACAGCCTGTACAAGGACGAGACGCTGCTGATCGATCGCGCCCAAGTCGGAGAAACCGTAGACGTTGCCATTCCGAACCTTGAGCCACTGACAATCAATCTGTCTGCATTGGACGCACCTGAAGGACTTCATTACTCCCTGGAGCGCTCTTCCTTGCAAACCACGGTTGCAAAGCTGCGCGATGAACTGTCGACAGAAACGTCCGACGCCAAATCACGCATGATCACTGTCAAGCTCAAGGGTAATGACCCCAGCCACACGGCTCAACTGACCAATGCGATTGTTGCTGAATACGAGAGCGTCAAGCTCGGAACTCAGAATCTCAAACTCGATAATGACGGTCAATTCTACGAACAGCGCTTGCCTGAAGTCGAGACCGATCTGCGGGCTGCTGAAGTCGCTCTGGCTGAATTCAGAACGGCATCAGCGACTTTTGATAGCGATGTCCAACGTCGTGCCAAACTGGGTCAGATCGACACCCTTGAAACGCGCTTGCTGGATCTGGAAATCGAAATTGCCGACCAACTGAAGCGCTATACGATTTCCCACCCTACTCCCAAGCGTACGCAAAAAGAGATAGACACCCTTCGCACATCAATTCGTACGCTTCGAGGTCAGATCAGCCGTGCTCCGAACACGGAAAGAGAGCTCCGAATTCTGGAAGAAGATGTCGACGCCAAGCGCGCGCTGTTTACAGAAATGAATGAAAGGGTCCAGGAACTGCGTGTGGCACGCGGTGGCAGCATCCCGGCTGTACAGGTTATTGATGACGCCCTCGCGCCGCGCAAACCAGTCGCGCCGAACTCTCTGCTCGCCATTGTCGGTGGAACGCTGGCTACCTTGTTTCTTTATACCCTTTATCTGACTCTACGCTCTGCACTGACGACCGTTATCGGCGATCAGGATTCACTGGAGCGTGCGTCAGGATTACCGGTATTCATGAATATTCCGAAAAGCGCAGCGCAAAAGCGTCTTGCCAGCCCGGTCACAGTTGATCCACGTCGTTTATTGCCGGGTAGCGGTCAGGAGCAATCGGCCGCGGACAGCAATGTCCTGGCTTTGACCAAACCGGAAGACTACTCGATCGAAAACCTGCGTGGCTTGCGTTCGATGCTCGATGACGTCATGGCAGGCGCCAGCAACAATGTGCTGATGATTACCAGCCCACTGCCGAGCATGGGCAAATCCTTCCTCAGTATGAACCTGGCCGTACTTGTCGCTCAATCCGGCAAGCGGGTGTTACTGATCGATGCGGATTATCAACGTGGACAGATGCACAACACTCTGGGCGTACCAATGGGTCCGGGATTGCCGGAAGTGGTCAGCGGCAAGTCAGAGCTGAAAGAAAGCGTCCGCCAGACATCTGTCGAGAATCTGTACTGCATTCCACGAGGTTTCGGCGGCGCGCAAGGTGAGATGCCTACTGAGAAGCAGTTTGGCCAATTCATGCAGATTGTCGCTCCGCGCTTCGACGTTGCAATTGTTGACACCCCCCCTGTTTTGAGCGTTTCGACCGCTGCATCATTGGGTAAACATGCTGGCTCGACCATCATGGTTGTGAAGGAAGGGGAAGTGAAAGAACCACAATTAAATGAAGCACTTAGGCGTCTGACCTTCTCGGGGGTCAGGGTCAGTGGGTGTATCTTGAACGGGTCTTCAGCACCAACTCCACGGCACTATACCTATTACCGCGAGCAGCTGGACTAGGCTTGCGTCGACTACGTCAGTGACCTGGTCGGCGCATTCCGTGATTGAAAATTAATATACTTCTGCCACATTACTTATATAGGGTCAGGTTTTTGACTGATGAGCAATTTGGGTAATTTTCCCATCTTGCGTCACAACTCGAACAAACCTGGCGACGATCCACTAATATCACGACTGATTTAACAGAACCAAAAATGCCCAGAAGGTATAGTGTCGTTACATTGACGTCACATACCCGTTCAAAGGAATTTAGGAGAAATACGGTGCACAGCGCCAGCGCAAAAAATAATAAAAATAAACCGGCAGTGCAATCGACATTGAGTGCAAATGCACCAACTATCGGCAGCAACAAGACTGACGCCAGTCATTGGCGATCACTGGTCTCGGTCGACAATACACAGCTTCATCCAATCAGTGGCATTAGTGCCGCACTGAAACGGCTTGAAGACTTCGTTTTTGGTTCATGTGCTCTGCTCATTCTGTTTCCGTTGATGGCGCTCATTTCCATCGCCGTCAAACTGGACAGCACTGGACCAGCCCTGTTTTGTCAGGCTCGTAGTGGCAGAAACAGAGAGATCATCAAGGTTTACAAATTCCGCACGATGTACCAGTCAGGCGTTCAGCAGGAATTCCGTCAGGCTGAGCGGGACGATCCACGGATAACCCGCATTGGTGCTTTTTTGCGCCGGACCAGCCTCGATGAACTGCCTCAACTGTTCAACGTGATTCAGGGTTCGATGTCACTCGTTGGCCCTCGACCGCACCCGCTCAAGCTCGATGACGATTTCAAATACGTTATTCCTGCGCTCAATTCACGTTACTCAGTCAAACCCGGCATCACAGGTTGGGCACAAATCAATGGTTTTCGTGGTGAAACCCGCAATATCAGTGACATGGTGGCGCGCATCGAACACGACCGGTACTACATCAAACGATGGAGTCTGTGGCTCGACGTCAAAATCCTGGTAATGACCGTTTTCAAGGGCTGGACCCACAAGAACGCTTACTAAATACCATTTGATTGCAAGCGGGTGACCCTGTCACGGTGTACCCGCCGTAATTCCATCTTTTCGATCCTGCCCCTTCCCCCGAAGCTTGCGGCCATCGCAGTACACTAGCAACCAGCTAGACTCTTGGGGAGTATCACTGCAACGACCAAGCTGAAAACGCCATCATTGCGTTTTCAGCTTGGTCGTTGCGTGGATGTGACGTGGCTGATCAATCCAACTGGATATGTACCGATGACAAAAAACGATAATAACAATCGGTTAATCAAACGGGACCTGCTGGGCTTCTTCGCCCATCCAGGCAGTCTTGATGACTACCTCGCGCTGATCCGGACTAGCGTGTCCGAATCCAGACCGTGCACCGTGCTGTATCACAATCTACATTCTCTTTACAGCTTCTTTACTTCATCGGATTTGCGGCGCGACTACGCCGATAAAACGGTATTGGTCGACGGCATGCCTGTGATCTGGCTCATGCGTTTGGCAGGAATTCCGGTAACGCGCCAGCATCGTCTCACGTATGTGGACTTCATCATGCCGATGATGGAACTTGCGCGAGACAATGGCTTTCGGGTTTACCACGTTGGTCAACATCGAGATATTCAGGAAAAAGCCTTGCGCGTGATTCGCGAGAAGGTTCCGGGAATCGAGATTGACGGACATGACGGGTATTTTGATCAAACACCACAATCGGCGGACAGTCTCGACGTGATCGACAAAATAAATGACAACGGCAGCAATATTGTACTGGTCGGCTTCGGGGCGCCGAAACAGGAAGCATGGGTGCACGCCCACCGTTCTCAGATCAATGCTGAAGCGGTCTTCACCTGCGGCGCCTGTATGGAATATGTTGCAGGCGCCGTGCGAACACCACCTCGGTGGATGGGACGCTGTGGCCTGGAATGGAGTTTTCGAGTGATTGAAAACCCTCGTCGTTTCGCCTTTCGTTATTTTGTTGAGCCCGTGTTACTGGCCGCGATTCTGTTAAAAAATGGACTGAGTGCACAATTACGACGGAGCCGGGCGGGCTCCTGATGGCCACAATCAGCCACTTTGACTCTGTGAATTCTGAAAATTCCAATGATGCTAAATCATCACCGTCCCTGTTCAGCCGGCTTATTCAGATAGTGTCTTCACGACTTGCACTGTCAGTGGGCGCGCAGGCATTGGTGAGCGGATTTCATTTCGCCCTGAACTTATTGTTATTGAGAATGGTTACACCCTATGACTATGGGTTATTTGCCTTCGCCTTTGTACTGGCGATGTTTGCGTCAGCGGTCAACAACGCACTGATATCCACGCCGTTAACTGTCTACACGCCCGTCATCAAGGATGCAAACGAACGTACGGCCCAAGAAGCGATGTTCAGCACATTGAACTTTGCCTTGTTCGGCGTATTGATTCTTACCGGTATTGCAGCGTCGTTCTGGCAAGGCATGGATGGTACGGTAGGTCTCGGCGTAACTATTTTCGTCGCCGTCTATTCAGCCAGGCACTATAGCCGCAGTGTTGGCTATGCTCGTATGCGCCCGCTGGTTACCGCATCGGGCGACGCGACGTATGTCATGTCAGGCATTGTCCTGATGGCCTTTTTGGTATGGTATTTCGACAAACTGCCTATCGGCTATGTGCTGCTAGCCTTGTCCGGTGCCAATCTGGTTGCCATGTTCGTCGAGCGTCTGCGTGTGCATGGCCGCCATCATCGGTGGTTCAACCTTTCCGCAATCGGCAGCTACCGTGACGTCTGGGTCCAGTCGCGCTGGGCACTCGCGGGATCATTAACCACTCTATTTCTTGCCCAGGCCCACAGCTTGATCATCACGTCTACCAATGGACCGCTAGCGTATGCGCCACTGGCCGCGGGATTCGTTTTGTTTGGTCCTGTGAGAGTCGCCTTGATGACATGGCAGAACATGGTCAAGCCTGAGCTTGCGGTGGCGCTGGCCGACGATCAACGACAAGCGGTGAGCGATCAGATCAAACGAACTTCTATATTCATGGCAGTCGCTGTTGTCGCCCTCGGCCTGTCACTGTTAGTCGCCTGGCCATGGATTCATGAATTTCTGTATTCCCGGCAATACGCCGATGAGCCAATGGCCTGGATCGTGACCGTCTGGTTTGTCGTCACTTTTTTCGCGGCTCTGTATAACGCGCCTGCTGCGGCACTTCAAGCCATGCGTGATTTTCGCATACTGGCTATGGCCAGCATCTACGGCGCAATCATCAGCGGCGTTCTGGTGAGCGTAACCTTGTACCTGTTCAAGCCAGAAACCACACTTTTCGGCATTCTCGCGGCCGAAATATTCATGGCGCTCTATCTGACACGCATCCTGTATGCTCGGTTAGGTAAACCCGCGTGAAAGTTGCCCTGTGTATCTGTACCTTCCGACGACCGGAAGGCCTGGCGCGCTTGCTTGATGAACTAAGCAAGCTCAGCAGCGTTGACCTCGAAGTTGTTGTTGCCGACAACGATGCCGGTGAGCAGGGCTTGGCCGAGGGCTTGGCAGTTTGCGCATCCTTGAGCGACGACTATCCCTACCCAGTGCATGCGCTCAGGGCAACAGAACCCGGCATCTCGGGTGCAAGAAACGCCGCCTGTAGCAAGGCACTGGATCTCGATGTAGAACTGATCGCCTTTCTCGATGACGATGAATGGCCCTCCCCTGACTGGTTGAGCGAAATGCTGCGCGTGCAAGCACAACATGACGCCGATCTTGTCGGTGGCCCCACGCGCTCGGTGTTTCCCGAACACGTATCTCCCGACCTCAAAAACAACCAATACTATGGCGCAGATCTCCAACTCGAAGATGGCAAGCTGTGTGTACTCGAGGCTGCCGGCAATTTTCTGATCAAGCCTGACATCTTGCGCAGCATGGCCCCGGAATTTTTTCGCCGTGAGTTTGCCCATTCCGGAGGCGAAGACCTGGCCTTTTTCACGCAACTGAATCAAGCCGGAAGCCAGATGCGCTGGGCAGCAAACGCGGTTGTTTACGAAGACGTACCGAATTCGCGCCTGGATGACAACTGGTTACAGCAACGGGTGGTCAATATCCATAATTCACGCGTACGAGTCATGCAGCTGCTTCAACCTGGATTCAAGCATTCTTTGGTTCGTGTATTGAAAACCATTGCATTGGGCGGTACGGCTTTTGCTATGACTCTGGTATCAATCGCCTTGCCTCGGTTCCGGGAAGCATCACGGCTGCTACGCTGGAAATTTCAGGGGAAGTTGACAGCACATTTTGGGCATACGACAGTACGCGGAGAAACCTACTGATGACACCGCGATTTTCCATTGTCATTCCAACCTACAACCGAGCGACTTCCGTCAGCCATACCCTGTCAGGCTGCTTCGCACAAACGTTTGACAATTTCGAAGTCATCGTTGTCGATGATGGTTCCTCAGACAATACTCTAGAAGTTCTGGATTCAATTCAGGACTCGCGGCTGGTCGTCGTCTCACAAGAAAATGCAGGGCCTGCTGCGGCGAGAAACGCGGGTATGGATGCGGCATGTGGTGAGTACATCGCTTTTCTTGATTCGGACGATGTGTGGTACCCCGATTACCTAGCCACGGCCAACCAGTCACTAGCGGAAAAAGGCGAAGT
>CAYUZB010000060.1:0-22873 GCA_964449565.1 uncultured Granulosicoccaceae bacterium | reverse complement strand
AAATTGCGCGGAATAAAAACCATCTGGATACCTTTGTAAAGGCGATCCTGAGCGGGGATATAACTCTAGGGGACGTCATAAGGCAGAACGAACTGTGCGAAATTCTTGGCCTGTCTCTGTCACCACTGCGCGAATTGCTGGTGTTGCTCGAAGAGCTGGACTTGATTGAAGTCAAGGCCCGCTCCGGTTTTAAAATCATTTATCCCGACATTGATTTTATGCGTGAGAACATGCAGTTTCGCGTCATTATCGAAACCCATGCAATTGAGACGTTTATCGAGAGTGTGTCAGATGACTGGATTGAAGAGCAAACTTTGAAACACCAAAAGGCTGTGAGTGAACTGACAGATACCGAGGATCTGACAACACTCAACGAGTACATTCTTGAACTTGATAGGAGCTTTCACCGAACTATTGTGGCTACGCTCAACAATAAAGCCGTTGCCAAAGCGCACGAATACGCACAAACCAAGCTCCGCATTGCAAGACAGGTTCACCGCCGCATCCCTCCCCGAAAAACAAATATGGCCGCCATGCAGGATCACCTGACTATTCTTGATGCATTATCCAGACGCGACCTGACCGACGTACTCGCTGCACTGGATGCACATTTCAATCAGTCTGTACGCAATACCTTAGTGGGTTACTAAGCCAAATAATGGACGACATCAACACAGATACGACAACGATTACAGCCGAATCGATAGTGATTGATCGGATAGAAGCCTACGCACTTTCGGTACGTCCACCCACCGGGCCAGTATCTTCGTTGGGATCTATGCCGGTGCGAAATGCTGTACTGGTTGCAATTACTTCGAAAGAGGGGGTGACAGGATGGGGGGAGATCTGGTGTAACTTTCCGCCGCGGGGAAACCTTGCGCGCTTAAATTTGCTGGAAGATGTAATTGCACCCCATCTGATGGGTGAGAGTTTTAGTAACTATGCCCACTGTCGGTCGCAGCTGGAAGAGCTAACCGCACGTATGGCCATTCATACCGGTGAGTACGGTCCTTTTATTCATTGCTTAGCAGGTATTGATACTGCCCTTGCCGATCTCGCAGCGCGCAGTGTGAATTGTCCTTTAGCAAATTTCCTCGTTGATAATCCCTTGCCTGTCGTTCCGGTATATGCCAGTACACCTAATATAAATACTTTGGAGGATTCACTGGGCAGTATTATTGAAGCAGGGCACCGAGGTGTAAAACTTAAGATCGGGTTGAATCGTGAAACCGACGTCAGTCTTCTACGCGATGTTGAATCGATTGCTAATGGCAGACTGAACATCATGGTAGATGCCAATCAAAACTGGGATGTCCAGACAGCAATCGGAACACTGAGCGCTTTGTCTGATTACTCCATTGATTTTGTCGAAGAGCCGCTGCGTGCTGACGCGCCAATGCAGCAGTGGGCACAACTGGCTGATTCCATCGCGATACCGATCGCGGCCGGAGAGAACATTACATCGCAGCCGATGTTTATTTCATTCATGGAGCAAGGGCATCTGAAAGTTGCCCAACCAGATGTTGCCAAATGGGGCGGCGTTAGCGGTGCCGTTGAATTAGGCAAGCAGAGTGCGTCACGTAACGTAATGTGTGCACTTCATTATATGGGATCAGGTCTGGGGCTGGCAGCTTCACTACACACTTTAGCGGCAATCGGTGGCAAAGGTCCCATCGAACTGGATGCCAACCCGAACTCTCTACGCACTGAACTGGGGGAGATTGATCTCAGCGTAAGAGACGGAGCACTTCAGGTTCCCCCCGGCCCGGGCCACGGTTTTATTCCGGAGTCTGGCGCACTTAAGAAGCTATCGGTTGCAAGCTTTAACTCGCATTGATCAACGCGAGGCTCGTTGCTGCTGTGTTTCATCAAGTGTCGTATCGCTCTGTCAATCTAGCCTGTATATTTACACAAAATCGACAGCATCTCCCTGGGTACAAGCACTAGCTTGTCCGGTGACTTGTTTTCGGCTAAGTCAGTTGCGCCTGTTTCTGTCGTTGCTCGTCGATGGCCCAGTCGATATGTTCGTCGACCATCGCTGAGATTTTCCCTCGTTGATTTTCCAGCGCCGCGGTGATCGACTCACTGTAGTTTGCGTTTCCGAGTGCGATGGCGATATTTCTCTGCCAACAGGGAAAACCTATGCGCCGGATTGCGGAGCCTTCAAGTCGCTTGTTGAAGTCGTTCTCTGTCCAGCTGAATAGGGACAATAATTCGGCGGCATCCAGATTATGTCGTACTGCAAAATCATCAAGTTCGGTCGGTTCGCTGAACTTGTTGAACGGGCAGACCAGTTGGCAATCGTCGCAGCCATAAATTCGGTTACCCATGGCCCGCCTGAATTCCACCGGAATGGAATCACGTAGCTCTATCGTCAGATAAGAAATGCAACGGCGTGCGTCAACACGGTAGGGCGCGACTATCGCGTCAGTTGGACAAGCTTGAATACAAGCTGTGCATGTTCCGCAATGTCCACTTGTCCGTGGCGGATCGGTGCGCAAGGGCAGATCAGTGTACAGCTCGCCAAGAAAGAACCAGCTTCCTGCATCTTCAACGAGTAGATTACTATGCTTGCCAATCCATCCAAGCCCAGCTTTTTCAGCGATTGCTTTTTCCAGAACTGGTGCGCTGTCAACAAATACACGATAACCAAAACTACCGATTTCATCGCTGATACGAGTAGCGAGTTGTTGCAACTTCTTGCGTAGCACCTTGTGGTAATCACGTCCGAGTGCGTAGCGAGAAACATAGCCGAGCATGGGATCGTTCATCACTGAATGAGCTTCCTTGGCTTCAGGTGGGAAGTAGTCCAGACGAACTGAAATAATTCTCAAGGTGCCGGGTTCAAGCTGTGCGGGTCTGCTTCGTTTGAGGCCGTGTCGTTCCATGTAGTTCATGTCGCCATGAAATCCATTGGATAGCCAGTTCAGCAAATGGGTTTCGTGCTCACCCAGGTCCGTATCGGTAATCGCGCAGTCTTGCAGTTCGAGTTCTTTAGCCCATCGTTTGATGTGGCTGCTTAATTCGTCAAGTGGTTCAGTCATGGCGAACAACACCATAACGTAGTGTTCACGTCAGTGTGTCGAGAAAGTGGCCATTTTTGTAATAGACAACCGTACCGGCATCACCGCCCCAAGTCTGCCAGGATGATTCTGGATTACGCAGCCAGCAACCTTGTTTGTAACGGGCAAATTCATCGTGCAGGGTTCCTCGGAGCACCAGTAATTCTTCTCCGCGTGGATCCAGTCGTGGTCGAAAGCGTGTCGATTCGTTCCAACGGATCAACATAACGTTGCCCGTTCCATGACCATGTAGTGGCAGGACTTCAGTGCCTGGTGTGGGGCCGGGCAACCAGCTTTGTGGATCGTCCGTACCGATATGTCGTCGCTCGGTATCGGTTTGTAGCATCTGGCCGGCACTGACATAGAGCTGGGCGGATCGATCATTCTTTGCATGCAGGTTCAAACTTTTCTGCAAGTGTGCTTCGGCGGTAGGTAATCTTAAATAGTGCCCTTCGTCATACAGTTCGTCGCGTGTCGCTATATACCCTCGCTCGATGAGAATCTCCAAGGGATGATTCTCGCCCAGGTTTGCCGTTGCACGATCCTTGAGCAGTTGCACCTGTGCGGTAAGGAGTGGCGTTGCGCGGTTATCAAACTCAAGAATGCGGACACGTACACCGTCAATGTGCGTTGGCTGCCAGTCGGCCGTTTCGGCAGGCAGTACCACACGTCGATCGAATTCCACGTTGATCGGCGCATCGGGCACGATGAACCACCAGGGAAGAATCTGCAGCCTGGGCTCGGCTGGGGCCAGTTTTTGGGGATGATCGATCATCGGCTGCATGGTGCCATCACAGGGCCTCCAAGTGTTAACGGCAGAATAGTTCGAAAACCGTTGAAATTTCTCCAAACGTTCTCTATCCTGAATGGAGAATATTTGGAGAACATCCGTGGACGCCAATCCTCCGTTAACTCATCTCGAAGCCCGTGTTCTGGCAGCTATCGAGCGTTATATCCGAGCGCAGGGAGTCGCGCCGACCATCGCCGAGCTGACGGCCGATCTGCGGCTGAAGTCAAAGGGCACGGTACATCGTTATGTCCAGTCGCTGATTGCCAAGGGGCGCCTGGAGCGGCACGGCAATGGCTGGCGGGGCTTGCGCATCATCGGTCTGGAAATGCCCGAGATGTCGCCAAAGATACGGCGTCTGCCGCCTCCAGTGCGCGCCGGCACACTCAGCCACCTGACACCCGATAGCCAAGGTAGCAATGTAGGCCATCCAATACCCTTGCCTGTCGAGACGTCTGAAACCTCAAATACGACGTCGGGAGACTTCCGAATTCCCTTATTGGGGCGAATTGCGGCGGGTCAACCTATCGAAGCCATCGAGGATGCCAATTATCTGGATCTAGCGGCTTTTTTCATCGGCCCTGATCGCTATGCCTTGCGGGTCACCGGTGAGTCGATGATCGATGTCGGTATTCTTGATGGCGATACGGTGATTTTGCGGAAACAGAATACGGCCAGAACCGGGGATATTGTTGTCGCACTGATCGATGGTCAAGAGGCCACACTGAAGCGGCTTGGTAGTACGCGTGATGGCACCGTCGAGTTGATTCCGGAGAACTCTTCGATGGCCGTCATGCGTTACAGTGCGGCCCGTGTCAGCTTTCAAGGCGTGCTGGTAGGACAGCTACGCAGTTATTGATCTGAGCGCTTGTATTGAGTCTGAGCTCTTGCGCTTTGGCGTTCTGAATCTGACAGCGATATCAATCGCCGAATCAGTAATCTGATAAGTGCTGGAGGCTCAGTTGTGCCGCTTTTGTTCTCCATCGTTCAGCCTTTTCCGCATCACCATTGTTCTCGCTGATACGCGCGGAGCGCTTCAGGATGTTGGCGTCCAGCGGGTTCAGCATGATGGCATTTTCGACTGAGCGGACAGATCCATCCGTGTCACCAACAAGCTCTTGCGCCATTGCAAGTGTGATGTGCGCATAGCCGCTATACGGTGACAGTTCAACGGCTCTGGCTGCCGTTTCCAATGAAAGGTTGGGGTCGGTTACCGCGTCGGCAGATTCGTCATTGTGGTAATCAGTCAGCATCTTCCACGCGCGATAAACCATCGTGGTTTCAGTATCGGATTCGTTTTCATCGGTCAATGACCGACAACTGTCAATCTGTGCCGAGTCAGAATGCAGATCCACTGCAATAACACCAATGTAGCAAGCCATTTCTTCGGTGCGGCTAGTGGCGTTAATATGGTAATCCCTGATAATCGGACCATCTGATTGCATCCAACGCGCCGCCGAATTTTGTACATAGATGTAGTCAGCTTCTGACAACTCGCCGCCCACGGCAGATTGCAAATTGAGCGTTTCGTTGTACGCGACGCGAGAACTTTTGGCATGTATCAGTTGCACGTTGATTTCGCTACGACCTGAAACTGAGGCGACCTGCAAATGAATCTGATAGTCCTCAGGCCAGCGCTGAGTACCAATGACTCTATCCTGTTGTCGGTGCAAATCTACATGGTCAAAACGCGATACTACAGTGCTGACCGTATCGACAACCGAGCGTCCAAGTGTCGTGTCACCACTGAGATTGACACCAACAATGGTGAGCTTGTCCGGTCGTGGACGATATTCTTCGGAGGCTTTGCCGGTAATCTCACTGAAAGGCATGGCAGCACCCAATGGTAGAGCTTGTTCCTTGTCCTGCCCGCCCGCGATCGCGAACCAGACCAAGCCTGCAAACAGGCCCATGGCAAGTGCAGGGCCAGGAATGGCACGGACTCGGTCCAGAATACTCGGCGCTTTTACAGCGGAATGATTGACTGATTCAGCGGCAGCCGCTTCCTGTGCGGGGTATGGCGCGGAGTATGTCGCCTCTGCGCTTACCTCGACAGTTGCTTGATTGCCCGGGACTCTGAGGTTTACGTGCGTATCGGCATCATGCGTTGCAGGCGACGGTTCCGTCCGTGTATGCAGTAGCGAAGGGACCTGGATTAGTGTATCTGCCTGCTGAAGTGTTGACGTCAAATTTTCGTCTAGAGCGTCAGAGGCTGGAGTACTTTCGACGCTCGCAGCCCCTGCATGGAATGTTGCTTGCACACCGGCAGCTTTGACGGCAACAACTTCGGGTTGGGATACCGGTGTTTGTTGGTTCGACGTGGCGCGTGCAAGAGCGGCAACGGCGGGATTCACCTGCGTGATGGCATCAACATCATCTGTTTGAATTGATTCGGTTGACTGGTTTGGTTGAGCGATTGGATCGACGGCTGCTGGCGGTGTCGTTTCTACGGCTTCAGATACATCGCGGTAAACGAAGTGCGGAACATAAGAGCCCGCTTTCATTTCGATAATAATCTCGGTTTTGGGATTATTTTCATAATAAGTGTCGAGAGAGCCGCGCAATCGTTTTGCTAGCACTCTGACGGAAGGGTCGTTTTGTGGGTCGAAAGTAGGAGGTTTGCCCAGCGCGTCAACCGCAACTGTATAAGCTTTGATTCGGGAAGGGTCCTCGTAAAGCGTTTGTGTAACTACGTATTTTAAAAATGCCGACATTTGTGGAGCTGCAGCAAACTTGTCATCTAACAGCACAGCCGATAGAGCGTCCTCGACCTTACTGTCAGTTACTGAATCATGCGTTACCATAGTGTCCCGATTTCCTTAACGTTTAGACAACGAAGTTATTGATGTAGCGAACTGAGGAGCAAATATGAAGCGCACTACAGGAGTTACCTAACCGTTAAATTAGAAATTGATGATTTGGCAATACGGTTACTTCCTTGACTGTTGAACCCTGAGAGCACACGGAACTGTATATATCTACGTGTTTACATAGATAATAGTTGTAACATTTACGAACAACAATTTAACCCTGCCAATTTTCTCAGGTTATGAAACGCGACAGCAGGTTAGCCAGCGTTTGCTAGGTATATATACCTAGGCTATCTAGAAGGTTTCTAATGTAGTAACTGTGTCGTGCAGTTGGTATGTGATTTTTCTTTAGTTCGAAGGTGTCAATTTAACGTAGCTACATCGACATACTTTTTTGAATGAATTCAGGCGCGTTATCCTTGTTTATTACGGGGTTTTTTGAATGCCTATCCATGTTGTTGATTGACTACTTACTGATAGATGAGTTTTTGACATTCTGTGGTTGATTGACTACTTACTGGTAGATGAGTTCCTGACACTCCGCACCCTGATGCCGAGTGTTGTTAACGTAAGCGCCAACCGCTTGCACCAACACCGCATCGTTACTTGCCGGGGTCATCAATGATCGAACGCTGATCTCATCTGAACCCGTTAACCAGGTGAGTGCGTCTTTGCTATTGAGTATCACTGGCATACGATTATGGACAGCGGACATTATTCCGTTCGCGGTTGTGGTTACCACACAGGCGCGTTGCGAATTCACGTCGTCATTCGCCGGTTGTGCTATGCCGGCGAGTAGCAAGGCAGGTGCATCAGCAGACCTGATGAGATAGGGTTGTTTTGACTTGCCTTTTCGGTGCCACTCGTAAAATCCCGTAATGGGAATAATGATGCGGTGATCGCGTGCCAGCTGCCGAAACGTAGGTTTCTCAAACAGACTCTCTGCTCGAGCATTGATCAACGGCGGGCTACTTTTCCCCGCCCTGGCCCAGGGAGCCCGCAACCCCCACTGCATTTCTGCCCAACTGGGTGTGCCCAGAGAACCTGCCACCACAACATCCAGCAAACTGCTCGGGGCCACGTTATATCGTGGATCGCGCGATGGCCAGACATCCATGCCGAGCATTTCCAGCAGCAGCCTGACTCCCTCGTTGTCTGATACGTTGATGCGTCCACACATGATTGTCTCCACGACGCCGAACCATTGGTTATATTGCGCCAATGAATGCGAAAAAACGACTGGAAATTTTTCAACGCTTTCACACAGCCAATCCCGAGCCGAAAACCGAGCTTGAATATCGCAATCCGTTCGAGCTGTTGGTCGCCGTAACCCTCTCGGCGCAAGCGACTGACGTCAGTGTCAACAAGGCGACCAAGGGTTTGTTTGCGGCGGCCAATACGCCAGCGGCGATGGTCAAACTGGGTGAGCGCGGAATCATTCGGCATATCAAGACGATCGGCCTGTACAACAACAAGGCGAAGAATGTCCTGGCCGCCTGCCGTATGCTGTGCGATCTGCACGGCGGAGAAGTGCCGCGCGAGCGTGAAGCTCTGGAGGCTTTGCCGGGGGTGGGCCGCAAGACTGCCAATGTGGTACTCAACACTGCCTTCAGAGAGCCCACCATGGCGGTTGATACTCATATATACAGAGTGGCTAATCGGACTGGAATTGCGCCGGGCAAGACGGTCTTGCAGGTCGAAAAGCAGCTGCTCAAACACGTGCCAAAAGACTATCTGCTCGATGCCCATCACTGGCTGATCCTGCATGGGCGCTATGTCTGCGTCGCGCGCAAGCCCAAATGCCCGGATTGCCCGATCAGCGATCTGTGCGATTTTCGTCCAAAGACAAAAAGTTGACCGCCACGGCGAATCAAGGCTAGGGTAATGCCTGAATGGTATAGCGAGTCGGTATGGCTTCTTCCGCGTCCAAAGTAATTGATGTAACGGCCAAGCGATCCAGAGCGCTGCCCGATGCCGAGCCTGGGATTGTTGACAAGGTCGAGGTGGACAGGCTGTTGCAGAGCGCGGCAGTGCTGGTCGTTGATGATGAGCCGGGCATGCGCAATTTCCTCAAACGGGCGCTCGAATCAAGATGTGCTCTGCTTGAGGTGGCATCCAGCGCCGAAGAAGCCGAGGCACTGCGTCTCAGACTGCACTTTGATTTGATGCTTGTCGACATTCGATTGCCAGGATTGTCCGGTCTTGAGTGGTTACGCCAATTACGGGATCGCGGTGTCCTGACCCATGTTATCTATATGACAGCATTTGCCGATCTGGAAATGGCGATTCAGGCCTTGCGCAATGGTGCGGACGATTTCGTCATGAAACCGTTTCGTATCGATCAAATGTTGCATTCCGTGCAACGTACGTTGAGTCGACATCAAATTGTCCGGGAAAATTCGCTACTGCGCTTGCAGCTTGATCAACTGAAAAGTGATCAAGGTGTCGTTGGAGACAGCGATGCGATTGTCGAGACGCTGGCCATCGCGCAACGCGTTGCACCCACACAGTCGACTGTTCTCATTCAGGGCGAGACCGGGACAGGTAAGGAACTGTTTGCGCGGACCATTCATGCCAGCAGCAAAAGAAGTGGCCCGTTTGTCGCGATTAACTGCGGCACCATCGCACCGGAACTGTTCGAAAGCGAATTGTTCGGACATATAAAGGGTGCGTTCACCGGTGCCATGCAGACACGTGATGGCTTGTTTGTTCATGCGGACAAGGGCACTGTTTTTCTCGATGAGATCGGCGAACTACCGGCACCGATGCAGACCAAGCTATTGCGCGTACTCGAAGAGCGGGTCATACGACCCGTTGGCGGTGAGAGAGAAATCCCGATTGATGTTCGTGTCGTGGCTGCAACCAATCGGGATCTTGGTGAACTTGCCGAAAACGGCGAGTTTCGGGCTGATTTGTTTTTCAGGCTCAATGTCTTGCCACTGACGGTTCCTGCATTGCGTGATCGCCTTGAGGATCTTGACAGTCTGGTACACCATTTTATGGATCAGCTGAGTCGCGACATGCGTCTGGCGCCGCTTGAGTTGATGCACACCGACTGGCAACGGCTCAAGGCGTATCACTGGCCAGGCAATGTCCGGGAATTGCGCAATGTGATCGAGCGTACCTTGTTGCTGGGTCGGTTGCCGGCGGACAGTCTGCGAAGTGAATCTATAGAGCCTGTACCACCGGCGCACGGTTTTCCGCTGAACTGGAATGCCGAACAAGTTGAGCGTGCGCATATGGAAGCAGTGCTTGCGTCAGTCAACAACAACAAGTCTGCGGCCGCCCGAATACTCGGTGTGTCGAGAAAGACGCTTGAACGCAAGCAGCAATTATGGCGTAGCAAAGCGTCGGCTGACGCGCTGCCAGATTCCACCGCGTGAGGAATTCGACAGCAGCCTTGTTTGATCGACTGGGTAACCTTCGTTACCGACTGCTTGCCCTGATTCTGGTGCCGCTTCTGTTGTTGACGGGTACCGTGATTGCGTTGGCTGCCAACTGGTCGACCGATTACACGTATCAGCAACTGTTTACCAAGGTCAACACTGATCTGCGTGTCGCTCACGACAGCTTTTTCCGTATTCAAACCGACTTGCAACGTGAGCTTCAGTCGTTGGCCAACAGTTCGGCTCTGCGCAAGGAGCTAAATCTGAACCACAGTGAAAGCTTGCTTGCATTGATTCAGGCAGAACGTTCATTTGGTGAATTCGACTTTCTGAATCTGCTGTCCAGCGACGCGACCAAGCGCCTGACGGCCAACGGATGGTTGAACCACGAACTTCGCGAGTCACCGTTAACTCAACAAGTGTTGAACAACAGTTTTCAGTCGTATTCCGGATCGAATTCGACCGGCATCGAGGTTTACAGCAGCAACGAATGGCGACGTGAGACAGACATCAAGGCGCAGAAAGTGGTGTTTCCTCTGATCGATACACCTCGGGCTGCCCCGACATCTCGGGAGGCCGAAGATCGAGCCATGGTAATTCGATCCTTGCTTGCGGTGACTGACGAGAAGGGTGTGAGGGTGGCCATTCTGGAGGGTGGCTTGTTACTCAACCGAAACTTTGCCTTTGTCGACGAAATACGCGATCTGGTTTATGGCCCCGGCAGTCTCGCGCCGGGCAGTCGTGGCACGGTGACCGTCTTTCTCGATGATGTTCGCATCACGACCAACGTTCCCCAGTCCGATACATCGCGCGCCCTGGGAACTCGAGTGTCGGCCGAGGTCCGCAATACCGTTTTGGAAAAGGGTGTGCCCTGGATCGATCGCGCCTTTGTGGTTAATGACTGGTACATATCCGCTTACGAGCCCATTGTTGATGTCAATGGTCGAAGAGTTGGAATGCTCTACGCGGGTTTTCTCGAAGCGCCGTTCAGACGGGATCTGATGAAAGCACTGGCCTTGTTGTCGGTTTTGGTGCTGGCCGGTTCCTTGTTTGCCGTCGTACTGGCCATTGTCGGTGCCCGTTCTATTTTCAAACCCATCGAAAAGCTGACCTCAGTGGTACGGGCTACAGCGGCCGGTCAACGCACTCGAGTCGGTGGCATCCATGCCGGTGGTGAGATTGGTGAGCTTGCGCAACAGTTTGACGTCATGTTGGACACACTGGAATCGCATCGCACCCGCATTGAGCAGGATGCTCAGCTGCTCGAGGAAAAGGTACAGAGCCGAACCGTTGAGCTCAAACAGCAAAACCTGCGTCTGACAGACTCGATCGAGTTACTCAAGCAAACAAGGCAACAGTTGGCGACCGCTGAAAAACTGGCGGCTTTAGGAGAATTGACGGCGGGTGTCGCACACGAAATCAACAATCCGACAGCGGTCATTCTCGGCAATATGGATATTCTTATCCATGAGATCGGTGATGCCAAAGGCGACGTGCAGGTCGAGATCGATCTGATCGTTGAGCAGGTCTATCGCATCCGATCCATAACCGATCGGCTCTTGCAGTATTCTCGCTCTGAAGTAGACATGCCGGCAGCCGTGCCCGAATCAATTTCGGTCGAGACGCTTGTCGAGGATACGCTCGGCTTGCTGAGCCACGAATTCCAGAACCTTGAGTCGCGAGTCTCCGTGCACCATCAGTCGCGTTTGCTGCTGCGCATCGATTATCACGAGATGCAGCAAGTGCTGTTAAATCTGCTGCGCAACGCCTTCGAATCTGTATCCAATGCCAAGCCGGTAGAAATTCGCACCCGCGATGTGTCATCGAGTGAGATCGCCATATCCATCAGAGACCATGGGGCGGGCATTGATCCGTTACACCTGTCGCGTGTGTTCGATCCTTTTTTTACCGCAGGAAAAGAGCAGGGTACCGGGCTTGGCTTGTCGGTCAGTTACGGCATCGTCCGGCGCCATGGCGGACGTATCGATGTTGAGTCCACGCCGGGTCATGGTGCATTGTTTACAGTTCATTTGCCCGCCCGGGAAGGCCACTCGAATCCATTAAAAGCCCCGTCTGACGCCGACTTGTCCGTGGTTGGTTAAGCGCCTTAACATTACCGTAAGGCAGTAGGTGAAAACGCTGGTTTAAAAAGTGCTCTAGGTTGCTATTCTCCAAGTCGTAAAGCTCATCCGGAAAATATCGTGGCGCACGCATATCCGCTAACTGACCTCGTCAAGCTTGTTCGAGCTTATGGGTTGTTAGCCGGCACTTCAGATCGGGAACGTGTCATTGCCGGCACGTTGTCGAAGCGTTGGATTGCCACCGAGGTTGAGCATCTCGTGCCTTTGTGCACCTTGCCCAAACCCTTGTTCAAGACCCTTCGCGGTCGGGATCTGTTGGCGGCGGAACTGTTTGCTGATCAGAATATTGATCCGACCACCATTGATTCGGACGGGATCTCCATTGATGAAATGGGCGAAGGGCACTGGATTAACACCAACCGATTACCGAAATTCGAACCGATTATTCATCAAGCGGTATTGGCGGCGAATATGCTTTTGGGCGTCAGATTGTATGGAGACCATGGCAAGGGCAACCCGACTATCTCGCACGATCTGATCGTCGCAGCCATGTTGCAGGACGCTATTGGCAAGCAACATCGCTTCAGCGCCATCTCATCCAATGAGTCTGAATACGTGGATGATAATTACATCCTTACCTGGTTTGGGGACTCGGTCGCCGCGCTGGTACGTGAATTGGCGGACTACCTCAATCAGTTTGACAAGGCGATCGATGGGTCAGACGCGCCGCCTGCACCACCGTCACCCAGGATCGCCACGGCCGCCGCCGCCGTTCAAGCGAGTCGCCTGCGACTGGTTGCACGAGCCGCTGGTGACAAGGTCATTAGTTTTCTTGATGCCGCAGGCCGAGCCGACCTTGAGGCGCGGGGTATCGACTGTTCGAGTGATTTTCCCGAACGTGTGTTCATGGAGCGACACTATGCGTTGACCTCAGCGGCATTCAGATTGCCCGGGGTTGATTACTACGCGTTGCGGGAACCTCTCGACAACACCTTATTGATAGCCGTTCGCGATGCACTGGATGATCCCAATAAACGTGAGCGTTTGTCTGGTCGACGCGGCAAGGCCGTTCACGAAGTGCATATCAACTTGCCGGTGATGGAATACTTTGTTGTCGCGGAGGCGCCGAATTCGATCGAGACAGTACACGTCGCCAGTCTCGAAATGATGCGATCACTGGAAAAGGGGCGTCGCAAATCCCTTAGCACCATGTCGGCCCATGCGTTTCGCATCGCAGCCATCGCCGAGCGTGTACTGGGTCGAGCACTCGAGCCGCTGATCGTGACACTGGCAATGCTGCATGATGTTGTCGAGGACGGTTCCGAACAGGTGACCGGATATGGTCATTCCTTGCGTAAGATACAGTTTCGTTTCGGTGGTCCGATAGCGGCAATGGTGTCAGAACTCACCGATTCCACGGTACAGGCCGCTGGGGCCAACAAGGCGAACCTGACGCTCAAGCAACCGCATCTGGTGTTGCCGCAGGCGCAATACAATATCGGGCGCTTTACTGCCATGACGGTTACGGCGACAGAATCCGATGTGCCGTATACGCTGGCGGGTATTGTCATCAAATTGCTCGACACCGTTGTGTCTCTGGAAGAAGGTATTCGTGACCCGGATCTGATGAGTGGACATTGGCGGCATAGTGGGGCGCGCATTTACTGGGCAGAGCGTGACCGAGGCGATATCGTGCATCCCTTGATCGAGCGGCTGCTGATCGAACTCAAAGCCAGTCAAGCCGATCCTAAATACAACTCTCGTCCGCATCACATCAGTTCGGTTCGCCTGCGAGCGGGCCTGGCCATGCTTGAGACCGTGCTTACCTATCAGGATATGTATGCGATTCAGAACCTTGCGATACTTGCTGATGAGTACGCGCTTGATAAAGTCGAACGGGCAAGCTTGATCAGCCTGTTCCATGATCGTAATGTCAATGAAGTGCAGTTCAGTGAGCGTGTGTTGCAGAAGTTACTTGATGACTCGCGACTGAAAGAGGCGCTCGCGACCGGGCGTGTACCGCGCATCGGGTATACCACGCTGTTTCCCAAGGGCGCGACGCTGACATCGGCGCGCGATGAATCCACGTTTCTCGAATACCGTGCAAGTGCCCTCAGACGGCAGGCAATCAGACACGAACTGAAACTCGATACCAGTGACAAGCTTAATGCCCTGATTTTTCGGCAGGAACAGTTACTACGCGAGTTCGATCAATCTCGGCGTACGGATGATGCTGTGCAAAGCGATACAGTCAATGATGATGTTGCAAAGACGGGGTAGGGGAAGCATCGTTGGTTACCACTACGATGCCGCCAGAGCCGATCCCAGGCAGTAACGCTACCTTGCTCAAAGAACAAGGGAAAACAGCTCAAAGCCAATCCTATATCACCGACTGCCGGTAGCCTGCCGCGCCAGGACAGCATGTCAGAGTGAATGGGGTCCACCACTGGAATGGGATCTACGAATCAGCGAAACAAGTCTGCCACTGGCGGTGCACGCACCTGTGGCAAGGGCGCTATTTGTGCACTGGACGCCTTGTTCTCCAAATGCGCGAGTATCTTGTCGATGATCGCCTTGTCCTAGATCGCGGCAATGACCCTGGCCTTATGCTCTCTCGGCGTTTGAAAAAGAAAGGCTATGATATCGTAGCAGCTATGGATGGACAACAAGCCGTTACTATGGCGGTGGAGCTACAACCAGATTTAATTCTGATGGATCTATATCTCCCCGTTATCAATGGCTGGGAAGCCAGTCGCCAGATCAAGGCAACACAATCTACTACTACAATAATAGCGCTCACAGGACACGACATGCACGAGGATCGCAAATTAGCTCTGGACGCCGGTTGTGATGATTTAGATAGCAAACCTATAGAAACCCGGTTGTTGGAAAAGAAATCCAGACTACTGAACAACTCAGACTTACCTGCACCACCTTACACTTAGGGGTAATCAGTGGTGGAGTCCGAATCAACAGCTTTGATCAACAGTCTTTGTCTCGACCTGATTAACTCTGTTAAGACTCATTGCGCAGCTTTAAAAAATGACGAAACTCTCTCGGATACCGATGGATCAATAGATGACATCACACGGGTGGAAACGTCATGTGACCTACTAGCCAACTCGCTCACAGACATCAGTACAGCTAAGTTTCCTGATACCGAAAATATCTCTTCTGCATCAATTTCAAAATTAAAACATGATCTAAGAACGCCACTGAATGCCATTATCGGTTATACCGAACTGTACAGCGAGAGACTGGATGAATTGCAGAAGGTCGGTCAGAAAATACACTGTACTGAAATTTTGAGTGCGGCCAATAGCTTGCTAGAGCATACAGAGTCACTTTGCGATCTTTTGATAAACGGTGAACCTAATCAAACCAAAGAAACAGCAGTCACCGGTGCAGACATCAGCACCCATCTGCAAAGAATTTCTGAACGCAACGAAGCATCGTCGAATATTGGCCGAGTACTGATAGTCGATGATATCGAAGAAAATCGCGATTTGTTATCGCGTTACCTGAAACCTGTGGGTCACGAAGTAAGCCTAGCCTCCACTGGCATTATGGCATTGAATATGGTAGCGCAGGCACAGTTTGATATCATATTGCTGGATATCATAATGCCAGACATGAATGGGTTAGAAGTGCTGGAAGCCCTCAAAGCGGATGATCAACATCGACAAATTCCGATTATAGTCATATCGGGATTATCACAGATCGACGCAGTTGCGCCTTGTATTGCCGCTGGCGCTGAGGACTACCTCACTAAACCCTTTAATCAGGTACTTCTAAAGGCACGAATATCATCGTGTTTGCAGAAGAAAAAATGGGCTGATAAAGAACGGGCTTACCTGAAAGAAATCGAAACAGAAAAAAACCGAAGCGATGCCATACTCGATGCCATTCTGCCCATGCCCATTATTCAACGGTTAAAAAGCAGCAATGATCCTATCGCGGATCGGATCGAGAATGTCTCTATTCTTTTTGCTGATGTGGTTGGCTTCACGCCAGCTGCAGAGACTATGTCTCCAGAAAAGCTACTTAAAAGACTCGATGTTATGTTTTCAGGCTTTGACGAGCTGACACACCAATACGGCGTCGAGAAGATCAAGACAATTGGTGACGCCTATATGGCCGCCTGTGGTGCGCCACTTGCGGTTCCCGATAGCACCGATCGAATATTGGATTTCGCTATCGCGATTCTAAATCTTATGCAACAAATTGAGCTATCCGCTGATGCCTTTAAGCTTCGTATTGGAATTCACTCCGGTCCTGTCATTGCCGGTCTAGTCGGACGGCGACGCTACGTCTATGACTTGTGGGGCGAAACTGTCAACCTTGCCAGCCGACTGGAATCTAACGGCATCGTTAACAAAATATGTGTATCGGATACTATTGTTAAAAGCGCCAGCAGTCGGTTCGAATTTCAGAGTCGAGGCCTGATTGAACTCAAGGGAATAGGACCGACTCACGCGAGTATACTAATCCCTCCAAAGCTTTGATCAGTAAAATACGTTTACCAGCGCTGTGTATTGAATGTAAACGGTTTTATGTTGCCTGACATTGCTCTGGTTTCAAGTTAAACGGCAGTAGAGTTGCTTGATAACATTTTGAATGAAGCCGATAGATTAAAGCGATCGCAATTTAACGGAGTGGTGTCAATCGATGCCAAGCAAGTAGATTACGCTTGGTTAGCCGAAAGGCTAGTTACTTTGTACGATGCGACGGGCGGTAATCATTGGCTGGAACGGACGCGCCTGAGATCATGTCGATTCGCCTGGCGGCTAACTAGCAGTCCATTTCCGCCTTTACACTATTGTTTTCAATTCTTATACCCGTTAGTATCAGCGACTTTAACTCTGCGATGTTGTGTGCTGTTCAGCCACCGGGTATTGGATATGAAGAATCAATTGCTATGTTTTCTATTACTCTTTTTCGCCACTCCTCTATGGGCGAACAAAGAACCAGTAGAGGTGGTTAGCTACTACATCCCCGGCTTAGTTAATGAGGACAAAACCGGATCACTTGTCGATATGTTGAAGAAGGTCGACGAATATTCGGGAATCGATTTTCAATTAAAGCTCATGCCTACCAAACGAGTTCAGAAAGCGTTCTCGCAGGGTTTATTTTTGGGATACTTTCCTGAGCTAGAAGAGCATCGCGTTGGCGAGTCATGTCGTACTGCCAATATTATGCAGAAGAAGATTATCGTTTTTACGCGTCAAGACTCACCAGAAATTACATCTGTTTCGCAGCTTGAGGGCCTCAAGGTGGGTGCGGTAGCCGGTTATAGCTACGGTAATGAAATCGTTAAAAACGATAAAATAAAAATCGAATATGTAAAAAACGATGATATCAACGTCAAGAAACTCTTGGCAGGTAGATTAGATGTAGTGGTTGGCGATGTTCACTCCACGGTTAACGCAGTAAACCAAAGTGAAGGTAAAGATCGACTGCGCTATGACCCTGAAACCCCAATCAGTTCTTTAGATGTATTCTTTTTGTTTAAGAATAATAAGCAAGGGCAACAATTGTGTGATGATATTTCTGTTGCGCTGGAGCGTCTTCGCTCCGAAGGAGCGTTAAAAACGTGGTTTGATTACGAATAAACACTACTAGTTTTTAAGTGTTTTGTTTACCCAGTTGGTCCAATGGTAGCGATCCTTTCCTGTGTACCTTTGATAATCCAATGAAAGGCTATAAAGCATGATGCCGGCCTTTTCCCCTTTATTGGGTTTATAAGCCACAATTTTTGGCACGTCGCCTTCAGGTGTGCTTTGGTTTGCACCATATTTGCCCGGTTTAATTCCGATCATGAGTTTTTCGGGCCCGCCGATAAGTTGCTTATAGTACTGAAACATTTGCACAGCACTCGCGTAGTCCTGCCAGTAAGCCATTGTCATTACATAGGTAAGGTCTTTGTGCGCTACCTTTAAAAAATCATCCCTTGGCGCTCCCTGATAAGCGGGGTAGGTAATGATAAAGTCGTTTCCCATTTTGTTGCGAATGGCGTTGATCACGTCTGCAAAGTGTTGCCCAGGAACCGGCCCCCAGGTTTCATTATCCAAATCGATGCCATCGAGTTTCCATTCTTGACTTAGTTTGTATATTGACTCGGCAAACACGGTTGGCCTAAGCGTGCCCCAAGGTACCTTGTCATTGCCGTTAATTGATATGACTACCTTTTGACCTCGACTCTGAAGCGTTTGGGTGTCTTTAATGATGTCCGCTTTCGTGTTGTTATTAGATACGATAAAATCGGTGATGATGGTGCTGTTATCCCCCGGCACTGCAAATGCAATCGCGACAACATCGACAAATGATGGTGTGGCATGCAATGGTGGTGCGGTGAAAGGCGCTGGACCACTCTGGGTAAAGCCTTCCCAGTAGGCAAAAAGGATAGGAACGCTGCTCATTATTGCTTAATTTGCCCGTAAAGGTAATAAAAATGTATCATAAGCCCCGCTGATTCAACCATAACTCGCTATCTGCGACTTAAGCTACTATTTTATTTAAATCCGAACCAGTGAACTAATAAGGTGTCGATACCTTAAAGGTTTCTTGCTCAGCCTATGTTTTGCTCAGCCTATGTTTTATAGAGTAATTCAAAGCGGCGGATCAACCTTTTTTTAGCACGTCAACATAACTTGTAAGTAATTAAGTTGTATCTATTTGCAGTTGGTAAGCAAAGGGAGTAGTAATTAAATGGCCTATTTCACAACTGATAAATCATCTCAAGTAGCTGCTAGTCCGGTGGCGCAAGCCTACGTTGATATCCTTTACGACTATCATGTATTTTTAAGTACATACAATGGGCTTCTGGGTCCAGTGGGTTCTATGGCCGGTAAAACGGTTGGCGTTGTAGGGGCAGGCGCTGCGGGCATGTCGGCAGCATATCTATTGGCGCAACAGGGTGCGGTAGTGACAGTTTTTGAGGCAACCAATCGAGTTGGCGGCCGCGTTGATTCGTTTCACCCGATTACAACTGATGACGCGATTTTTGAGATGGGTGCGATGCGAGTGCCCCCATCTGAACGAGTCTTTGCCTACTTTGCCAACAAATTTGGTGTAAAGCCCGGTGGTCAATTCCCAGACCCGGGTAAAGTCGACACCAATATCATATTTCAGAATAAGCTCTATACTTGGCCAAAAAATGGCAATGCTCCTAGCATATTTTCTAATGTCAAAAATGGCTGGGAAGCACTCGCCGGTGAATGGATGATAAATGTTGGTAATCACTTGGTTTCGTCCAGCGGTTACAGTACGGCCAAAACCAATTGGCAGAACTATATCAATCCACCTGATTCTGCTAACGCGCATAAAGGCTATAGCAATATTTCGTTCTATCAAGGCTTGGTACAAGCATTTGTCGAGAATGCCAAGCACTATGGTGTTAAACCCTGGTCACAAAAAGATTTTGCCTTGTTTGGCGCACTTGGGCTTGGTTCGGGCGGTTTTGGGCCGCTATATGAAGTCAATTTTGCAGAGATAGCGCGATTGGTTGTTAATGGCTTGGAATCAGATCAGCAGTTTTACCCTGATGGATTACAAAAATTAATAACAGGTTTTAACGATGGTATAACCAGTAGCCCCGGTTGTCAGATATTACCTAACTGCACTGTGGTGGGAATCACGCCCAAGGGTACCAGCAATGGCCCGGCACAAATTACCTATCGCCCAAATATGCAAACTCCAGTAACGAAAAAATTTGACGCGGTAATCGTCGCAACCACGACGCGCTCGATGCAAATAGATATGTCGTTAACTGACCCTGTATATACAGCACCCATGCTTTCCGATCGTGAGGCAACTGGCATAAGAAAAATGCACCTGATGAATTCGTCCAAATTGTTTGTACTGACAAACACAAAATTTTGGTTAAAGCATGGCTTACCAGCCAATATTCAAACGGATGGTTTGGTCAGAGGCTTGTACTGCCTGGATTACCCCGGCACCTCGTATGGCGTGGTATTAATTAGTTATACATGGGGTGACGACTCGACAAAATACATATCGATTAAAGATCCACAAAAACGCCTGAACCTACTCTTGAATTCATTAGAGCCCTATGTGCCCAAATTTACCAGTGCATTGTTGGCCGATTTAAAGGCCTCCTACACCAAGATGGTGGACTGGCAAGATGAGCCACACTACTACGGAGCATTTAAACTCAATTATCCGGGCCAGGATGTGCGCAATAAAGATCTTTATTTCCAGTTTCAAAACAAAAACAACCATGGGGTTTATTTGGCGGGAGACAGCATTGGCTGGTGTGGTGGATGGATAGAAGGTGCGCTGCAAACGGGTGTCAATGCGGCCAGTGGCGTCGTTAATCAGCTTACCGGAGGCAGCGGCCTGCATCCGAACAGCCCCTATACACAATCACAAAATCTTTACGATTACGGTCCGTAGTGTTCTAATTCGGCTTTAATTTATAACAAGTGTCACCATGTCAGCAGTAACGGCTGTCCCACGAGGAAAAAGGATCAGCGCCAGATTCAGTCTGGCTCTCATCGGTATCCTGTCACTGATCCTGCTACTCTTTGCTGTGATCGCGACGATTGTAAACGTTGCCAGAATATCTGATGAATTAAAATTTCAGATGAACAATTATCTGAATGTTTCTGCGGAAATCCTATCGGTACCCGTTTGGAATTTTGATGTAGACACCGTCCGCGGTGTGGTAGATGCCATCATGTTGGACAGTAATATCGTTTATGCGCATGCATTGTCTGACGGTGAAACGATTGTTCTCAGGCAGGCAGCCGAGTATGATGCTAAAGACTACGCCGATTTTAATAGCGACTGGGACTATATAAGAAATACAATACCGATTGAGTTCGAAGAAGAGCAAATTGGATCGTTTCAGTTGGTTGTCTCACGTAGCTCCGCCCAACAGCAAATGCTATTGCAGATTGGTTCGATTTTGCTATTGATGGTGCTAGTTATCGCTGCCATTTGGATCACCTCTCTCTTTGTGTCGCGCCGAGCGATTACGCGGCCACTGACTGTTTTGCAGCAGTACGCAACAGCAATTACTGCGGGCGACTTAAACGCATCTGTTGATTTACGACGAGATGACGAGATCGGCTTACTCGCCAACGACTTGGACGATATGCGCCTTTCTCTTGCCAACTTAATAGAGGAGTTGCAAGGAACCAATGAAGAGTTGGAAACTTCAAACCGGACGCTTGAAGATCGAGTCAGAGAACGCACAGCAAGTGTTAATCAAGCGCAACAGCGTCTGATCGACGCCATTGATAGTGCATCTGATGGCTTTGCATTTTTTGACTCACAAGACAAGCTGGTTTTATCCAACCAGAGTTACGTTAATTTGCTGTATGAGGGCAATACCGAGATTGCCAAACCGGGCATGACTTACTCACAAATCCTAATTAACGCGGCTAAAGCCGGGCTGACTTCGTCGATAGATTCTGATATTGAGACCTTTGTCGCGTCACGGTTAGAGGAGCATAAAAATCCGAAAGGGCCTGTAATCATTCAACGTGCTGATGGTAGTTGGGTACAGATATCTGAACGCCGAACAAATGATGGTGGCACGGTGGCAATTTACAGTGATTTAACCGATATAAAAAAGAATGAGGCAGCGCTAGCGTCAACAGTTGATGAACTGGAGCTTGCCAGAGATACCGCCATGCAGGCGACTCAGGCAAAAAGTCAGTTTTTGGCCAATATGAGCCACGAATTACGAACGCCGCTCAATGCCATTATTGGTTATAGCGAGCTGTTACATGATGAGGCTACAGACAATGGTAATAGCGAGTCCATTCCAGATCTTGAAAAAATTCGTGATGCCGGCAAGCATCTGCTAACGCTCATTAATGAAATTCTCGATCTCTCAAAGATTGAAGCAGGAAAGATGACACTTCACGTTGAATCCTTCGATGTCACGGAGCTGATCCGAGAAGTTCAATCCGTCATTCAACCGGTGTTATCAAATAAGAATAACAGCTTAGAAGTTAAATTGGCGGAAGATGTAGGTCTTATGCGGTCGGATCAAACAAAGATTCGCCAAAACCTGTTTAATCTTTTGAGCAATGCAGCCAAGTTTACCGAGGCAGGGAAGATCTCATTAGATGTGCATCGCATTGCAGAAGGCGATACAAGCTACTTGGTGTTTTCTGTATCGGACACCGGCATTGGTATGAGCAGTGATCAACAGGAAAAATTATTCGAAACCTTCTCACAGGCCGATAGTTCAATCAGCAGAGACTTTGGTGGTAGCGGTCTGGGCCTGTCAATTTCAAAACAATTTTGCCAGTTGCTGGGAGGTACGATTTCTGTAGCGAGTGAGCAGGGCATAGGCTCGACCTTTACGATGAAACTACCCGCCGAGTTAGATGTTCATGCTCACAGGCCAGTACGATTGCCAAAGGTGAGCGTAGCTAACGGATACAGCGTGCTCATCATTGATGACGATGTCGATATGCTTGAAGATCTCGGAGCAATTTTTGCCAGCGAGGGTTATGAAGTTCTTACCGCTACAAGTGGTAAAGATGGGTTACGGGTTGCAGCGGAAATGCAGCCGGATATCATTACGCTAGATATCGTCATGCCGCACATAGATGGCTGGTCAGTTCTTAAATTGCTTAAATCTGACGAAGCGCTTCAACATATTCCAGTCGTGGTGATGTCACTGTTGGGTGATAAGGAAATGGGCCACGCACTCGGAGCGGTTGACTACATAAGTAAGCCTATTGATAGAGACTATTTGGTAGAGGCA